>DAIRGH010000093.1:0-11685 GCA_036794585.1 Solirubrobacterales bacterium | reverse complement strand
CCGGCCTCGCCCCACTTCTCCGGGTCGCCGCTGGCGGCGAGCGGCGAGCCGTCGGCGGCCAGGATCACGCAGCCGCGCAGGTCGGCCGACATCGCCTGAAGCCGGGCGACGGCGACGTCGGCGTCGGCGGCGCTGGGAGCGCCGTTTGCGGCTGGGTCCGGCACCTGGGCGACAATAGCGAGCGTGTCCCTGCAGCGAGTCTCGTGGCTGGTGGTGGTCGGGATCTGCGCGCTCGCGACCCTCCTGCTCGCCATCAACGGCTACATCGGCTACTCGATCGTCGTCGCCGCGGTCGGCGCCGCGGCGGCGGTGAACCTGCTCTAGCCGCGCCTGGTCCTGTGCATGCGCCCAATCATCACCCGCACGGCGGCGAGGAGGGCGATTCCCGCGGGGGCGAGCTGCAGGATCGCCTCCTCGACCGGCATGCCGCCGATGTGAGCGAGGCTCACTGGAAGATCTCCGTGGTGCAGTCGCCGCCCTGCAGCCTGACCTCGTGCGCCCGCGCCGGGCCGTCGAGGCAATCGTTGAAGTCGACGAAGAACTCCGGATCGATCTCCATCCCGCCTTCGGGCAGGCAGTTCACCCGCAGCAGCCACGAGCGCAGCTCCGGATAGAACTGGTTGTCCCACGTCGAGTACAGCGAGTTGGTGACGTAGAGCCGCTGTCCGTCCAGCGAGAGCTGGAGCATCTGCGGCCCTCCGTTGAGCTCGCGGTCGGCGTCGCTCGGCCTGCCGAGCAGGCCGCCGAGCCAGAGCTGGCCGGTCAGCTTCGGGTTGGCCGGGTCGGAGATGTCGTACTGGCGCAGATCCCCGTGCAGCCAGTTGGAGAAGTACAAGAACCGATCGTCCATCGAGACCAGCAGGTCGGTGATCAGGCCGGGGACGCCGCCGGGAAGCGGCCACCCGTCGAGCTCGACGTTGTCGACCGAGATCACCTCGTCCGCGGCGTAGGAGCCGTTGGCGCGGTGCCAGCGGAACATGTTGCTCGACAGCGCCGCGCCGACGAATCCCTCCTCGGCCTCAGGATCGTGCAGCCACCTGACCTCGAGCGGGATCAGCCCGCGCTCGCCGAGGTCGATGGTCTGCGTGCGGCGCCGCTCGGCGAGGTCCCAGAAATGCAGCCGCTGCCCGTAGCGCCCGGCCCCGACGTCCTCGATGTCGAAGCCCTCCTCGTAGGCGTTCGGCTCGCCGAACTCCGACGAGATCAGCACGTTGTGGCGCGGCTGGTACCAGAAGTCGTAGTTCATCCCCGGCCGCTCGCCGCCGTTCTCCCAGCGGCCCTTGAGCTCGAGCGTCTTGGCGTCGAGCACGGCGAACCCGCCGGCGCCGTTGCCCTGGGTGTCGCCGAGCATGCTGATCACGACGTTGTCGCCGGGCATGCAGTGGACTGTGTGCGGACGCGTGTAGCCGGTCTTCTCGGCGACCTCCGCAGGCTCGATCACCTTCTCGATCCGCGGCCTGCGCGGGTCGCCGGCGACGTCGAGCACGTAAATCCGCGACGAGCGAAAGCCCGGCACGATCAGGTGTGAGCGGTCGGGTCCGTGGCAGGCCGAGCTGCAGCGGTTCCAGCCGAAGTGGTGAAGCTCGTCGCCAATGTTCGGCATCGGCGTCTCGTGGACGACCTCGCCCGACTCGGCGTCGAGGACCGCGAGCGAATCCGGCGCCCGCACGCCGGTGCCCTCGCGCAGGCAGGCGACGTAGAGGAACTCCTCGGCCGGGGCGGCGAGTGCCTCCTGCGGCGAGGCATGAAATGAGTTGTTGGTGGTCATCGCGGTCTCCTCGTTCGTTGCCGGGAGACCAACCTAGATCCGGCCCGCGCCGCTGCCATCGGCGCCAGCACGCAAATTTCGCGCGCCGCGGCGACGCGGGATGGCGGGATACGCGTAGTCGCTAGCGCTGGGCGGTCGGCGCCTCGGGCGAGCGCGAGAAGCGCGCTGCGGCGGCGGCGCGGGCGGCCTTGCCCGAGACGCGGAGCTTCGCGTAGATGTTGGAGAGGTGGCGCTCGACCGTCCTGACGCTGAGAAAGAGGCGCTCCGCGATCTCCTCGTTGTTGAGGCCCTCAGCAACGAGCGCAAGGACCTCGAGTTCACGGTTGCTGAGCTCGGACAGGTCCTTGTCCGGCGCAGCGACCTCGGCGGCCCCGAGGAAGGCCTGCAGCTCGACGAGAAACTGCGCCCACGCGGGCTCGTCGGCGAGCAGGATGTGGTTGCGTCCCTCCAGGGCGACGAGGCGGGCGCCCGGGATGAGCGTCGCCACGAGGCGGCCCTCCGCGTATCCGACCAGAGCGTCGTCGCGCGCATGCAGGACGAGCGTCGGTGACTTCACCCGAGCCGCCTCGCCGGTCACATCGTCGTGGTTGCGCGCGTGTCGAATCTTGACCGCAGTCTCGGGCTCGGTGGTGACCCGCTGCAGCTCGTCGAACCACTGCATCTGGGCCTCGCTGGCGTCGGGGATGAACAGCGTGGTGAAGAGACGGCGAAACGTCGGTTGGTTCTGACCCCAGCCCATCCGGATCAGCGAGATCATCAGCTGCGCCTGCTCGCGGTCCTGCGGCGAGGGATCGCGGACCAGCCGGCCCCGCGCGTACGTCCCGTACAGGACCAGCTTGCTGACCCGCTCGGGGTGGCGCGCGGCGTAGGCGATCGCGACCGGACCGCCCTGCGACATCCCCAGCAGCGCGACGCGATCGAACCCGGCGGCATCGATGACCGCCGCCAGATCGGCGACCCTGGCCTCCAGGGACATGTCCTCGACCTCGCGGTCTGAGAGGCCGCAGCCCCGCTCGTCGTACCTAAGCACCGTGTGCCGCTCCCCCAGGCCCTCCAGCCAGTGTCGCCACACCGGGCTCTTCCAATCGAACTCGAGGTGGGTGAGCCAGGTCGGCGCGCGTACGAGGGTCGGGCCGCGGCCGTGAACTGCGTACGCGAGGCGAACGCCGTCAGGTGCGGTGCAGAAGCGGACCTGATCTCTCAACCCGCAGCCAGTATCTCCCCTCGGAGCGCCGTTGGCTAGCCCGCGCGGTAGGGACCGCGGGCGGCCTCGTCTGGAGGGTGCACGCTGCCCTCCGGCTCGACGTGGATGAGCACGTCGGCCTTGGGGATCTCGGCCTCGATCGCCTCGCGGACGCGGTGCGTGATCGAGTGCGCGGCCTCGAGCGTGGTCCCGGAGGTGAACTGAAGGTGCAGGTCGACGTAGCGCCGGGTGCCCGCGCGGCGGGCGCGCAGCTTGTGATAGCCGGCGATCTCGGGCGCGCGGCCGCGTTCGGCGGCGATCGCGGCCTCGATCCGGTCGAGCTCGTCGGCCGGGGGCGCCTCGTCGACGAGCTCGTGACCCGAGCGGGTGAGGATCCGCGCCCCGGAGTAGACGATCGCGACCGCGACCACCAGCGCCGTGATCGAGTCAAAGGCAGGCTCGTCGGTGAGCTCGACCAGCGCCAGGCCGACCAGCACCCCGAGCGAGGTCAGGGCATCGGTGCGCAGGTGCGCGGCGTCGCCGGCGAGCGCGGGCGAGTCGAGCTCGCGGGCACGGCGGTAGAGGAAGGTCGAGACGCCGACGTTGGCGATCGCCGAGAAGCCGATCACCGCGATCCCGATCCCGAGATCCTCCACCTCGGAGCCGGTGACGAGCCGCCGGGTCGCCTCGTAGATGATGATCCCGGCACCGACCAGGATCAGCATGCCCTCGATCGCGGCGGCGAGGTTCTCGACCTTCTGATGGCCGTAGGGGTGCTCGCGGTCGGCCGGCTCGTCGGCGGCGCGGACCGAGAAGAACGCGATCACCGAGGCGAGCAGGTCGATCGAGGAATGGATCGCCTCGGTGATGATCGCCACCGAACCGGTGATCGCCCCGGCGGCCAGCTTGAGCCCGATCAGCAGCGAGTTGGAGACGATCGAAAGCCCGGCGGCACCGGTCTTGGTGCGGATCACGCGATCCCTCCGCCGACCCCGAGCCCGAGCGCGCGCGCGAGCTTGCGGGCGGCGCGGCCGCGATGGCTGATCGCGTGCTTTTCTGCGGGGCTCAGCTCGGCCATCGTGCGCCCGTCGTCGGGACCGGTCTCCAGCGGCACGAACGCCGGGTCGTAGCCGAAGCCGCCCGAGCCCCGCGGCTCGTCGATCAGCGTGCCCTCGCAGCTCGCCTCGAAGACGCGCTCGCGGCCGGGCTGGTCGACGTGGGCGATCGCGCACACGTAGGCGACCCGGCGGTCGCCGTTGGCCAGTTCGGAGATCAGCAGTGAGAGGTTCTGCTCGTCGGTCGCGTCGGGGCCCGCGTAGCGCGCCGAGCGCACGCCGGGACGGCCGCCCAGGGCCGCGGCGACGATCCCGGAGTCATCGCCGATCGCCGCCTCGCCCGTCGCCGCGTGGGCGGCGCGGGCCTTGATCAGGGCGTTCTCGGCAAACGTCTCGCCGCTCTCCGGCGGCAGCGCGACGCCCTCGGGCAGCGGCGCGACCTCGATCCCGTCGAGGATCTCGGCCAGCTCGCGCAGCTTGTGCTCGTTGCGCGTCGCCACGATCAGGCGCGGCGCCCGCTCATTCAACTTTGCAGCTCGCCACAGGCAACCGCCTGGGCCTCGCGAAGCTTGGCGATCGCCGGCTCGGCCAGGCCGAGCAGCTCGTCGAGCGAGGCGCGCGAGACCGGTGTGCGCTCGGCCGTCGCCTGGACCTCGACCAGGCCGCCGTCGCCGGTCATCACGATGTTTGCGTCGACCTCGGCGCCTGAGTCCTCGGCGTAGTCGAGGTCGCAGAGCGGGACCCCGTCGACGACGCCGCACGAGATCGCCGCGACCGAGCCGGTGAGCGGATCGCGCTCGATCTGGCCGGCTTCGAGCAGGCGCTGAGTCGCCAGGCGCAGGGCGACGTAGCCGCCGGTGATCGAGGCGCAGCGGGTGCCGCCATCGGCCTGCAGCACGTCGCAGTCGACGTAGACCGAGACGTCGGGCAGCGCAGTGAGGTCGACGACGCCGCGCAGGGCACGACCGATCAGGCGCTGGATCTCGGTCGAGCGCCCGTCGGGGCGACCGCGCTTGGAGTCGCGCTCCTTGCGCTCGCCGGTCGAGGCGGGCAGCATCGCGTACTCGGCCGTCACCCAGCCGCGGCCCTTGCCCTCGAGCCACTTCGGCACCGAGGTCGTGGCGCTGGCGGTGCAGATCACCCGCGTCTCGCCCTGCTCGTAGAGGCAGGAACCCGTCGCCGTGCGCACGAACCCCGGCGCGATCACGACCGGGCGCAGATCGGCGGGGGATCGGTCGTAGCTGCGCGGCACGGGCGGCGAGTCTTTCAAACCTCGCCGCCCGCCCGGCTCGCGCGCTACTTGAAGCTGATCGCGTTCACCGCCTGCTTGATCTTGGAGATGATCACCTCGGCGATCTCGGTGCCGCTGGTGGCGTTGAAGCCCTTCATCGCGGCGACCATGCCGACCATCAGCATCGAGACGAGCAGGATCAGGCCGACGTACTCGACCGTGCCCTGCCCGCGCTCCGAGCCCAGTACGCGCAGCAGTTTGTTCATCGCTCTCCTTCGGTAGCCGTGGACGAGTCGATGCTTGCCCGCTGCGGGTCAAGGATCTAGACCGAGGTGTCACGAAGAACCCGGGCGCCCCCAGTCGGGGCGCCCGGAGGGGAAACGCGGCGCTCAGCTCGCGCCAGCCTCCATGTTCTTCGTCACGACCTCCATGGTGCTGTCCAGCTTCTCGCTCGGACTGAACTCCACGACCTCCGTGCCGGCGAACAGCACCGGCGTGTGACCTGGGCCGACGTAGTACGCATCGCCCGTCTCGAAGACCTCCTCCTCGCCTCCGGAGCGAAACGCGAGCTTGCCCTTGATCACGTAGCCCATGTGCTCGCACTGGCACTCGTCGTCGGGCAGCCCCTTGAAGAACGGGGCCAGGTCGGCGTCTTGGCTATAGGCCTCGAAACCCACCGTCCAGCCACCGTCGAAACGTTCGAAGTGGCCCTCGTAGCCCTCGAGCGTCTCGTGCTGGGAAGCGCTCTGCTTCGATGCCTTCGGCATCTTCTACCTCCTTGTGAGTGGTTGTTGCATCCTTACTACCTTGGATCGCCCGCCAGGACGTCGCGCTCGCGGACGATGCGACCGTTCTCGAACTCGAGGATCGCGTTCGCGACCACTTTCCGGCCACCCGGGAATTCGCAGGTGATCGTGGCCGCCGCCCGATTCTCGCCGGCGACGATGTTCTCCACCGTCGCCATCACGCCGGCGGCGGCGCAATGCTCGAGCATCCCACGGAAGGCGTCCTTTCCGTGCCGCGTCTTCGGCGCGCTCGGCGGGGAATCGCGGTCGATCTGAATCAGCTCGAAGTCGTCGGCGTACAGCGCCAGCAGCGCGTCCACGTCCCACTCCTCATAGCCGCGCTTGAACCCCTCGAGCTCGAGGGAGGGTCTGGTCTTGACGGTCATGAGTTACCTCCTATTTCGGTTGGCGTTTGACCGTGCGCGGACTACGATGGACCTTGAAGCGCGGTTCAAGTCAAGGGATTGACGGGATGAACGACTTCCCGGAGCTGACGATCGGCGAAGTGGCGCACAGGGCGGGCGTGACGACGTCCTCGATCCGCTACTACGAGCGCATCGGCCTGCTCCCCGCGCCGGACCGCATCAGTGGCCAGCGCCGCTACGAGGCAGACGTGCTCGGCAAGCTCGGCTTCATCGGCGTCGCCCAGTCGGCGGGTTTCAAGCTGCGCGAGATCAAGTTGCTGGTCGATGGATTGGACGATGGCCGGCCGATGGCCGAAGGCATGCGGTCGCTTTCGACGCGCAAGCTCGAGGAGGTCGAGGAGCTGCTCGAGCGCACGCGGGCGATGAAGGGCTGGCTCGAGGTCGCGCAGGAGTGCGGCTGCGCGACGCCGGATGAGTGCGCTCTGTTCCCGGCCCCGGGCGAGGCTCCTCTCGACGCCGAGGTGGCGCTGCGCGTGGTCCGGGTCGAGGGCAGGAACTGCCGGCGGTAATACGCTGACCCGCCGTGCGGGTCCTCGTCGTCACCAACATCACCCCCGATCCCTCCTATCCGAGTCGCGGCTCGTTCGTCCGCGACCAGGTCGCGGCGCTGCGCGAGCTCGGCGTCGAGGTCGAGACGTTCGGGTTCCCCTCCGGCAGCCGCCACTACGTACCAGCGACGGTGGCGATTCGGCGATTGCTGCGGCGCGAGAGCTTCGACCTCGTCCACGCCCACTACGGGCTGGCGGGGTGGTGCGCGAAGCTCGCCGGCGCCCGCCCGCTGGTGGTCACCTTCCACGGCACCGACGTGCGCCATCCCGTCACCGGCCGGCTGTCGCGGCGGCTGGTGCGGCGAATCGAGCTCGCGGGACTCGCCTCCCGGGCGCTGCTCTTCCCCGAGACCGGTAAGCCGGGCCTGCCGGCGCCCGAGGGCGCGCGGGCGGTCTTGCCGTGCGGGGCCGACCTCGAGCTGTTCCGGCCGCTGCCACGGGCCGAGAGTCGCCGGCGGCTCGGCCTGCGCGATGACGGGCGCTACCTCTTCTTCCCCTCCGCGCCCGGCCGCGCCGTCAAACGCTACGACCGCGCCGCGGAGGTGGCGCGGATCGCCGGCGCCGAGTTGTTCGACGCCGGCGAGGTCGAGCGATCAGCGATGCCGGACTGGATCAACGCGGCGAATGCGGTGATCACGCCGTCGGAGAACGAGGGCTTCGGCCTCGGGCCGATCGAGGCGCTGGCCTGCGACGTCGCGGTGCTCTCGACGCCGGTGGGGATCGCGCCGGCGGTGCTGCGCGGGGTCGACGGCTGTCTCGCGGCCCCGTTCGATCCGCAGGCCTGGGCGGAGGTTGCGCGCCGGCACCTCGACGCCGCAGACCCCAGGGTCGCCGGGCGCGCGCGCGCCGAGGCGTTCTCGGCCGAGCTGATGGCGGCCCGCGTGCTGGTCGCCTACCGCGAGGTACTGGCCGAAAGTTCGAGCTGACGATCGGCGCCGAAACCCCCGCATCTGGCTAGAGTCAGCGGCGATGGCCAGGCGACGTTTCGGGCGATTCGGCAGAGGCGCCGACCCGGCCCCTTGGGGGTCGGAGTCGAGCGCGGCCACGGTCGAAGCGGACTCCGAGACGACGCCGGCGCCGCCCGACAACGGCGGCCCAGCGGTAGCCGACGAGGAGCTCGACCCGCGTATACAGGCTGCCGCCAAGGCGGCCGCAGACGAGGCCGAGCAGCGGGCGATCGACGAGATCCTCGCCCTCGAGCGCGACCTCGAGCGCGCCCGCGACGCCACCGAGCAGCTTCAGTCCGACCTCGAGCTCGCCCGCGAGGAGGCCAAGGAGGCAGCGCGCGCCGCCGAGCAGGTCGAGGTCGAGGTCGAGCAGCTGCGCGCCGCCGAGCAGGCCCGCGCGCGAGTCCCCGCGGCGGAGCGCTCTGCCGACGCCGCGATCAGCGAGGCGATGGCGCAGGTGCGTGCTGCCGAAGCGCGCGCGACCGAGGCAAAGCGCGCCCAGGTGGAGGCCGAGCGGCGCGCCCGCGAGGAGGCCGCCCGACGGGTAGGAGCCGAGACCGAGGATCTGCGGCTGGAGCTGGAGAGGCTGCGCAGCGAGGTCGACGAACGCGTTCGCGAGGCGGTCGACGTGGCCCGCCGCGAAGCGATCGCGGAAGCCACGCGCGAGCTTCGCGACGAGGGCGCGACCGCCCAGCGACGACTCGAACAGCAGGCTCGCGAGGGAGTCGAAGCGGCCAAGGCCAAGGCCGAGCGGCGCGCGGTCGAGGCGGCCGAGAAGCGCGCGCAAGCCGAGATCGAGCAGGTCCGCGCCGGCGTCGACGAGCGCGTGCGGACCGAGGTCGCCGCGGCGCGCAAGGAGGCGCAAGACCGCTATGCCGCAGAGCTCGCGCGCCGCGAGCAGGAGCTCGAGCAGGAGCGCGTCGACAAGGAGCGGATCAGGGCCGACTCGAACGAGCGCCTCCGCGAGATCGAGGAGCGCGCGATCGCCGCCGCCGAGCGGGTGGCCGAGGCCGAGCGCGACCTGGCTCGGGAGACCGAGCGCCTGCACAAGCTTGCCGAGCGCAAGATCGCCGCCGAGACCGAGCGCAGCCGGCGCGAGGCCGAGGAACGGGCGACGAACGAGATCCGCGAAGCGCGCGAGGACGTACAGCGCCGGCTGCGAGAGGGTCTCGCCGAGTCCGAGCGCAAGGCGGCCGAGCGCGAAGCCGAGCTGAGCGCCGAGCTGGAGGCAGAGCGCGTCGGCAAGTCGAAGTCGCTGGCCGAGGCCGAGCGCGAGCTGCAGCAGGCGACCGAGCGCGCCCGGGCCGCCGAGGAGGCGGCGGCAGCGGCGGCGGTCGAGAACCGCAGCGCGGCGTCCGAGTGGCTGCGCGGACAGGTCGAGGCCCTGCGCAAGGAGGGCGAGCGCCGCGGGCGCGCCGCGATGCGCGAGGAGATGACCGCCGCCGAGGCCAAGGCCGAGGAGCAGCACCGGGCCGAGCTCGAGCGCCAGGCCGAGACGCTGCGCGCCGAGGCCGAGGCGCGGGTCGAGCGGGAGCTCGCCGAGGCGCGCCGCGCGGCAGACGAGCAATCGTCGACGGCGCTGGGCGAGCGCGAGCGCGAGCTCAACGAGGCAAGGGCGGCGATCGAGACCGAGCTGGCCGAGACGCGCGACCGGCTCGAACAGGCGGAGGCTCGCGCTGACGCCGCCGAGGCACAGGTTGCCGAGCTGCAGGAGGGTGCCCGCGCCGAGCAGGATCGCGAGCACGAGACTCGCTACGAACAGCTGCGGGGGGCGATCGGGGCGCTGAGCGAACACGCCCGCGGAATCGCCGAGCGCGCGCGGGCCGGGTCCGAGCAGCCGGCCGAGGAAGAGCCAGACAAGGCGGAGGCGGAGCTCGAGGACGAGCCCGAAGCCGAGGCCGACGAGGCGGCCGAGGTCGAGTCAGAGCTGCAAGGGGAGGTCGCTGCCGGCGAGGAGGAGCCGCCGGCTGAGGCCGACGAGCCCGAACCCGAACCCGAGGAGGCCGAGGAGGCCGAGGAGGCCGAGGACGAGGAGATCGAATCGGACGAGCCCGCCGCGGACGGGCTGGTGAGCCTCGCCGAGGCCGACTTCGACGACCTGCGCGGCCTCGGGATGTCGGTGACGCAGGCAAAGCGGGTGCTGCGCGAGCGCGAGCGCCGCGGCGGCTTCACCGACCTCGGCCAGCTCGACTCGGTGCCAGGCTTTCCGCGCACCTATCTCGAAGAGCTCAAGCAGCAGCTCACGCTGTAGCCGCCGCTACGCGGTCAGCGCCCAGCGCCCGGCAAGCCGCGAGAGGTGCGGCTCGGCCGCCGCCCGCGGGGCCTCGCGCGGCTCGGCGGAGCCGTCGAGCCCGGCGATCGTCGCCAGCACCGAGGCGGCGAGCGCCGTCGGCGAGTAGCCGCCCTCGAGGCAGACGAGCACGGGAACGTCGAGCTCGGCGGCGAGCTCGCGGATGCTCGCCGCCATCTCTCCGAAGGCCTCGGTCTCGACCTGGCAGGAGGCAAGCGGATCGTCGCGATGCGAGTCATAGCCGGCGGAGATCGCGATCAGTCCCGGCTCGTATGCGCGCCCGATCGGCACCACCACGTGCTGGACGAGGGCGAGGAACTCGTCGCTGCCGGCGCCCGGCGGGACCGTGAGGTTGACGGTGTAGCCCTCTCCCTCCCCCTCGCCCGCGTACTCGGCGGGGCCGGTCCCCGGGTAGAGCGGCCATTGGTGGATGCTGGCGAAGAGCACGTCGCGGTCGGCGGCGAAGATCGCCTCGGTGCCGTTGCCGTGATGGACGTCCCAATCGCAGATCAGCACCCTCTCCGCGCCGCAGGCGGCGATCGCGTGGCGGGCGGCGACGGCGATGTTGTTGAACAGGCAAAAGCCCATCGCGCGATCGCGCTCGGCGTGATGGCCCGGCGGTCGCAGCCCGCAGAACGCGGCGCGGGCCTCGCCTGAGAGCAGCATCTCGGCGGCCCGGGCGGCGCCGCCGGCGGAATGCAGGGCGGCGTCGAAGGACCCGGGCGACGCCACCGTGTCGAGGTCGACCATGCCGCCCCCACGGGCGCAGAACTCCTCGATCGCGTCGACGTGGGCCGGATCGTGGACGCGGTGAAGCTGCTCGCGCTCGGCCGCCGGCGCCTCGACGCGCTCCAGTCCCGGCCAGCCGTCGGAATCGAGCGCCGACTCGATCGCGACCAGGCGCGCCGCGTTCTCGGGGTGCGCGCCCGTGTCGTGGCGATGCGACGAGGGATGGGCGAGATAGAGCACCAGCTTGCGGGTACCGTACCCCGCCCGTGACCCCCGCCCCCGACGCCAGCCGCTGCGACGTAGTCGTGGTCGGCGGCGGCGCCGCCGGGCTGCACGTCGCGCTCGAGGCCGCCGAGGCGGGCGCGGCGACGGTGCTCGTTTCGCGCAAGCCTCTCGCCGAGAGCTCGAGCTTCTGGGCGCAGGGCGGCCTGGCGGCGGCGCTCGCCGCCGACGACTCGCCCGAGCGCCACGCCGCCGACACCGTCTCCGCAGGCCGTGGGCTCTGCAGGACGAGCGCCGTCGACGTGCTCACCCGCGAGGCGCCCGGGGCGGTCGCGCAGCTGCAGGCGCGTGGGGTGCATTTCGACACCGAGTCCGGCGACCAGCCGGCGCTGGGGCTCGAGGGAGGTCACTCCGCGCGCCGGATCGTCCACGCCGGCGGCAGCGAGACCGGCCGGGCGATCACCTCGCGGCTCGCCGAGCTGGTCGCCGCCGAGCCCCGGGT
>DAIRGH010000025.1:0-32932 GCA_036794585.1 Solirubrobacterales bacterium | reverse complement strand
CGAAGATGCTGGAGCCGCAGTTGCTGCAGAAGTTGCGGGGCGCGAGCTCGCTCTCATAGGTCTTGACCAACTCCTCGCCTTTGGTGACGTTGAAGTTCTCCTTGGCCACGACCACCCCTGCGAGGCTCGAGCCCGTCCACCGCTGGCAGCGTGTGCAGTGGCAGTAACCCATCGCCTGAGGATCTTGAACCTCGTACTCCACGCCGTTGCACAAGCACGTTCCCGTGAGCGTCTCAGCCATCGCGAACTCCTTCTCAAGTTGGCGTTGAACGATCCGCGGCCACGCTACCACCGTCAGGCCGAGGACGGATACCTTCGGGGAATGCAAACCGACGACGAACAGTCCGTGCGCGGGCTCGCAGAGGCGATCACTCGAGGCGATGTGGACGCCGCGGTCGCGTTGTGCGATCCGGACGTCGAGTTCGCATCAGTTCTCGCGGTGAGCGGGCGCGCCTACCGCGGTCACGACGGCATCCGGGAGTACTTCGACGACATCCACATGGCGTGGAAGGAATGGAAGGTAGAGGTCCATCGCGTCGTGGCAGCACCGGATGGGCGGGTGGCCATCGTGATGACCATGCACATGCGCGGCAAGGGAAGTGGCACACCTCTTTCCGAACGGACCGGTCACATCTGGACGCTCAGGAACGGAAAGCTGCTGCGCAATCAGCCCTTCCGTGATCCCGAGCAGGCCCTTCGCGAGCTCGGCGTTTCTACGCCGCGCCGCGCCTGACGTCCACCGTCAGCCGTCAGGCAGCCACCGCCGGCCGGGCCTCGCGGCGCCGGGCTTCTCGCCGGGACTCCAGAACCACAGGCGTCCCGTGGCGAGGAGAGAAGGTGATGTTCCGGCGGGAGATGCGCTCCGGAGCCGATCGGGCGCTTCGCAGCTCGCAGCGGCCGAGGACCTCGCGCAGGACCACCCGCATCTCGAACTCCGCAAACGCGGCGCCCAGGCAGCGCCGGACGCCGCCGCCGAAGGGGATCCAGGCGTAGGGCTCGGGCGACCCCTCGAGGAATCGCTCGGGACGAAACCTCAACGGCTCGGGGTAGATGTCAGCGCGGGTGTGGGCGAGCCAGATCGCCGGGGTGACATCGGTGCCCTCCGGTAGCTCGTAACCGTCAACCCGAAGCACAGAATGCAACCGCCTCCCGGCCAGAGGAACGACGGGTCGGAGGCGCAAGGACTCCGAGATCACGGCACGCAGGTACTCCTCACCGCCCTCAGCAAGCTCAGCTCGAAGGCGACTGAGCGGCTGCGGGTTGCGCAACAGGAGGTCGAACGTCCAGGCAAGCGCCGTCGCCGTTGTCTCGTGGCCGGCAAGCAGGAGCGTGATCAGCTGATCGCGTAACTCCTCATCGCTCATCGGCTCACCATCCTCAAAGCGCGCGGCTACGAGAATCGAGAGGATGTCGGTGCGCTCGGCGAGCGCGGGGTCAGCACGCCGCTCGGCAATCTCGGCCTGAAGCAGATCATCGACGGGCTTGGTCTTTCGCCGCAGGTCCTGCATCGGGTCCTCGCGGCCAAAACGCCGCGCCGTGAGCACCCGGACCTGCAGACGGGGCGAAGCCATGTCGGCGAGCATCCCTCCGAGCAGCCCACCGAGTCGCTCGAGACGCGACGGATCGCTGACCCCGAAGACGGCGCGCAGGATCACCTGCAAGGTCACCGCCTGCATCCGAGAATGGATTGGGAAGCTCGAGCCGATGCGCCACGCGTCGATCTCTGCGCGCGCCACCTCGGAGATCACGCTCTCATATGCGCGCATGCGCTCGCCGTGAAATGCGGGCAGCATCAGCTTTCGCCGTGAGAGGTGCTCCCTCCCCTCGAGCAGGAGCACCGAGCGCGAACCCATCACCGGTTCGAGGGCGAAGCTCCTTCCCGGGGGCAAACCGTTCTCGCGCCCCTTGTAGAGAGCGCCGATCGACTCCGGGTCAGAGATCATCACCATCGGCGTGTTGAAGCCGATGAACTTGACGCTGAAGATGTCGCCGTAGCGGCGCCGGCACCAATCCAGAAACCCGGTCGGCCGAAACAGCCAAGCGGCGGTCTGAATCGCGGGAGGCAGGGCGACTGCCGGAGGGCGCGGGCTCATGAGTATCCCCAGTATCCCGCAGGGGACGTGCGTTACAGCTCGCCGACCAACCTCAACATGGGCAAGAAGGTGAAACTGAAGGTGGCGGCGACCGCCACCAACGCGGCCGGGAAGACGGCGTCGGACTCCCTGCTTTGCATCTTGACCTCAACCGCTCACTACACCGCGTCCGGTCCGGTTAGCGGCGTCCCCGTAGCGGGCGAACACGGCTACGTGTGAACCCTGCGAGATGGGTTGGCCGTGCGCTTCCAGTGGTTTCAACCCCACCGGGAGGCCGTCGAAGCTAGGCGCCCTTCACCTTCTCGCAGTCGGCGGCCACCTGATCCTTGGAATCGACGTGGGCGACGTCCTTCCCCGGCCCGCAATCGACGCGGTCCCGGCCGTTGCCCGCGGCCAGGAGGCGGTCCTTGCCCGCGTTGCCGCGTAACGTGTCGCGGCCGGGGCCGCCACGGAGCTCGTCCTTCCCGCCGTTCCCGCTCGCGCTGTCATTGCCGTCGCCACCCGCCAGGCAATCCCCCTTCGCGCGGCCGCGAAGCTGATCGTTCCCGGCTCCTGCTAGCAGCAGGTCGCGCTGGCCGGTGCCGTCGAGCTGGTCGGATGCCGGCGATCCCTGCGCCGCCGTCGCCGAGCGGTCCTGGCAGACCACGGCCTCGACGGAGCCGATGTCGGTCGCGTCCGATCCGCGCGCGCTCTTGCCCGGCAGGTCGATCGTGCGGGCGCTATCCCGCTGGTCCTGCGCGAGGCCGTTGGCGACCCCGGCGTCGAGCGCCGGGCTGTCGCCGTACGGCTCGTGGGTGTACGTGGCCCCGCCGTTGTCGTACAGGGGTCCGAGAGAGGGGTCCTCGCCGACGACGTTGGAGCCGGCGGGGTCGCCGCTGAATGTGGCGAGGTACGGCCTCGTCTCGACCAGGTTGAAGCCCGCCCGGAAGTAGCTGTAGCCGCCGCCCCCGCCGCCGAGATCCGGGTCCACGGACGCCGCGTTGTCGGCGACGATCGTGCTCGACAGCACCATGGTGTCGCCCGCCGGGCCGCCGGGGACGTTTCCCCCGTACTGATAGATGCCCCCGCCCCCGTAGAGCAGCGAGCCGGCGTGGTTGCCGACGACGGTCGAGTTCCGGACCGCGACCGGGGTGTCGTAAGCGTTGTACACCGAGGCGCCGCCGCCGCTCCGACCGGCCGCGTTCCCCGAGATCGTGACGCTCTGCAGGAGCGTTTCGCCCTGGGGCCCGGCGATGAAGACCCCGCCGCCGTCTCGCCGCACAGCCCGGTTGCCGGACAGCGTGCTGTCGCTGATCCTCACCGCGCCACCCTTCGTCTGGGTGCCGACCGCCAAGCCGCCGCCGTTTCGATTGGCGTCGTTGCCCGAGACGGTCGTCCGCGTGACCGTCATCGCCCCGCTCGCGGCCAGGTAGATGCCGCCGCCGTCGGAGCGAGCGTAGTTGGCGAACAGCGAGCTATCGGCGATGTCGACGGAAGCCGGCGCGATGTCCGGATCCCCGTACACGTAGACCCCGCCGCCGGAGCCAAGCGATTCGTTGCCGCCGAAGCTGGTCCTGCGTACCTCCAACGGGCTGCTCGCGGCGGCGATGCCGCCGCCGGAGGCGTCGGCATAGTTGTAGGCGACGTTGCTGTCGGCGATCTCGATCTCAGAGCCGGCGGCGTAGACGCCGCCTCCGTAGCCCTCGGAGCTGTTGGAGGTCACGTCGGTGTCGGCGAGCGTGAGCGACGAGTTCAAGCTGTAGACGGCGCCACCCGCCGCGGTCGCGGCGTTGCCGGTGATCGTCGAGCGGGCGATCTCCAGGTCCGCGTCGACGCTGTAGATCGCCCCTCCGTAGTCGGCCGCGCCGTCCGCGAGCGTCAGGTCCGCGACCGCGACGCGCCGGTTGCCGGCGGGCAGCCCATAGAGGTTGAGGATGCGATCGGCGCCCTCGGCGTCGAGCCTCACCTGCTTGGCGCCGGGGCCGGCGATCTCGACCCCGTCGCTGATGTAGACCTGGCTGTTCAGCGTCAGCTGGCCGCTCAGGCTCGACTGGAACACGACCCGGTCGAGTCCGGCGTTCGCGTTCGCGTCGTTGACCGCGCGGCGAAGGGTCCCCGGGCCGTTGTTCTCGAGGTTCTCGACCGTGAACGTGTCGGCCGCCGCGCCCGGCGCCAGAACGGCCGCCCCGATCGTCGTCGCACCGATCGCCGCCGTCGACTTCCGCCGCCGCTCCCGTCGGAGGCGACGCTCGCGCTCCCTACGTTTCGCCCGTGCAGACATCCTGTCCTGTCTCGACCTCCGTGCTCCGGCCCACCCTATCGCGGGGCGTGAGGTCGCGCACGTTCGAAGAGCTCGACCTCCGGCACACCTCTCGCCCGACCCGAGCAGCCAGAGTCGGTCGCGATGCCACCGGGGTGAGTGCGGCATCGAGAGCCCCCGGCGATCGTCTCGGACGACTCGATGTCGATCAGGATGCCGCCGGCAGTCATCGGGTCCCACATTCCGGCGGCGGCGTCGGGCCCGCGCTGCCGGGTTGGCACTCCGAGGTCACGCGGGGCGCGGGCGGCCCGTACTGGCTCCAGTCGATCCTCGGTCCGTAGTGGTCGCTGTCGTCGACGAGCTCACCCGCCACCTCGTTTCCCTCGGCGTCGAAAGCAATCACCTCGCGGGGAGCGCGGTCTGGCTCCGCGAGCAGGACGAAGCCGCCGTCGACGCGGTCGAGCCGAAGCGGGGGGCCTGATTCGTAGGTCAGCTCGACGCTCCGGATCGACCGGGCGGTCACCCCGAACAGCGGCACATGGCCGTGCTCGTCGGCGTTCGCCATCGAGCCCGGACCGAGAACGTAGAGCGCCCGCTGCTCGAACCCGTTCGGCTCGAAGCCGAGGCCGACGCCGGTGTTGCCGAGGTCGAATTCGACGCTGCCGTCCCGCATCACGGCGGCGTAGAGCTTGTAGCCGTCGGCCTCGGCGATCACCCGCGGATCGCCAACGAAGCGCGGGTCACGGACCCAGTCGGGCGCCTGCTCGTTCGCACCGAGCGGCCGGCCCGGCCCAGCCTCCGTGTCGCCGCTGATCCAATCCGAGAACGAGCCGGCGATGTCGTCGAGCGCCGCGCGTGTGGGTGGGACCGCGTACGCGCCCCCTACGAGCAGCAGCGCTGCCGTCAGCGCCCAGGCGGCGACGCGACGCCGGCTCCAGCCGACCGAAGCCTCGCGGCGACGGCGAAGCGGGCCCGGGCGTGAGGTCGCGCGAGCGACCACGTTGGCGACCTCTCGATCGGTGGGCTCGAGGCTGCGGGCGGGGGCGAACGTCGCCTCGATCACGCTCTCGTCTGTGGGGAAGGACATCGTCAACCTCCTGCGATTGCGAGGGCGAGTTCGGCGAGCTGGGTGTCGCGACGCAGTGAGGCGCGTCCGCGAGAAAGCAGGGAGTGAACGCTTCCGGGCCGGCAGCCGAGCGCGCGGGCGATCTCCGCGTCCGGCAGGTCGTGCACGTAGCGAAGCGCGAGCGCCAGCCGCTGGTTGGCTGGCAGCTCCGCGAGGGCGGCGGCGAGCACCTGGCGGGCGGCGAGCATTGCGTCGCGGTCGCTCCCCTCCGGCGCCGCCGGGTGGCCCGCCTCCGGCAGCAGCGCCAGCGGGGTCTCCGCGGCCTGAGTCCTGCGGCGACGCCGAAGCCAGGCCAGCACCTTCCGGACCGTGATTCGGTGCACCCAGGCGTCGAAGGCATCCGGATCGCGAAGCTTGCGAGCCGACCGCAGGACCTCCACGGCAACGTCCTGGGCCACGTCCGATGCCTCCTCGCGGCTGCGGAGGATCGCGGCGGCGGTTCGCAGGGCGAGCCGGCAGGCGCGACGCGCCAGCACCTCGGCGGCCGCGGGGTCGCCGGCGCGAAAGCGTTCCAACGCGGGCGCGATCGCGGCCCGGCCAAGACTCTCGGGCTTCGTGCTCACTGATTCCCTAGTGCGCTTGGGGCCTGAAAACCTTGCGGCCGAGCCGCGACCGGCAGGTCAGTCCGGATACTCGTCCTTGCGCCAGGCCCGAGGCTCCTCGGGCTGGGGCTTCGGAGTCCGCTCGAGCAGCATGCCGAAGTGGGGCTGAACGAACGGATCGGGCGCCATCACGGTGTACGTGTGGTAGACGGTCCCGTTCTCGCGCGCGAACGCGATGTAGCCCGGGCCCTCGCGCAGGCCGTCCTTGAGCTCCGCCCCGACCTGCTCGCCCCAGTCCCGAAGCCACTCCGGCGGGTTGTCGATCATCTCCTTCACCTCGGGGATCTCGTTTGCCTGCTCCTCGGTCATAGCGAGCCCGAAGTCCCAGGGGAAGTCGGTGTCGTAGGTCGAGACATAGGGGAACTGCCAGCCCATCCGCTGCTTGTACGCGGTGAGCCGATCGATCGGCGCACGCGAGAAGCAGAGAAACGTCACGTCTCGCTTGTTCATGTGGATCAGACCGCCCGAGAACTCGTCGCCGAGGCTCGTGCATCCGGGGCACGCACCTAGGGAGTAGTCGGGCCCGTACATGATGTTGTAGGCGAGCAGCTGCGAGCGGCCGTCGAAGAGCTCGGCGAGGGTCTTCTTGCCGTCCTCGGTGTCGAATTCGTACTCCTTCTCGACCGGGACCCACGGGAGTTCCAGCCGCTTGCTCTTGATCTCCTCGTTCAGCTCGGCGTGCTGGGTCTCGAGCTTCGCCAGCTCGTCGCGGGCCGCCTGCCATTCCTCGCGAGTACCAGTCGTGTGCTCAGGCATCTCTTGCTCCTCTCTGTTTGGGCTTCATCACCAACTTAGACCCTCGGCGCGGCGCTGACTCATCGCAGTCCGTTGTGATATCTCGGTCCTCGATGGAGTCCGCAGCATTCCGCTCAACGCCGCCCGTGCAGGGGCTGAGCCAGCTCGCCCTGCCGCTCCTCCTCGTGCTCGCCGCCGCTGGATGGGCGATCACCGTCGCAAGGATGGACGGGATGGACGCCGGGCCGGGGACCGATCTCGGCGGCCTCGGCTGGTTCGCCGTCGTCTGGGTGACGATGATGGTGGCGATGATGCTCCCGTCGATCTCGCCGAGGGTGGTGGATCGCCGGGGATCGCTCACCACGAGGTCGGCGTTCGTCGCGGGCTACCTCGTGTCCTGGACCGCCGCCGGGGTGCTCGCATACGCGATCGTCGAGGGCGCGCGCTCCCTCGACGCCGGGTTCCTCGGCTGGGACGATGCGGGGCCCTACGTCGCCGGCGGCGTGATCGTCGCCGCGGGCCTGTACCAGCTCACGGCGGTCAAGGAGTCCTGTCTCGACCGGTGCCGCACCCGGCTTACGCCCAGCCGCCGCGGGCGCTTGGGGGAACTTCGGTCGGGGATCGAGTTCGGTGGGTTCTGCGTCGGCTGCTGTTGGGCGATGATGGCGGCGCTGATCGCGCTCGGCGTGATGAGCATCGGCTGGATGGCCGTGGTGGCGGCGCTGATTGCGATCGAGAGGCTGCTGCCGTGGAAGGCGATCGCCATGCGCGGTGTGGCGGTGGTCCTCGTGGTGCTCGGGCTCGCGGTCGTGTTCGCGCCGGAGGATGTGCCCGGCCTGACGATCCCCGGCGACGCCATGCCGGCGATGGACTCGATGCAGCACGGCGCCGCTATCGTCTTGCGCGGGCGCGAATCAGCCGGCGGCTGTCGCGGTCTCGGTAGTTGCGAGGTGACCGATGCGCGAGGCGCTACTGATCGTCGATCTTCAGAACGACTTTCTTCCGGGCGGAGCCCTTCCGGTGCCGCGCGGCGACGAGGTCCTGGCGCGGGTGAACGAGCTCCTCGCCAGCGACCGCTTCGACTTGGTCGTCGCGACGCGGGACTGGCATCCGCCTGACCACGGATCGTTTCGGGATCAGGGCGGGCCCTGGCCACAGCACTGCGTCCAGGACACCGCCGGCGCCGAACTCGACGCCCGGATCGCACGCGAGAAGGTCGACGTCGTCGTCGACGCCGGCTATCGGCCGGACCTGGAGGGATACTCGAGCTTCGAAGCGACGGAGCTCGAGGCCGTGCTTCGAACGCACCGGATCGAGCGGGTCACGGTCGTCGGGTTAGCGACCGATTACTGCGTCAAGCACACCGCCCTCGACGCGCTGCGGCACGGATTCGAGGTGGTGATCGACACCGCCGGCATCCGCGGCATCGACGCCGAGCCGGGCGACTCCGACCGGGCGATCGACGAGCTCGTGCGGGCCGGCGCGAGCATCAGCTGAGGCTGAGCCGCGGCGTGGCACGCACGGCGGCCGACTTCTCAGATCCGGGGCTGCTCGACCTTGGCCAGATCGGCTTGCTCACCGATCAGTACCAGCTCACGATGGCGGCGAGTTACCTCCGCCGTGGCATGAACCAGACGGCGGTCTTCGAGCACTTCACGCGACACCTGCCCTCCGCCCGGCAGTGGCTGCTTGCAGCCGGCCTCGGTCCGACCCTCGAGCTGATCGAGGCCGTGCGGTTTCCCGCTCCCGAGCTTGCCTATCTGGAAAGCCGCGGGTTCAACGCCCAGTTCCTCGACTACCTGGCGGCGTTTCGCTTTCGCGGCGACATCGACGCGCTCCCGGAGGGCACCGTGTTCTTCGCCGACGAGCCGATCCTGCGAGTGACCGCACCGCGGATCGAGGCCCAGCTGGTCGAGACGCTGATCCTCAACCAGATCAACTTCCAGACGATGGTGGCCACCAAGGCCGCCCGGGTGGTCCTGGCCGCCGGTGGCGGCGAGCCGGCCCGGAATGGGTCGGTGGTCGACTTCTCGCCGCGCCGCGACCACGGCCTGGACGCGGCGATGAAGGTCGCCCGCTCCGCGGCGATCGCCGGTTGCGCTGGCACCTCGAACGTCGCCGCGGCGCTGCGCTATGGCTTGGAACCAGTGGGCACGATGGCCCATTCCTATGTCCTGTCGTTCACTTCTGAGCTCGAGGCGTTCTGTGCCTTCCTCCAGGACCACCCCGGCAACGCCGTCCTGCTCATCGACACCTTCGACTCGCGCACCGGAATCCGGCACGCGATCGAGGCGAGCGACAGCACCGGGATTCCGCTGAAGGGAATCAGGCTCGATTCCGGAGACCTGCTCGAGCTCTCGCGCACGGCGAGGCGGCTCCTCGATGAGTCCGGTCATATCGACACGCAGATCACCGCCAGCGGGGATCTGAACGAGGACCGGATCGCTGAGCTCGTCGCGGCCGCCGCCCCGGTCGACGTCTGGGGAGTCGGCACCGAGCTCGGGACCAGCCGCGACTCGCCCGTCGTCAACGGCATCTACAAGCTCGTCGCCGACCAGCGCGCCGACGGCAGCTGGCGCGCGGTCGAGAAGCGCTCGCCGCTGAAGGAGACGCGCGGCGGGGTGAAGCAGGTCTACCGTCGCACGGCCGGCGGCGAGATGGTCGAGGACATCGTCGCGCCGGTCGACCGCGAGGTCCCGGGTGACCCGTTGCTCGTTCCCGTCATGCGGGCGGGCGAGATCGTCCACAAAGAACCGCTGGCCGAGAGCTGCAAGCGCGCGCGCTTGCAGCTCGCCGCGCTTCCGCCGCGGTTCCGAACGCTCGACGCAGGACCACCGGCGTATCCGGTGCGGTTCGTCTGATTCCGTGGCGAGGATCTCGCGGACGGCCGGCGAAACCCGACCCTGTGAACAAGCAGCCGCAGGTTCCGATTCCGCGGCATGGACGCCCCGGGTCCTTTGATCGCTTCGCGCAGGCGACATCCAGATTCGTAAGCCGGGGGATCTTCTTTACGGCGTCGGTGCTCGTCGTTGCGGTGTGGATGCCGACCCTCGCGCTGTTCGAAAGCATCGACACGTGGCAGCTCGTAATCAACACGATGACGTCGGTGCTGGCCTTCCTGCTCATCGCCCTGCTTCAAAACTCAGAACGGCGCTACGACGACGCGCTGCATCGAAAAATCGATTCGGTTGCCGCCGGGCTGGCGGATCTGATGCAGTTCGAGGCGACCGGCGATCGGGAGATCCTCGAGCGTCAGATCGAAGAACTTCGGGCGTCGGTCGGGCTTGAGCGAAGGGTTTAGCCGCGGCGATTCAGTTGTCGCGGGTCAGAGACGTCGCAGGACGTTGACCCACCATCCAACGTCCAACGCGTCGACCGGCACGCTGCCGAGGACGACAGGGTCCCACGCCCCTCGTTCCCGGCGCTCGAGCAGGGTCGCGGCCGTATCCCCGAGCCCGCATAGGAGGTTCAAGATCGCGAGCTCCCGGGCCCCTTCGCCGCGAATGGCGGAGCGAAGCGTGGCCGCCGCGATACCGAGATGAAGTGCGCCGAAGCCACGCGTGCTCATGCGCCCGTCCGCGTGACCGCGGATATCGGGTGCGAAACCCCTACGCGACATTTCTTCGGGAGCCAGAAGATAACCGGCTCCCACCGCGAGCCTGAAGAGTGATCCGACACCTAGAAGTACCTGCGGGGACACCCTCTGCGGATCCTTCCACTCTCTCTCGCAAATCGCGCTAAGCACGAGGCCGGGCGGGTAGGAGAAACATGCCCCGCGCTGGGGCCTGAGCAGCGCGACAGAGCACGACACGAAACGGAGGCATGGAGATGAAATCGGACGAGAACAAGCGCCTCGCCCGGCGCGTCCTCGAGGAGCTGTTCGAGCAGGGAGACCTAGACGCTGCCGACGAACTCATCCACCCCGAGTTCGTGAACCACGAGGCACCGCCGGACAACCCCCAGGGCCCAGAGGGCCTCAAGGAGACCGTCAGCTGGCTACGCGGGCTTTGGGGTCCGATGCACGCCGACGTCGAGGACGAGCTCTGCGAGGACGACAAGGTCGTTGCTCGCGTAACCATGCACGGGCGGCACGTCGGCGAGTTTCTCGGCCAACCCCCGACCGGCAAGGAGTTCGCCACCGAGCAGATCCACATCTGGCGCGTCATGGACGGCAAGGTGATAGAGCACTGGTCGGTTCGGGACGACCTCGGTCAGGCGCTTCAGCTCGGGCTGATCGGCGGATAGAGCGCGCCGCGCCTACTCGCGCGAAGGACCAGCGTGGCCGAGCGAATGATCGAAGCCAACGGCGTCGAGCTGTGCGCCGAGGCGTTCGGGGACCCGTCCGGCCCACCGATCCTGCTCATCATGGGCATCGGGGCGTCGATGCTTTGGTGGGAGGAGCGCTTCTGCCGGATGCTCGCCGGTGCCGGGCGGTTCGTGATCCGCTACGACCACCGCGATACCGGCCGCTCAATCACCTATGAGCCCGGCCAGCCCGAGTACACGGGGGCCGACCTCACGGCTGACGCCGCCGGCGTGCTCGACGGCTTCGGTATCCCGGCCGCGCACCTGGTCGGCGTCTCGGCGGGTGGGGGGATCGCCCAGGAGGTTGCGCTCGACTCCGCCGACCGCGTGCTCTCCCTCACGCTGATCAGTACCTCCCCTGCAACCCCCGGCGATCGCGACTTGCCGCCGCCTACGGCGGAGTTCGGTCGCTTCGTCGCCACGGCCGAGGCCGATCGGTCGAACCCCGACTCCGTCATCAAATACCTGGTCGATTACTCGCGCATCCTCGCGGGCGGCGAGCGGCCGTTTGACGAGACCCGATTCCGCGAGCTCGTCCGCCGCGACATCGAGCGGGCGCGTGACTTCGCCGCGGTGCAGAACCACGACCTCATGTCCCACGGCGAAGGATCACCCAAGCCTCTGTCTTCGGTCACTGCGCCGACGCTAGTCATCCACGGAACCGCCGATCCGATGTTCCCAATCGAACACGGCGAGGCGCTCGCAGAGGAGATCCCAGGCGCCCGGCTGATGCGCCTCGAGGGAGCCGGACACGGGGTCGACCCGGCCGACTGGGACGTCGTCGTCGAGGCGATCCTCGAGCACACCTGATGCGCTCCGGCCTCTACATCCCGCTCTTCGACGAGCTCGCCGACCCCGCGCTCGTCGCCCGCCTGTGCGCCGAGGCCGAGGAGGCGGGCTGGCACGGAGTGTTCGTGTGGGACCACGTACGTTGGCACGAGCCCGTTGTCGACGTAGCCGACACGCAGATCACCCTGGCCGCAATCGCCAGCGCGACCCAGCGCATCAGACTCGGCCCGATGGTCACCCCACTCGCCCGGCGCCGGCCGGTCAAGGTGGCGCGCGAGACCGCGACCCTTGACCGGCTCAGCAATGGCCGGCTGACGCTTGGCGTCGGCCTCGGCAGCGACCGGTTCGGCAGCGAATACTCGATCACGGGCGAGGAGCTCGACGAACGCAAGCGCGCTCAGATGCTCGACGAGGCACTCGAGATCCTCCAGGCCGCCTGGTCTGGAGAGCTCGTGCAGCACCGCGGCGAGCACTACACGGTCGACGGCATGCGATTCCTGCCGCGGCCCGTGCAGCGCCCAGGCGTGCCGATCTGGGTAGCAGGGTTCTACGGCAAGCCCAAGCCATTGCGCCGGGCGGCCCGATACCAGGGCTTCTTCCCCATCAACCTCGAGCACCCGGACCAGCTTGCCGAGATCGCTGCCAACCTCGCCACGCTCCGACAAGAGGCGGGAAGAGACCCAGCCGAGACCTATGACATCGTCGCCTCCCTTCCGCCCGGGACCGACCCGGCCCCATACGGCGCGGCGGGCGCCACCTGGTGGGTGACCCAGTCCCCGGCCGAGGGGGCCACGATCGACAGAGTGCGCGGGATCCTCCGTGAGGGCCCGGCACCACCGTAGAGCGCTGATCGTTTGGGGCAATATCGCCGACGGGCAATACTGCGGTGCGGCGGGAGAAGCGCTCAGACCCCGCTGACTCCCCGCCGTCCGTCAGGCGACGGCGACGCGCGGGTCGGGCGTCAATCTGGGCGGTAGCCTCGGCCGGGTGTTCGACCACGTCGGCATCGCCGTCTCGGACCTCGCGGCCTCCGAGCGGTTCTACCGCACCGTCCTGAGCGTCCTGGGCGTCGAGCCCAGCCATGCGGACGCCGAGCTGGTCGAGTGGGAGGACTGGGACATCGGGCCGACGGACCGCGAGCACCCGGTGACTCGCGGGCTCCACGTCGGCTTCCGCGCCCGCGACCGCGCGCAGGTCGACGCGTTCTGGCAGGCCGGGATCGACGCCGGGTATCGCGACGACGGCGCGCCCGGGCCGCGCACGCAGTACGGCCCGGCCTACTACGGCGGGTTCCTGCTCGACCCGGACGGCAACAGCGTCGAGGCGGTCCACGTCGACCGCACGGACGCCGTGCCCGACGGCCGCATCGACCACCTGTGGATCCGGATCCGCGACCCGCAGGCCTCCCGGCGCTTCTACACGACGATCGCCCCGCACGCCGGGCTCCGCCTGACGCACGACGAGCCCGGCCACGTGCAGCTGTCCGGCACGGACTACAGCTTCACGCTCGTCCGGGACGAGCGGCCGCTCACGGAGCACGTCCACCTCGCGTTCCCCGCGCGCGAGGACGCCACGGTGCGCGCGTTCCACGCCGCGGCGCTCGCCGCGGGCTACGAGGACCACGGCGCGCCGGGCGAGCGCGCGGTCTACCACCCGGGCTACTACGGCGCGTTTGTGCTCGACCCGGACGGGCACAACGTCGAGGTCGTCAACCACAACCGGGGCTGAGCCGTGCCGACCACTGCATGCCGAGGCCGCCTGAAACAAGAAAACCCCGCTTGAGCGGGCTTTCTCACTAGTAGCGGGGGCCCGATTCGTTTCTCGCTGCGACGCACGGATTGTCGAGCGAGCACGCCTGCCGGTCTGAGCGCATCGGTTTCGTCTATTGAGAGGGCGCGCTCGCGGGGGCTCTGGCCGATCGGTCCTTCGTCTACCTCGTCCACCGCGACTGGCTGACCGTCCGATGTGGCTTCCCACAGTGAACGTCAGGTCGCCCGCGACGTAGTGCTCGGACCGGCCTCGACGACCGGAACCTGCCCGTCCGTTCGATTCGGCTACTGCTGCTCGACGTCCTTGCCGCCGCCGCCCTTGAGCTTGTCCTTGCCGGGGCCGCCGACGAGCTTGTCCTTGCCGCCGCCGCCCTTGAGCGTGTCCTTGCCGCCCTGACCCTTCAGGTTGTCCTTGCCGGCCTGGCCGGAGAGCTTGTCCTTGCCCGAGCCGCCCTTGAGCTTGTCCTTGCCGGCGGCGCCCTTGACGTCGTCCTTGCCGGCGCCGGCGTTGACCTTGTCGTTGCCGCCGCCGCTGCAGACCACGTCGTTTCCGCCCAGGGCGTTCACCTTGTCCGCGCCGGCGGTGCCGACGATGACATCGGCGCCCTCCGTCCCGGTGATCGGGGCGCCGGGTGCGAACAGCACGGTCGCGGCCTTGCCCTTGCAGGTGCCCTCGGGGACCAACTCGACCGCGCCCATGTCGGTGCCATCGCTCCCCGCAGCGTTGGCGAGGCTGGACGCGTCGAAGGTGCGCTGGAGGCCCCTCTGGTCAGTCGCGAGACCGTTGGCGATCCCTGCGTCGAGCGCCGGGCTCGTCAAAGCCGGCAGGTGAGTCTGGGTCGGACCGCCGTTGTCGGCGAGCGGGCCGAGCTGGGGGTCCTGGCCGGTGATGTTGGAGCCGGCGGGGATCTCGGCGGTGTTGGCGCCCAGCGTCGTCCCGGGAGCCTCCACGAGCGAGAACCCGAGTTCGAAGGTCGTCGGGTCGCCGGATCCGCCGCCATCGAGGTCGGGGCCTGCCGGGGCGGAGTTGTCGGCAATGATCGACGAGGAGATCGTGGCGCGGTCGCCGGACCCGTTCGCGTCGTTGTCCATCCCCGGGACGTAGATGCCGCCGCCGGCGGCCGTCGCCGTATTGCCAGCGATCGTGGAGTTCTGAACCCGAAGCTGCGGATCCTGGGTCGTGTCGGTTGCGAAGCTGATCCCGCCCCCGTTGACCGATTGGTTGCCGGAGATCGTCGAGTTCGAGACGAGGACGTCGGACCGCGTCTGGTCGATGTGGACACCGCCGCCGGAGACATTGCTCTGATTACCGGAGATCGTGCTGTTGGTGATCGTCACCTCGGTGGGCTCTTGGTCGAGCGTCTGGTCGACGAAGACCCCGCCCCCAACGGTCCCGGCTTGGTTGCCCGTAATCGTCGACCCGTCGATCGCGACGCTGCCCCCGTCGTTATGGATCGCGCCGCCGTAGTCAGCCTCGGCGGTATTGCCCGTGAAAGTGGAGTTGGCGATCGAGACGCTGCCATAGGAGTAGAGCGCCCCGCCCTCCTCGGCGCGGTTGTTGGTGAACGTGGAGCCGGAGATCGAGACCTCGGTGCCGCCCAGGTAGAGCGCGCCGCCGCTCTCGGAGGTGACGCCTCCCCGCTCGGCGCGGTTTCCGGAGAAGATGGAGTTCGTGATCGTCGTCGTGTACCCGGTCTTCGCGGCATAGAGTGCCCCGCCCGAGCCGTAGGCGACGTTGTCGACGAACGACGAGTCGGCGACCGCCAGGTCGCCGTCCTCGACCTGCACCGCCCCGGCGCCGGCAGCCGAACCAGGGGCATCGGTCGTCCTGTTGTCCCGAAACACCGTCCCTGTCAGGGTCACGTCGGTGAGGTTGGTCGCCATGGCGCCGCCGTTCGGGCCGTTCGAGAGGCCCTCCTCAATCGTCAGCCCCGAGATCGCGAGCGAGCCCGCGCTCGGCACGTAGAAGATCCGCGACAGGTCGTTGCCGTTCACAGCCAGGGCGCTCGCGCCCGGCCCGCTGATCGTCAGCGGCTGGGTGATATCGATCTGCCCCGTCAGGAGGGTGATCGTTCCGGTGAGCGCGCTCTGAAAGACGAGGTCGTCGGGGCCCGCCGCCGCGTTTGCGTCGGCGATCTCCTGGCGGAGGGTCCCCTGCCCGGCGTCGCCGAGGCTCGTGACCGTGAACGTGGCACCCTGCGCAGCCGGAGCGAACAGAACCGTCGCTCCGAGTGCGGCACCGGCACCCATCGCGGCCTTATTGCCCGCGCCCATACGGTGCTCGCGGTCCAACCGTCGCTCGCGCGCCCTGCGCATCTGCCGTGCCGACATCTCTCCTCCGTCCTCGTCGCGTGCCAGTCGGGGCGAGCCTATGCGGCGGCGGGGATCTGTGTCAACGCGGGGGACTGGTGGCCAAGGGTTGGGGACGACGACGGGTCGGGTCCCAATCTTCGGCAAAGCAGAGATGTCCTCGAAAACGCAGAAACCCTCCTGGCGGAGGGCTCTGACGTGGTAGTGAGAGACATAGCGGGGGTGGGATTTGAACCCACGACCTCCGGGTTATGAGCTGGGGCGCCGTAATCCCGGGCGACGTGACGAGCGTCCGGGGTCCCCGCGGCGGCGTGACGGCGCCGGCCCGCTACCCTCGCCGCGAATGGCCAAGTACGGCAACCAGGGCCTCGACCATGTAGCGATCGCCGTTCAGGACGTCGAGCGCTCGCGGCGGTTCTACGCGGAGATCCTCGGGTTTGAGCGCGCACACGACGAGTGGGACGTCCCAGTGCTGATGGCGGCGAATGGGACCGGCGTCGCGATCTTCGACAAGGACCTCCATCCCGGTGACGGCGCGGGACGGCCCGACGTCCGCATCCTCCACATCGCGTTCCGGGTGAATCGGGAAGGCTTTGAGCAAGCTCGCGAGGAGCTCGCCGCCCAAGGCATGGAACCGCGCTTCTCCGACCACGGGATCGCACACTCGATCTACTTCCCCGACCCCGACGGTCACCAGCTCGAGCTCACGACCTACGAAGGCTGAGCGGCGGCTCCGGAGATTGGAGGGCCGCGTTGATGCGCTGACGATGCCCGAGCCGCGACCGGACATCGTCCTGCGCCCGCCGCGCAACATCAGCCCGCACCGCTCGATCCACGCGACCGGGCTGCGCGGCAGGCGGGTTCCTGCCGTCTCACGGATGGTCCGGTATCGCGCCGAGGCAGCGGAAGCGCGGCTGGGCGGGCGCGGCTGAGGACCCGCTGATCCTTTGGCCGGGCGTGAAGATCTAGGCAGCCACCGCGTGGTGCGTCAAGCGGCAGAAGCATGACGACTGGATGGGCACGTCGGCGCGGGCGAGGGCGACGTCGAGCTGCTGCTTGACGATTCGCGCCTGCTCGGGCTTTCCCAGCCGAACGAGGGCCTCGTGGTAGCCGTGCAGGCTCCAGACGTTCCCGGGGTGCCAGGACGAGCGCGGGATCGACGCGTCGTAGCCCAGGTCTTGCGCGTATGCGGTCTCAGCGTCCTCGACTCGACCCTGTTCGAGCAGCAGCGCGCCGTAGGCGTGGCGCGTGGGTTGCATCCAGCCCCACGGCTCGTCGTACGGCAGCGCGTCGTCGAGTGCAATCGCCCGGCGCAGGTGCTCGAATGCCGCGTCGAACTGGCCGCGCCGGTACTCGAGCTCGCCGTCGAGCATCGCCCCGGCGACGGCCAGGATGTCCTGGCTCGTGTTGTTGAACAGGTAGCGCGACTCGGGTACGCGCTGGACGGCCGCGAGGAACGCGTCGCGCGCCGGCTCGGCTTCCGCCATCCGACCAGTCGCCGCGTACGCGACGCCCTGCGCGTAATGCGTCATTGCCGTCGTGGTGCAGTAGAGCTCTGGGTCGGTCGGCAGCGACAGCGCGAGGATGTCCTCCCACATCCCGAAGCGGATGAGCACGTGCAGGCGCATCGGGACGAACGCCTCGAGGTAATCCGCCATCGGCGGTTGCTCGATCCGCAGCAGCTCCTCGGGCAGCGCGGCCTCGAGGTCGGCGGCGACGCGCAGCGCGATCTGCGATCGGCCGAGGAACATCGCCCCGTAGATCGCGAAGTGCCGGTCGTGCGCGTGGTAGAGCGCGTAGAACCCGACCCTGCCCTCGCGCGCGACGTACTTCTCGTTGACCTCGATCGCGCGCAGGTTCGACTCGAGCGTGCTCTTGTAGTCGCCGCACAGCACGTCGATGTGTGTCGGCATGTGGACGAGGTGGCCGGCGTCGGGGACGAGCGAGCGCAGCTCGTCGGCAACCGGCAGCGCCCGCTCGGGGAACGGCGACATCTCCATCAGGTGCACGTAGAGATGCACGACTCCGGGGTGCGTGCTGCCGCCAGGCCGCTCGAGCGCACGCTCAAGCACCTCCTTGGCCTCGAGCGTCGCCGCACCCTCGGGTGGCAGGCCCGTATACCGATCCCACAGCGCCCACGGCGTGAGGTTCATCAGCGCGTCGGCGAAGAGCGCGGCGACATCGAGATCGTCGGGATGCGCGCGATAAACGTCGCGCATCGCCTCGGCGTAGTCAGCGTTCCACGCGATGAGGTCGGCCGTGGGATCGTTGGCCTGGTAGCGGCTTCCGAGCGCCTCGACGAGCGCGCGCTCGACCGGCGCGGCGCGGTCCGCACAGGCGCGTGCCGCCTCGACCTCGTCGCACGCCTTCTCGAGCGACGCCGCGAGGTCGACCGGATCGAACGCCTCCCACTGCTTGTTGTAGTTCGGTCCGCTCGCGTAGGCGATACCCCAATGGGCCAGCGCGAAGCCAGGATCGTGCTCGACCACGCGCTCGAAGCACCTGATCGCCTCCTCGTGGTGGAACGCGTAGGACCACACCAGGCCGCGGTCGAACCACATCTGGGCGCTCGTCGAGGCTGTCGACGTCCCGCGCGTGTAGGTGCCGAGATCGAAGTAGGGCTCTATCGCTGACCCTCCGTCGTGGACTCTCCTCGTTTCTATCGCATGCGACACTCCTTCGCAGGAGGCGCTGGCCATAGACGGTGGGCGCGATGCTCGGGGACGACGAACTCCGAGGCGGGAACCCGCCAGGAACGCGAAAGGCCCGCATTCGCGGGCCTTTCCTTCAATAGCGGGGGGAGCGCGTCGCGGACAGCCCGCTCCTAGCCAATCTGCTCCAGAAACGAGGGGCTGGTCTGGCCGACCTCGATCAGATGGCCGTCCGGATCGCGGATGTAGCAGCGGATCTCGCCGCCGCGATCCTGTGGCGGCGTAAGGAACTCGGCCCCGCGCGCGCTCCAGTCGGCGTAGATCGCCTGGATGTCCGCTACGCGGATGTTGAGAAAGCTGCTCGTCCGGTCCGGGTCGGGGGGTGTCTCGAGCGTCACCGTCGGCTTGTCCTCGGTGGGCCCGCCGCCGACGTTGATGATGATCCAGCTGTTGGCGAGCGCGACGAACGACGGCTCACCGGCCGCGATGGTCTCGCCGCCAAGCACCTCGGTGTAGAAGCGGCGCGAGCGCTCGACGTCGTCGGAGACGATGAAGTGGGTGAGCAGGATGCCTTCACTGGGTGCGGGGAACTCGGCCATCTGGTCCTCCTCTGTTCGTTTTGTCTCTTGGTCTCTGTTCGTGGGTCAAGTGCGCGTTACGAGCAGTTGTGCGGTCTCATCGAAGAGCACCCGTCCCTGGACCATCAATGGCCGGCGGTCTCCATCACGGCGCGCGTTGCGGCTTGCCCGGAGCGCGGAGTAATCGACCTGGTCGAAGTACTCGAGCGGAGCTACCGACCCGTCGGCGCCGAAGACAACCTCGCCAAGGCCAGCCCACGCGCAGGCGCCGAGGCACATCGAGCATGGCTCCCAGGTCGAGTACAGGGTGCAGTCCGGAAGATGAAATCGTCCCAGCTTCTTTGCCGCCATCCGGATCGCATTGATCTCGGCGTGGGAGGTCGGATCGTGGTCAGGGCCAACCAGGCTGTGGCCCTCAGCGACCACTTCGCCCTCTCGATCGACGATGACTGCACCGATCGCAGCGCCGCCCTTCCGCGCGGCATCCCGGGCAACCGCTACCGCAAGCCGCATGTGACGCTCGTGCTCGGCAGCTGTCCACCGCGACCGACTGCCACCTCGCGCCTGCGTCAAACATCGGCCGCTGCCGGTTTCGTGGTTTCGCTCGCAGGCGCGAGCTCCCGCGAGACCCGGACCGCGCGCTCGGCGCGATCCGGATCCCAAACGCCGGCTGGTCGCGCTTCGATCGTCAGCATCGAGGCGCATCGCGGGTCACCGTTGCTGCGGGTCCTGCTCGCCCTCAGAACACGACGAGCTCGGGCTCGGCCGGCGCCCGATCGGCGGGCGGGACATGATGGTTTCCCCTGAACAGGTCATCGGGGTCATAGAGCGCCTTCACCTCGCGCAGCCGCCGCCACGTCTCGGGTTCAAAGAACGCGCTCGCGTCCGCCGGCTTCTCGACGAAGTTCGGGTAGTGGCCAGCGCGATGCGGCTCCAACGCGGCCTCGACGTCGGCGACCGCCGCGCGCACCTTGGCTTCGGATGCCTCGTCGGGAACGACGCCGACCGTGTACATGCTGAGCGCGCCGGGCAGCGTCGCCCGGGCGCCGGCGCCGGGCGCCTTGCGAGCGAGCGCTCCGCCCATCATGCGGAACTGCAGCATCGTCAGCGTCTCGCCGCGGCCCGAGCCGGGACCGACGGCCGCGAGGATCGCGTCGATCGCCTTCCCAGGCAGCCCGTCGATCAGGGCGTGGCCGCTGTGAGCGGGAAGGGGGTCGAGCGGGTCCATCGCCAGATCCCCGAGCACCACCGGAGGCACCGATGCGAATGTATCCCGCACCGGTCCGAGGCCCCGAAGCGACGTCAGCAGCGACCGCCCCTCTGCCTCGCTGCCGAGGAATGCCGCCATGACGACCGCGAACGACCGGCCGCGTGCGAACGCGGGAATGTCGGGGATCGGCGGGAAGTGAAGCAGCGACGCCCACGACATCAGCTCGTCGGGAAAGCCGCCTTGTATCGCGCTCCAGGTGTGCAGCACCTCGGATGCGCGCTCGAACGGGAAGAAGAACGCCCCTGCGTAGAGCTCCTCAACCTCGACGACGCGAAACTCGATCGCGGTGACGACGCCGAAGTTGCCGCCGCCGCCGCGGAGCGCCCAGAAGAGGTCCGGGTGATTCTCGGCGTCCACGCGGAGGAAGCTTCCGTCGGCGGTGACGAGCTCGAGCGCGGTGACGGCGTTCGTCTGCAGGCCGTGCTTGCGGGCCAGCCAACCCATCCCGCCGCCGAGCGAGTAACCGGCGATCCCAACATCTGGCGACGAGCCGTGCAGACCGGCGAGTCCGTGGGCGGAGAGTCGCGGCGCGACCCGCTCCCACTTGACGCCGGCGCCGACTCGGACCTGCCGGGCGCCTGGGTCGACGCGGACCTCTTGCAGCCCGCTCACGTTTACGAGCAGAGTGCCGTCCAGGTCGCCGAGCGGATCCTGGTTGTGACCGGTCGCCTGAGGAGCCACGCGCAACCCCGCACGGCGGGCGTAGCTCACGGCCGCGGCCACGTCTGGCGCGTCGAGCGGAAATGCAACCGCCTCGGGATGCTGATCGGCCAGGAGATTGAAGCCAGATCGGGCCTCGTCCCAGCCCGGGTCGCCGGGACGGACGACGGCACCGGTCAGGACCTCGGGGAGGTCCGAGTGGAGTGTGGGCGGTGCGGTCTGGGTGGTCATCGCGTGTCCTTTCGCTCGTGGCATATAGCCTGACGTAAAGTTACTTGAGACCAAGATACTGGACTTTCGCTTAATGTCAAGCTACTCTTTCCAGATATGCCGACCGATCCGATCGACCGCATGATTCAGGCGTGGGCCGAGCGTGACCCGGCGCTGGACGCCAGCCCGCTCGAGGTCGTCGGGCGTCTCCTGCTTTGCGCCGCCCACCTCGAGCGAGCGATCGCCGCCGCCCTGCAGCCCTTTGGGCTGAGCTTCGGCGACTTCGACGTCCTGAACACCCTTCGCCGGCGCGGCGACGCCGAGGGCACGAACCCCAGGGATCTCGCCCGATCGTCGCTGATCACCTCTGGGGCGATGACCTCGCGCCTCGACCGGCTCCAGCGCGCCGGACTCATAGAACGAGGACCCGACCCGGGCGATCGCCGCGGGGTGCTCGTTCAGCTCACAGAGCATGGCGAAAGCCTCGCCGAGCAGTCGCTGCACGCGGTGCTCGCCGCCGACGAGGCCTTCCTCGAGCCGCTCAGCTCGCGTCAGCGCGACTCAGTCGCCGCGGGTCTCAAGCAGCTCCTGTTGCGCTCCGAGCCCGCTTGAGCAGCCCACAGCTCGTTACGAGCAGCTGTCCGGTCTCTCAGCGCGTCGGCTGTGTCTCGAGCCAGCGCTCGACCGCTGCGCTTGCCTGCTCCACCGCCGCCTCGGGCGTCGCCCCCTGATCACGCAGGGTGCGCCACACCTCGAGGTCGGTGAGCGCTCTCAGCGACGCGACCGAGGAGCCGTCCGGGTGCTGCGGGCGTAGCGCCTCGACGACAAGGGCGTCGAGCGAGTTGTCGAGCTCTTCCTGCGCCTCATCCACCACGGGAACATCCTTGCGCTCGCGGCGCCCAACCGTGATGCCTTCCGCCTCGCGCTCGTAGGCGCCGAAGAACGTCTTCACGAGGCGGCGGACCCGCTCGCTCTCCGACGAGGTGCCGGCGAAGACTTGAGGCGCCAAGTCGGGAGGCGGCAGCCGCAGGCTCTCCATGAAGTGCTCGCCGCAGCTTCTGGCGAGATCGTCCTGCGTGGGAAACAGCGCCTCCATGGTCTGTATCGGGACGCCAGCCGTGTCGGCGATCTCCTGCCAGGTTGTGGCCTGGATGCCTCGGGTGCCGTGCAGCTCGAGCGCGGTCTCGACAATTCGCTCGCGGGTGGGATCGACCTCGCGGGGCTCGCCCGGCTCGTCGCCGTACGCCGCCTCGAAGCCGCGCCGGAGAGCCTGCTGCCAGAAATCCGAGTTACGTGATCGCTTCGGTGCGGGCGCCTCCTCGAGCGCATCCTGCCCGCGCGGGGTCAGCTGCCAGAACACCTGGCGGCCGACCTTGCGCCGTGAGACGAGACCGCTCTCGAGCAGCCGGCGGCCGGTCCGGCTCACCTGGGTCTCGTCGGTCTCGAGCAAGCGGCGCAGCTCTGCGCTTCCCAGCTGCGGCGAGCCGGCGAGGACGCGCAGGAAGTCGTGGGCCTGCGTTCCCTGGGCCACGGCGGCGCGTGATGGGACGCGCTCGAGTCCCCAGTGCGCGAAGGCGATGGCCGCATCCAGCCACCCCACCAGCTCGCGATCGCCGTCGGCCCGCGCGCGGGCGTCGCGGAGCGCGTCCAGGGCGGCAGCCAGGGTCTCGCCGTCGCCCTCGAGCAGCGCGTCGACCAGCCCGAGTGCCACGGCCTCCAAGCGGGCCGGTTCCGCCCCGAGGCTCGCGATCCGGGAGAGCAGGGCGGGTACCCGGGACTGGGCTACGGTGGGCGTGGCCATGCCCACATCCTAGCAACTTGTTGTCAAGTATCTGTCAAGTGTGATCAGAGACTACGCCGATCTCTTCTGCGAGCTGTTCGATCGGCTCGACCCCGCCGAGTTCCACGCCGAGGGCGAAGCGTGGATGCGAGATCCGCAGGTCGCGGCCACCGCCGCTTCAGTCGAGCAGGCGGCCCTCGACGGTGAGCCCGATAGTCCCCCCGAGGGCGGGCGTGAGTCCTTCGCCGTCCTGCTCGGCCTCGACGCCGCCCTCGCCCACGCAAACCCGCTGCTCGGCGCGGCCGCCCCGCCCGCCCTGACCGAGTACGCGCTCCGCTACGCGGAGTCGGGCCGTTTCGACTCCGGCGCCCTTCCCGGCGCCCTCCTGCCCCGCGTCGCCCGCCCGGGCCGCCGCGGCCAACTGCCCGAGGACCTGACCGACGCGTTCGGATCGGTGGTGCGGGTCAACGCAGGCGCCTGGGATGCCTGCGATCACGCTGCCCTGCCGGCCCGCTCCCGCCTGACCCGGCCGGAGCGCGAGGCCGGCCTCCGCGTCGCCACCGCCCCGATGATCCGCGAGCCCGACGAGCTGGAATGGGAGGTCGAGGAGCGTTCCGGGATGCGCTTCTACCGGATCCATCCCGCCGACCGGGAGCCCACGCAGGCGCGGGTCGAGAAGGTGATCGCAGCCTGGGACGAGCACGGCGTGGCGATTGGCGTCGCACCCGAGCTCTGCCTATCCCGTGCGCTGCTCGAGCGCTGGCAGGTCGCGCTTGCAGACCGCGAGGGCGCGGGGGCGAGCCGGCTGCGCCTCGTGGTGGCTGGCAGCGGCAACGTTGAGGGCTCCTCACCGCCGGCCAACGAAGCGGTGCTGCTCGACGCGCGCACGGGCGAGGTGCTCGTCCGTCAGCGCAAGGTCCACCCATTCAACTTCTCGCAGGAGGACCTGGAGCTTTGGGGGCTGGCCGATCGCCTGAGCGCCCCGATCGACGAGGACCTGCGCCGCGGCGAGCGAGTCTGCGTGGTCGAAGCGGGCGGCGCCCGGATGGCGATCCTGGTGTGCGAGGACCTGGCTCGGTTGCACGCGTTCTCCGCGGCCCTTCACGCCCACGGGGTGTCGCTGCTCCTGGTGCCGGTGTTCGCTCGGCCGACCAAGGACCGGCGCTGGGAGCGCGCGCGGGCCGAGGTCTACACCGACGCCATCGGCTCGAGCGTCGTGGTGGCCAACAGCCTGGTGATCGCCGAGATCCTCCGCAGCCCCACGCCCGTCGGGACGGCGATCGCCGTCGCGCCAGGTCACGCCGCAGTGGGCCACGCCTCCGAGCCGGACGATGTCGTCGTGTTCGCTCTCGAGGGCGACGGCCCGCGCGTCGCGCACGAGCGGGTCGGTGCGTCGGGCTAACGCCCGAGTCGACTAGCTCGGTGATCTCGTCGAGCTGGGCACCGCTGCGTCGTCTGTTGAGCCGCATCCGCGGGCGCGCGGACCGTCGTCATCGGAGGAAGCCTTGGACCTCTTGGACGAACTCCCGGTGGTATTGGAAGACACCGCCGTGCCCAGCGTCGGGATAGAGCTTGAGGCGGGCGTTGGGGAGACGCCGAGCCAGGCCCACGGAGTTGCTGGACGGCACCATTCGATCCTGATCGCCGTTTGCGACCAAGACAGGCTGTCGAATGCTCGACAGGTCCGACGGTTGCTGGGTTGCCCAAGTGTGAATGGCCTTGAGCTGAGCTCGGAACGAGATGGGGGAAATCGCCTTGTCGCGATCCTCCGTGCGCTCCTTCAATCGCTTGACGAACTCCCGAGCGGCCGTGCGGCCGTTCGAGGTCCGGGTGAAGAAGAGATAGGTCTTCGGATCCTTGAAGGTCACCGCGCCCCTCACCATCGCCCGGAGGGTGATCGGGGTGACCTTGTCCATACCCTCGCCCCCGGCTGGACCCGTGCCGGCGAGGACGAGCTTGCGAACGAGCTGCGGTTCCTCCAGCGCAATCACCTGCGCGACCATGCCGCCGAGGGAGAAGCCAAGGAGATCGACCTGATCGAGGCCGAGCGCATCGATGAAGGCGATGGCGTCGCGCGCCATCGCTTCGACCGAGTCCGGGGTGGAGCCTCCGGATGCGCCGATGCCTCGGTTGTCGAAGACGATCACCCGACGCTTCGCCGCAATGCCGTCGATCACCTTCGGGTCCCAATTGTCGAGAACCGCGGCCAGGTGATTCAGGAAGATCACCGGCACGCCGGTGTCGGGGCCGAGCTGCCGGTAGGCGAACCGCGTCCCGTCGATGTCGATGGTCTCCGTCGGCGTGTCGGCGTACGTCGACGATCCCGTCACCGGTGTCTCTTGTTCTGCCGTGACCGTCATGAAATGCTCCTTCTAGATTGAATTATGGTCATAATGCTATCGTACGGTCATAATCCAATGGTGAGAGGTCGGTCACACAGCCAGGAGTAGTTGGAAAGGGAATGAGCGATGCGCTACAGCGAGGACCACAAGCAGGCCACGCGACGACGGATCCTCGAAGTCGCGGGGCGACGCTTCAAGCAAGACGGCATCGACGGCTCAGGCGTGGCGACCGTGATGTCCGACGCCGGCCTGACGAACGGCGCCTTCTACGCACACTTCGAGTCGAAGGAAGACCTCGTTGCGAACGTCCTCGCCGACCAGCTGCGCGCCCAACGCGAGAGCTTTGACAACCAGCCCTCAGATCGGGCGGGCATTGAGAGCTTCGTTCGCGCCTACCTGTCTCCGGAGCACCGCGACCAATTCGCCGACGGCTGCCCATCGGCCGCCCTGCTCGACGAAATCGCTCGGCGCGCACCCGACACCAGGGATGTCTTCACCGACGAGGTGATGGGGGTCATCGACGACATCGCGGCGCGGCTGGACCCGACGGATGTCGATGCGGCTCGAGCGGACGCGCTCACAATTTTCGGGTTGATGATCGGCACCCTGCAGCTCGCTCGGGCGTTAACGGACCGCGACCTCTCCGATCAGCTCCTCGCGCGGGGTGTGGAGACGGCGTTGAAGCTGCTTGACCAGCTCGACGGTTAGCGAGCGACCCGGGCAACCGCACTTCCGGTGCGCGCGTCGGCCGCTTGGCTTCTCTTTCTTGTCCGCTACCGCTCTTGGGCCTGCTCCAGGTTCGACCGGTGGAGGCCGGAGACCCAGTCCGCATCCAGACGCGCGTCGGCGGGTTCCTCTCCTCGCCGCAGCGCGTCGATGTAGGCATGATCGGCGGCGAGGCGGGCCGCGACCTCGGGACCCTCGGCAACGGCGCCGTGGCCGGGGACCACGACATCAACGTGGCCGGCGGCCTCGTCCAGCCGGGCGAGTGCCGTCTCGTAGGCGCCGAGCTGATCATCTTGGCGAGAGTCGAACATCGGGATCAGGATGTCGGAGAGCATGTCGCCGGCGAGCAGGACGCCACGGTCCGCAAGGAGAACCCCGGCGTGGCCGACAGCGTGCGCCTGATGCTCGACGATCTCGCCCGGCACCGGTCCGCCGTCTGCGGGCAGCGGGGTGACCAGCGCGACCAGCTCGAGAGGGATGTCGGACGCCTCCTCCTCCGCCCCGGCCCGCTGCAGCTCTCGGGTTGCACCGGCGACGTGGGCGCCGGCGGCGGTGGCGTAGCGCGGCACGTCGCCGAACCGCGGATGCCAGAGCAGGTGGTCCCAGTGGGGATGGGTGGAGAACCCGGCGACCACCGGGATGCCGAGCCGGTCCACGTCATCGGCGAGCTGGTTTAACTCGGAGCCATCGATGCCGGGATCGATCAGGATCAACCCATCCTCGCGGCGCACGACGATGGAATTGGTCCAGACCCACTCGCTCTGCCGGACCCAGACGCCGTCGGCCACCTGATTCAGTTCGCCCATTCCACTCCAATCGATTGGTTACGGGCTGAGACCGCGCTCCGCAGCCAAACTCATCCCTTTCAGCGCCCGCTGGGCGCGATGTTGTGGTTGAGGTGACCGCAGGTGCTCGCAATGAGTTTCCGAGGTCGGCGGAGTCTATGGCGGTAAGTCATTGGCCCCGCGGAAAGGAAGCAGCCCATCGCCTCACTGGTCCTGAAGATGTCCGTCTCGCTCGACGGCTACGTCGCACCACCGGACGGAAGCAGCGGCTGGAAGGCCGCGGGACGCTCCGAAGACGGCCTCAGTTGGACTGTCGAGACACTGAGCAACGCCAGCGCGCACCTCATGGGTGCTGCCACTTACACGGCGTTGGGCTCCTACTGGCCCACGGCCTCCGGTCCAATCGCCAGGCCGATGAACGAGATCCCCAAGGTCGTGTTCTCGGACTCGCTCAGGTCCGCCGACTGGGGCGAGACCACGATCGCCGCCGGAGAACTGGCCGACGCCATCACACGGCTCAAGCAGGAGCGGTCCGGCGGATACCTGCTTGCTCACGGCGGGGCACGGTTTGCGCGATCGCTGGTCGAGACCGGGTTGATCGACGAGTACCGCCTTGTCATCCACCCGGTCGTCCTGGGCGCGGGCGAGCGGATCTTCATGGCACCGCTCACGATCGAGCCGATGAGCACCATCGCCTTCAGCGGCGGAGCCGTCGCGCACGTCTTCGCGGCACACCCGTGATCATGGCGGGCAAGGCATCGGAGCGGTTCGTCTGGGCGGTCGACACTCTGGAGGTCCGTCCGGCCGACCGCCTGCTCGAGGTCGGCTGCGGCCACGGCGTTGCGGTCTCCCTGGTCTGCGAGAGGCTGACGACGGGAACGATCACCGCGATCGACCGCTCGCCCAAGATGATCGAGATGGCCACACGGAGGAACCGCGAGCACGTCGACGAGGGCAGGGCTGTGCTCGACGCGATCGCGCTGGAGGACGCCGACCTCGGCGATCGGCGCTTCGACAAGGTCTTCGCCTTCAACGTCGCTCCCTTCTGGCAGCAGCCGGAGGCGGCGCTCGGTGCCGTCCGCGAGCACCTCGCCCGGGACGGGGCCGTCTACCTCTTCTGGGACGCGCGCCACTCCGCGCCGGAGCGAGCAAGGGACCTGGGGAACGAGCTGGCCGACCGGCTGCGCGAGGGCGGATTCTCCGTCGACAGGGTGCTGGTCGAGAACCTGCACCCGGTCCCCGCGGTCTGCGCGATCGGGCGGCCGCAGGACGGATGAACATGGACCGCAACACCCTGTCGCGTTCACTGGCGAGCAGCAGCCACCCCCTCGTGGGGAATGTCGTCGCTGATTGGGACGAGCAGGAGGCGTCTCGCGTGGAGCGCATCGCACTTCTGCAATCGCGTGGGAGGGGCAGCGCGCCGTCCATCCGGACGAGTCGTCCCTCGTTGGCACCGGCCTCAGCCGGCTGCGCCGGCCTTCGTTCACACACAACTCCGCCTCGCCGCTCGCCGACTTGCCTGCAGCAGACCTGCAGGCTGTTGTCCTCGCGGTTGTCCCGAAGCGAAAATGAGCGCGTGGGAGCGGGATCGAAGCAAGAAAAAAACCCAGCAGTTGCGGGGCTTTCTCTGCTATAGCGGGGGTGGGATTTGAACCCACGACCTCCGGGTTATGAGTTGGGGGCTCCCGCGATTTCCGCGTGGCGTGACGGCGCCGCCCCGCTACCCTCGCCGCGAATGGCCAAGTACGGCAACCAGGGTCTCGATCATGTAGCGATCGCCGTTCAGGACGTCGAGCGCTCGCGGCGGTTCTACGCGGAGATCCTCGGGTTTGAGCGCGCACACGACGAGTGGGACGTTCCGGTGGTGATGGCGGCCAACGGTACGGGCGTCGCCATCTTCGACAAGGACCTCCACCCCGGTAACGGCGCGGAGCAACCCGACGTCCGCATCCTCCACATCGCGTTCCGGGTGGATCGCGAGGGCTTTGAGCGAGCTCGCCAGGAGCTCGCCGCTCAAGGCATGGAGCCGCGCTTCTCCGACCACGGGATCGCACACTCGATCTACTTCACCGACCCCGACGGTCACCAGCTCGAGCTCACGACCTACGAAGTCTGAGCGTCGGCGCTCGCCGGCCCCTCACTCGTCCTCCGGGTGCACGACGAGCATCGTGACGCTGCTGTGGAAGTGGACGTAGGCCCCGACGCTGCCGAGGACGCGTGAGGCCAGACGTCCGAGCCCGCGAGAGCCGAGCGCCAGCAGGTCGTGCCCCCCCGCCTCGACCTGCTTCACGATCTCCTCGCCCGCGTGCCCGTGCTTCAGCAGCTTGATCACCGGGAGCTCGAGCGGCAGGGAGTCAACGGCGTCGTTCAGCAGCCTCTCGGTCTCCGCCTCGGCCTCGCGCTCCAGCTTGGTCGGGTCGATCTCGGACCGATAGGCGTAGCCCGGCACCTCGGGGGCGACGGAGATGATCGTCAGCCGGGCGTTGAGCGCCTCGGCGAGATCCGCGGCCTCCGCGAGCGCACGCCGCGCGGTTTCGGAGCCGTCGATGGCGACGAGGATGTTGCGGAACATCGCCTAAGGATGACCGGGTGGGCGCCTTCGGCCCACCCGGTCAGCGGTGCAGCGACCCGACGTTGGCGCCGGGTCGCCTACGTCTTCGGCTACGCCGCCTCGGAGTAGGCCGGCCGTGCCTCGCCGATCTCATCGACCTCGGCGACCTCCTGCACGGCGGGGGCGGGTCGAAGGACCGAGATGGCGATCCCGATCGTCGCCACCATCAGGCCGGCGCCGACGACCCAGGCGACCCGGTAGCCGCTCGTGAGCGCCTCCGCCGTCGACTCGCCGGCAGCGAGCAGGTTGCCGGTACGGGTGGTCGAGAGCGTCGCCAGGACGGCGAGGCCGAGCGCGCCACCGACTTGGAGGCTGGTGTTGACGAGACCCGATGCGAGCCCGGCGTCGCTCGCGTCGGCGCTCGACATCGCCAGCGTCATCAAAGAAGGGAACGAGAGCCCGGCGCCGATCCCGAACAGGATCATCGCCGGCAGCATGTCGACCGCGTAGCTCGCCTCGACCGGGATCCTCGCGAACCACAGCAGCGCACCGAGGATCAGGACAAGCCCCGGAATCAGGGTCTGGCGGGCGCCGTAGCGCATGATCAGCCGCTCGGAGAACCCGACCGAGAGCGTGCCGATCAATACCGCCACCGGCAGGAACCCGAGCCCGATCTCGACCGGCCCGTAGCCGAGCACTCGCTCCATGTAGAGGCTGCCGAGGAAGAACATCCCGAACAGCGCCGCGACCATCAGCGCCTGGATCACGTTGGCGCCGGAGACGTTTGCGTTGCGGAAGATCCTCAACGGGATCAGCGGATTGGCGGCCTCCGCCTGACGGACCACGAACGCGGTCAGCAGCGCGATCGCGATCGCCCCGAGGACGAGCGTCTGAGCCGATCCCCACCCGTTGCCGGCCGCCTCGACGATCGTGTACACGGCGAGCATCAGCGAGCCGGTGATCAGCACGGCGCCGGCGAAGTCGGCGCCCTCGCCGAAGCCGATCCCGCGGTCGCGGTCGATCAAGCGCACGGCGAACGCCGCCGTCGCAATCCCAATCGGCAGGTTGACGAAGAAGATCCAGTGCCAGTTGATCGCCTCTGTGAGCACGCCACCGAGGATCAGGCCGATGGAGGCGCCGCCCGCGGCGACGAAGCTGTAGACCCCGATCGCCTTCGCCTGCTCGGCCGGCTTCGGGAACATGGTCACGATCATTCCGAGGATCACCGCCGAGCTCAGCGCTCCGCCGATTCCCTGCAGGAACCGCGCCCCGATCAGCATCTCCTGGCTCTGAGCGACGCCGCACAGCAACGAGGCGAGCGTAAATACGCCGAGGCCCGCCATGAATACGCCCTTGCGGCTGATCAGGTCGCCGAGTCTCCCGGCGAGCAGGAGCAGGCCGCCGAACGGGATCAGGTACGCGTTCACGACCCAGGCGAGGTCCGCCTGCGAGAAGCCGAGGTCGTCTTGGATCGACGGCAGCGCGACGTTGACGATCGTCTGGTCGAGGATGATCATCAGCATCCCGACGCAGAGCACGATCAGCGCTGTCCACCGCGCCCGCTCGTTCATCGGTCTCGTGCCCTGGCCTATTGCGGTTGCGATCTCAGACATTGCTTCTCCAGACAGATTCGGTCCCTGTTCGGATAAGGACCGTAGCAAATCATCTTGTTCGAGATTATCTTGCACGGGCGCAGTGTGACGAGCCGCACAAAAGCGAACGGCTCCGCGAGGAGCGACCGAGCCGCAATCGGGGCCCGATCCTTAGAAGCGGTGGCGAGCGCCTACTTGGGCTCGCGCCGCCGCAGCGGCGGTGAGCACTCGACCGGCTCGGCGAGGCGCTCGCGGACGAGGGTGGCGAGCGAGTCGAGGAAGATCGCGCGCTGGCGCGTTGGCAGCGTCTCGAGCACGCCGGCCTGGATCGCCTTGATCACCTCGCGCCCCTCGGTGACCTTGCTCTCGCCGGCCTCGGTGACGGCGATCACGCGGGCGCGGCGGTCGGTCTCCGACGGCCGGCGCTCGGCGAGGCCGGCGGCCTCGAGCTCATCGACGGTGACCACCATCGTCGTCTTGTCGACACCGACCAGCGCGGCGAGCTCGCTCTGGGTGTGTTCCGCGGTCAGCGCGGCGGCGAGCACGTGGTAACCGCGCGCAGAGATCCCGAGTGGCGAAAAGGCCGCGTTGACCTCGCTCAGGAGCGTGTAATGGGCCTGCCCGAGCAACCAGGCGAGGTTCCCGCCGAGGCACTCCGGGCAGTCAGGGAGCTCGGCGACCTTCTGCTCACGCAAGCTCTTGACGGTCGTACTCATGTCTCAGATGTTACCTCGATGGGTCCGCTACCAAACAATCTGCTACGGAACTATCGCCCCGGACCCGACGATTCTCGCGAACATATCGGGACCACGGGATTCACCACTCGTGGCTCGGACAGTAGAAACCGCCGGACTCACCAGCGGCCTCAGGAGCGGCAGGGGTGGGATTTGAACCCACGAACCTCCGGGTTGAGACGGCGGGAGCCTCCGCCTTACAGTTGGCGTCTCGCCGGATCGACCCGCCGGGCAAGCTTGGGATAGACGCGGACCAGCCCGTCGCCGGCGAACTCGAGGTCGGAGGTAAAGGTGACCTCCCCGTCCTCGAGCTCTTCGAAGCGAACAGTCGCGCCGTCCGCTTCGCGACTCAGGTGCATGTAGCGCTGGCGTGAGGCATGGACGGCGAGATCCGGAACCGAGACCCAGGCCATTACAAACTCGGCCTTCCCCGGCTGGGTGTCGAGCGAGTGCCGGTGCACGGGCATTGCATTGGTCAGCGGCGAGAGGGCGAGGTCGCAATCAAGCGCTCCGCCGATTGGAGCGGTATCGCCACCCGGCGCGCGCATGTCGGCCTCCCCCGCTACTCGCACATCCGCGGTCCACTCGCCGGCATCGTCGCGCTCGAGGCGAAGCCGCCGCTCCCATCCCTCTCCGATGGCGTCGACCCAGAGGCTGCGAGTGACGAAGCCCTCGCCTGTGGCGTCGAGCCGGTAGTCAAGCCGGTAGGGAACCGGAACGGCGCCGAGCTGGGTACCCCTCGCCCGCAGCCCGCCCTCACCGAGTTCGACGCTCGCGAACTCGACGTGCCAGTCGCCGTCCTGGTCCTCGCCCTCTCCCGTCCAGATCAGCGCTCGCTCCATGCCCTATCAGTCGCCGCCCCATCCGACTCCGTTACGCGGCGAGATCGTGTTTCGTGCTCCAGCGCGCTCCCGCCCAGCCAGATGGGACCATATTGGGACCACGGATCCGCTCGGTACGGGCCCCGGAAAGACGAGAACCTCCTGATTTCCAGGAGGTTCTCGGAGTAGCGGGGGTGGGATTTGAACCCACGACCTCCGGGTTATGAGCCCGGCGAGCTACCTGACTGCTCCACCCCGCGGCGT
>DAIRGH010000189.1:0-2847 GCA_036794585.1 Solirubrobacterales bacterium | reverse complement strand
CGCGGCGTCCTCGTCGACGTCCGAGGCAACGAACTCGAGGAACGGGAAGGCGGCGTCCACCTCGGACGGCTGCGGCGCGAGCGCAAACGCGGCCTCGCCCCCGAGCGAGTCGAGCAGGTCGCCCTCGATGTCGACACCGGCGTCGCGCAGGTTCTCGACCAGCGCCTCGAAGCCGGCGGCAACGCCCGGCGCCTGCTCCCCGGCCTGGGAGAGCAGCGCGCCGACGGTCTTACGGGGCTCGCCGAACCCCATGTAGGCGAGCGAGTCGTCGGCAAGTTGCTCGGGCAGCTCAGGCTCGAAGCGCGGAAAGGCGGCGAAGAACCCAGGCGCCGACTTCGCCCGCTTCGGATCGAGGACGCTGCGCACCGCGAGCTCGAGCTCGGTGTCCTCGGTCGCGGTCAGCGACGCGGCCGCGCCTCGGCTCGCGCCCGGGCCCAGCAGCGGGCTCAGTGAGCCGAGCGTCCCGCCCGCCGCGGCGACCAGGTCGCCGACCCCATCCTCGGACAAGTACACCTCGGCGAAGCGATGGTCGGGAAGCTCGTCGCGAACCTCGGTCGCGGTCTCGTCGTCGGCAAGCGGTTCGGCATCCTCGACAAGCGTCGCGGTGTCGACAACGGCCTCGACGCCGGTCTCGGACCCGATCAGGAGGAAGTTGTCCGTCTGCGCGGTCGCGACCTCGTTGGGACCGACGGTGAGCTCGACGCCCTCGTGCTCTCGCACGTTCCCTCCGCCGACCACGATCCGATCGGCGAACGCGTCGGCCGCCTCTGCGTCGTCGACCTCCAGCAGCACCACCTCCTCGGGTTCGCCGCCGCCCGGCAGGATCGCGATCACGGCCTCACCACCGAACCACGGCCGGATTTCGGCCTCGAAGTCAGGCGCTTCGCCCGCGGGACCCGGCAGGAGCCTCACCGCGCGGTCGACGATCTCCCCGCCGATCAGCGGCAGCCGCTCACCGACCTCGAGCGCGCGCTCGTATTCCTCTCCGTCGGGATCCAGGTTCGCGTGCAGGTAGGCGAGCGCGTCGGCGGGCACCAGCTCCTCCGCGTCGTCGGCGGGCGGACAGAAGTCGCCACCCGGGAGCTGGCACGGCAGGTTCGGCACCGCCAGCCCGAAGAAGAGCACGAGGGCGACGACCGCCGCCAGGGCGAGCCCGAGCCTGCGCCGGGCGACGGTCGAGAGGTTGCGCCAGAAGCCGCCGAGGCCGCGGGCGATCGCGCGCGGGACCCTGAGCAGGGCGCGGCCGCCCGCTGCCAGCGCGCGTCCCGCCCTCGCGAGACCGCGCCGGATGGCAGCCAGGATCCTTCCCGGGAAGGCGCGATCCATCGTCGGGGTTATACCGCGCGAGCCCGCTGCTTCTTCGGGACCAGGTCGATGATGAGAGGAACGCCCTCGAGCCCGTAGTGCTCGCGCATGCGGTTTTCGAGGTGATAGGCCCAGTCGCGGGTGATCACGCGCCGGTCGTTGACCTGGATCGCGATCCGCGGCGGACGCGTGCCCACCTGGGCGGCGTAGTACAGGCGCAGGCGCTTGCCGCGCCTCTGCGGCGGCGGTCGCGTCGCGACTACCTCGCCGACGAAGCGATTGAGCTCGGGCGTCGGGATCCGCTCGGCCCTGCGGACGGCGAGCGCGAGCGCCCGCTCGAGCAGCTTCGGCACCCCGCGTCCGGTCTTGGCCGAGGTCGCGATCACCGGCGGGCGCTGGCGGACGCGGCTATGGACGCGGGCAGTCAGGTCCTTGAGGTCGACCTCCTCGCCCGAGACGAGATCCCACTTGTTCAGCGCGGCGATGGTCGCGCAGCCGGTCTTCATCGCCAGCTCGGCGACCCGCAGGTCCTCGGCGGTGACTCCCTCGGTCGCGTCGCAGACGACGATCGCGACGTCGGCGCGCTCGGCGGCGCGCGCGGAGCGCAGCTGCGCGTAGTAGTCGACCGTGCCGGCGACCTTGGTCCGCCGGCGGATCCCGGCCGTGTCGATCAGGGTCACGGGCCGGCCGTCGAAGTCCAGCTGAGTGTCGATCGCGTCGCGGGTGGTCCCCGCACGCTCCGAGACGATCACCCGGTTGGCACCGAGGAACGCGTTGACCAGTGACGATTTGCCCACGTTGGGCCGGCCGATGACGGCTACGCCGACCGGCTCCTCGCCCTCCGGTGGGAGCTCCACCGCCGCCTCGCGCGCCAGCTCCACCAACCGATCCAGAAGGTCTCCCGTTCCGCGCCCATGCGTCGCCGAGACGGCGATCGGCTCGCCGAGCCCGAGCGCGTTGAGCTCTGCGGCCAGCGACTCCTCGCTGTCGGAATCGACCTTGTTGGCGACGACCACGACGGGCAGCTCGCCGCGCCGCAGGATCTCGGCCACCTCGGCGTCGCCCTGGCGCAGGCCCGCGCGCGCGTCCAGCACCAGCGCGACCGCGTCGGCGTCGGCAATCGCCGCGCGCGCCTGCTCCTGGACCGCGCGCGAGAGGGAGTCGCCGGCGGCGAGGTCGACGCCGCCGGTGTCGATCAGCTCGAAGCGCAGGCCGTTCCACTCGCACTCGAGCGCCTTGCGATCGCGGGTCACGCCCGCCTCCTTGTGGACCACCGCCTCGCGGCCCCCGGCGAGGCGGTTGACCAGGGTCGACTTGCCGACGTTGGGAAAGCCGACGACTGCGACGCGTGGCAGGCGAGCGGCCACTAGGCCAGGCCGCGCGCTCTGGCGAGCTCGACGACTCGCGCGACCACCTCGTCGGCGTCGAGGCCGGTGGTGTCGAGCAGCACGGCGTCGTTGGCCGCTCGCATGGCACTGTGCTCGCGCTCGCTGTCGCGGGCGTCGCGCTCGGCCTGCGCCGCGAGCACGGCGGGCACGGGCT
>DAIRGH010000188.1:0-2853 GCA_036794585.1 Solirubrobacterales bacterium | reverse complement strand
TGGAAGTAGCAGACGACCTTGCCGTCCTTGGCATACGCGGGCATCCCGTACCAGGTCCTCGGCGAGAGAGCCGGCGCACTGGCTTTGACGATCTCGTGGACCCGCGTGGCCATGCCGCGATCCGGTTCCTGCATCTCGGCGATCTTCTCGAGCACGGCGCGCTCCCCGTCCTCCTTGCGCGCTTCCGCCTTCAGCTCCCGGGCGCGCTCCTTCATCGCGGCCTTTTCCTCGTCCGTGAATCCCTTGGTCTTCGCTTCTTTCTTTGGGCTCATAGAACCTCCTTTTCTCGTCATGCCAACCAGCGGCCGTCGCGCATCAGCTCGCGGTCGGGCAGCTCGTTCACCTCGCGCCAGGCCTGGACGCGGCGCGGGGAGATGCGGAACCAGCGGTAGGGCGTAGCGAGCGCACGCGGGTCGAAGCCGGTGCGCGCGGCGAACCGGTCACCCCGCTGCTGCGGGAGCGCGTCGATCTCGAGGATCTCGACTTCGCCCTCGATCATGGACACGTCGCGGGTGTGGCCCAGCCCCAGCCGAACGGTTCGGGTCGCGGCGAGGTTTCTGCCGGTCGGGCTGTCCGTCGGCGTGGCCACCAGCAGCGCCTCGCCGTCCCAGTCGAAGGACAGTGGGACCAGATGCGGCGCGCCGTCCGCCGAGGCACTGGCCACCCAGACATCGATGTCGTGGGTGAGCCGATGCTCGGTGTCGCGACGACGCTGAGCGCTGGAGCGGGGATCGACAGTCGCGGTGGTGGTGTCCATATTCAATAATTTGTAGCACAAATAATTTGTGTCTGCGGAGTAAATCTGCAAGCATGGTCTTCTGCAATGACGACGAGTCCCACCACCGACGACGCGGTCAGCGAGTTCGCCGGCCAGCTCTTCTTCCGGCTCTGGCGGGTGTCGCATACGCGCACGGCGGATGCGCTCGAGTCGCTTGGTCTGACGACGGCGCTCTTCGCGCTTTTGAATGTGCTCGGGACCCGCGAGGGAGCGATTCAGCAGGAGCTCGGCGCCGCGATGAGCATCGATCCCAGCACGATGGTTTCCCTGATCGATCAGCTCGAGACCGCAGGACTGGCCAAGCGCCGGCCCCGACCAACGGATCGCCGCGCCCGCGAGGTTGCCATCACACCCAAGGGCCGCCGGGCCCTGGAGCAGGCCCGGCGGTTGGCGATGCAGGTGGAGGGCGAGGTCTTGCGGGGGCTCAGCTCGGCTGAGCGTCGCCGCATGCTGGCGCTGCTTCGGCGCGCCGTCGACTCAGCGCCGCCGCAATCGCCGTGGACCGCTGAGGAAGAGGACTAATCGACGGGAATCCCCGTCTGCCAGACGCCGCTCAGCGGGGGCGCCGGGTCGCCCGGCGGGATCCCGCGGATCGAGCGCTCGATCGCCAGCCCGCCCGAGCCGCCCCCCATGACCACGGTCAGCAGCGGGTCCATGCGAGCCTGCGCGATGAGCGCGGGCCCCAGATCCGACGCGACCTGGATCGCGCCCTCCTGCAGCTCGGCCAGGCGCTCGCCGCGCGGCGCGATCGCCGAGAACTCGAGCTGGTCGACTCCGGGGCCGAGGGCGCGGTCGGCCCCCCACCACTCCGTGTTTCGCGCCAGCAGCAGGTGCTCGGTGCTGCGCTCGCGCAGCTCGAACGGACCGGTGCCTCCGTCGGCGGCCGCGTCGGTCTCCAGCTCGCGGCTGCCGACCTCGGCCAGCACCCGCGGCGAGACGACTCCGAGCTGTGGCGAGGCCAGCCTGCGATCGAAGCCGCGGTCGGCGGTCGGCAGGATGAAGCGCACGAGGTCGGGTCGTGGCGCGTCGACCAGCGCGTCGCCGATCAGGGCGCGACCAGTGGGATGCTCGCGCCAGCGCTCGACGTTGGCGAGTACCGCCGCCGCATTGAAGGGGGCGCCGTCACCGAAGCTCACGCCCGGGCGCAGCCGCAGCCGCCACACAGTCGCGTCGCTGGAGGGCAGCACCGAGAGCGCCAGGCCGGGCACCTGGCGCACGTCGTCGAACGGGCCGGTGAGCTCCGCGACCAGCGGCTCGTAGATCTGGCGGCTGACGAGCTGTTCGGCTGGCGTGCGCGCAAACAGCGGATCCACGTGCACCGGCCGCTCGCCGAGACCCCACGCGATCGCCCCGCCGGCGCCCTGCTGGGCGGTCGCCGCGATCCCGGCAACGCCGGGCTCGTCGTCTCCGCAACCCGGCAGCGTCGCGAGCACGGCGGCGAGCAGCGCAAGGGAGAGGAGGCGGATCAGATCTTGAGCAGTACGAGCGTGTTGAGGACGAACAGGATCGAGAAGAAGATCGTCCAGCGGTCGAGGTTGCGCTCGACCAGCGAGCCGGTGCCGAGGGAGCTGCCGCCGCTGCCAATCCCGAATGCCCCCGAGAGCCCTGCGTCCTTGCCCGAGTGCAGGAGCACCAGGAAGATCAGGACCACCGAGATCACCACCTGAATTCCGCTCAAGACGCCTTCCATCGGCGAGGAGTGTAGAGGGCTAGGCCTCGTCTATTGCCCGCAGGACCTCGATCGCCTCGCGGCGAAGCTCGGCGTCGATCCGGCGCCAGTCGGCGTCGGAGAGCTTGCCCTGCGCGCGGTCGAGCTCGGCGTCGCGGATCTGCCTGTACAGCGCCTGCTTTCGCGCCTCCAGCTCGGCCAGCCGCGGGTCCTCGCCCGCCGGCTCGGCAGCGCTATCGGGCTCGCCGCGCAGCGGCGCCGTCACCACCCATGCGAGCACGGCGACGATCAGCAGCGCGAGCACGATCTCCATGTCGGCTAGGCCCGCTCGAGCTCGCGCGCGAGCCGCGCCGCGTAGACGTCGGAGACGCGCCGGCGGCGCGCCTCGGGCGCCGGCCAGACCGCG
>DAIRGH010000187.1:0-2854 GCA_036794585.1 Solirubrobacterales bacterium | reverse complement strand
CGCCGCCTTCCCGTTCCTCGAGTTCGTTGCCTCGGACGTCGACGAGGACGCCGCGCGCCGCGCCCTCGCGGCGCTGCAGGCGCCGCTGGCCGACTCGGTGAATCCCGGGTCGGCGGGACAGGCGCCGGTGTTCGGGCAGGACCAGGTCGACGGGGTCGAGACACGCAGCCTGCGGATCTCGCCGACGATCGAGCTCACCTACGCCGTCTTCGACGACCTCGCGGCGATCGCCACCGATCCGGCGGGGATCGAGCAGCTCGTGAGCGGCGACGGCAGCCTCGACGGCGCCGAGCGCTACGAGCGCGCCACCGAGGACTTCCCCGACGAGGTCTCGCTGATCGCCTACTTCGACCTCGGCGAGCTCGTCGCGCTGGGCGAGCGGCTGGGCCTCGCCGAAGACCCCCTGTACGCAACGTTTGCGGGCGATTTCCGCAGCCTGAACGCGCTCGGGCTGGCGGTCAGCTCTGACGACGAGCTGCTCGCCACCGACGCCCGCCTGCTGCTCGGCGGCGGCGACGCCGAGAGTGAGTCTGCGGCGCCCGCACCCGTTCCTTCCGACTAACCTTCCCGTGCTCATGAGCGAAGAGCTGAGCGACAACGAGTACCTGTTCACCTCCGAGTCGGTGACCGAGGGGCACCCCGACAAGGTTGCCGACCAGATCTCCGACGGAGTCCTCGACGCTGTCATGCGCGACGACCCCTACGGTCGTGTCGCCTGCGAGACGCTGGTCAACACCGGCCTCGTGCTCGTCTCGGGCGAGATCTCGACCGAGACCTGGGTCGACATTCCCGAGGTCGCCCGCGAGACGATCCGCCGGATCGGCTACACCGACGCCGATCTCGGCTTCTCTGCCGACTCCTGCGCGGTGATCAACGCGATCGACAAGCAGTCGCCCGACATCGCCCAGGGCGTCGACCACGCGCTCGAGTCGCGCACCGACCCGGCCGACGACGACGAGCTCGACGTCGCCGGCGCGGGCGACCAGGGGATGATGTTCGGCTACGCGACCCGCGAGACGCCCGAGCTGATGCCGCTGCCGATCTCGCTGGCTCACCGGCTCGCCCACCGGCTTGCCGAGGTGCGCAAGGGCGACGTGATGCCCTACCTGCGTCCTGACGGCAAGACCCAGGTCACGGTGCGGTATGAGAACGGGAGGCCGATCGAGGTCGAGAAGGTGCTGATCTCGACCCAGCACAAGGACGGGGTCGACTGCGAGACGCTCATCCGCCCGGATCTCTGGGAGCACGTGCTTCACCCCATCCTCCCGGCAGAGCTCTACGACGAGCGCAAGCTGAACACCAAGCGCAACCTGCTCGTCAACCCAACCGGTCGCTTCGTGATCGGCGGCCCGGTCGGCGACGCGGGGCTCACGGGGCGCAAGATCATCGTCGACACCTATGGCGGCATGGCCCGCCACGGCGGCGGCGCCTTCTCCGGCAAGGATCCGTCCAAGGTCGACCGGTCGGCCGCCTACGCGGCGCGCTGGGTGGCCAAGAACGTCGTCGCAGCCGGGCTCGCCGACCGCTGCGAGGTCCAGGTCGCCTACGCGATCGGAGTCGCGCATCCAGTCTCGGTGATGGTCGAGACCTTCGGCACCGAGAAGATCTCGCGCGGCCAGATCGCCGGGCTGGTGGGCGAGCACTTCGACCTGCGGCCGGGGGCATTCCGCGAGGAGCTGCGGCTACACCGGCCGATCTTCCAGAAGACCGCCGCCTACGGCCACTTCGGCCGCGACGACGCCGACTTCACCTGGGAGCGGACCGACCGGGCGCAGGCCCTGCGCGAAGCCGCCGGGCTTGGCGCCGAGCAGGGCTCGCCGGCGGTCGCCTAGCGTTCCGGAGCCGGCGCGGGCGCGGCCCGGGAGTCGCCCACGCCGTCGCCCCCGTGCCCTGTCGCCTGGTCGACCATGTGGACGACGTCGGCGGGCTCGGAGACACCCGCGAAGACGAAGTTGTAGTCGTCGCCCGCTGCCGTGTCGAAATCGACGTCACCGACCTGGAGCACCCGCTGAGTGACCGTCTGGTGGTAGTTGACGTTCTGGACCCGCTCCAAGCGGGTCTCCTGGATCGTGCGCGAGACGATTCCGCGCTTGATGTGCAGGCGGCGGTTGGTGATCGTGTAGTTGGTCGCGACTCGCCTGACGAACCCGACCAGGATCGTCAGCGCCACTCCGACGAGGGCGATGATCGTGACCAGCCCCTCATTCGCGCCACCGTCGCCGAGGCCGCTGACGAAGGCGACGATCAGGCAGAGGAGCGCGGTCGCGACGAATCCCTGAATATAGAAGGCGAGAATCGATCGCCACGACGGGTGGCCCTCGTACAGGATCTGCTCGCCGGGGTGGAGCTTCGGCGCCACGGAGCCTGAGTCTATCCCCGACGGGGCCTAGCCTGGTCGCGATGCCGATCGCCAAGGTCGAGCCCCTGACGACCGCCCGCGCGCTGCGGGGACCGTTTGACTACCTGCTGCCGGAGCGGCTCTCGGACGTCGCCGTCGGCAGCGTGCTGCTGGTGCCATTCGGCCGGCGGCGGGTGCTCGGCGTCGTCGTCGCGCTCGCCGAGCGCAGCTCGCTGCCGCCCGATCGGCTCGCCGAGCCGATCGCGGCGCTCGAGGCGGGGGCGCCGCCGGAGCTGATCCGGCTCGGGCTCTGGGTCGCGCGCGAGTACTGCTCGACGCCCGCGCGGGGCCTCGAGCTCGTGCTTCCCCCGGGGACGGGGAGCGCCCGCGGGCAGACACGAGCACTGACCGAGACCGTCGCCGAGGCTACGGCCGAGGCCGCCGAGGCGCTGCGCACGGGACGGCTCGGGCCGGTGCAGCGGCGGGCGCTCGAGCTGCTGGTCGCCGCCGGCGCCG
>DAIRGH010000092.1:0-12010 GCA_036794585.1 Solirubrobacterales bacterium | reverse complement strand
GCTCGGCCGCGTCGAGCGCCGCGAGCAGGCGCCGGGCCAGCGGCCCCTCGGCGGCCTCGAACGCCTTCGCCATCGCCGGCCAGACGCCGGCGGAGGCCATCATGTTCGCCTGGGCGCTGAAGCCCTCACCGCCCTGATCGCCGGCATGCGCGATGCAGCCCTCGCCGGTGTGGACCGCCGTCCGCCCTTTGGCGTCGACCACCGCGACCTGGCGCACGCGGGCGAGCTCGTCTGCGTCGAGCTCGGCCTCGAGCGCCTTGCCAGGTTTCTCGCCCTCGGCGAGGCGGTCGAGCAGACGCGGGCCGTAGGCGAGCTCGGGGATCGACTGGGTGGCGACGGCGCCGACTCCGGGACGCGCCCAGCTGACGATCGAGCCGACCGAGAACCAGTGCGACTGCACCGCGACGCCCATCTCGCCCGAGGCTGGATCGCGGGCGACGATCGAGTAGGTGCCGCGGCGCATGCTCACTCCCCTACCCAGCCCATCACGCGCCGCCGCCCTTGAACTCGATCTCGCGGATGACCTTCGCCGGCGCCCCCGCGGCGATCGTCCCGGCCGGAATCGACTTCGTGACCACCGAGTTCGCGCCGATCACCGCGCGGTCGCCGATCTCGACCCCGCCTGTGACGACGCAGTTGACACCGAACCAGACGTTGGAGCCGATTCGCACGGGGCCGCGGGCGACGAAGCCCTGGCGGGTGAGCGGAGTGTCCGGGTCGTCGTAGCGGTGGTCGGAGTCGCCGACGAAGCAGCCGTTGGCGAACATCACGTAGGCGCCGATCTCGATCCGCTCGTGCGCCGCCAGCATCGTGCCGCGGTTGAGAAAGCACTCGCGACCGATGTGGATCTCGGCCTCCGGCGAGAGAGTCAGCCAGCAGCCGGGTTCGAACAGCGTCGACTCGCCGACGGTGAGCCTGCCGGAGTCGAGCGCCTCGAGCGCCTCGCCCTCGAGCGGATGGCGGATGAAGAACCCGCCCAGCGCCGCATGCCGGTCGAGCCGCAGCCGGCGCTCGGGGCGGGCGTTGCGCTCGTACCAGTCGTGCTTCTGGCGCCAGACGCGCCATGCCTCACGCTCGTCCATGACGGCAGCCTGTCAGAACGCCATCATTCCCCGATCTCAGTCGCCCCGACTTCCCGCCTGCTGCTCGCCTGTCCCGACCGTCCGGGGCTGATCGCCGCCGTCAGCGGCTTCCTGGCCGAGTCCGGGCTCAACATCATCGACGCCGACCAGCACTCGAGCGCCGAGGGCCGCTTCTTCATGCGGATGGTCTTCGACGCACCGCCCGCAGCCGAGCGGGAGGCGATGCACACCCGCTTCGAGACCGAGATCGCGACGCCGAACCGGATGGACTTCGCCTTCGCCGAGTCCGACGAGCGCAAGCGGGTCGCGATCATGGTCTCGCGCGAGGACCACTGCCTCTTCGACCTGCTGTGGCGCTGGCGCAGCGGCGAGCTGGAGGCCGAGATCGTCGCCGTGATCTCCAATCACCCCGACCACGCCGAGACGGTTCGCATGCTCGGGCTCGAGTACCACCACATTCCTGTCGCTCCGGAGTCGAAGGACGACGCCGAGGCCGCGGCGCTCGAGCTGCTCGTCGAGCGGGTCGACCTGCTCGTACTCGCCCGGTACATGCAGGTTCTGTCGGCCGCGTTCCTGACCCGGCTCGCCGCGCCGGCGATCAACATCCACCACAGCTTCCTGCCGGCGTTCGCGGGGGCCGACCCGTATGAGCAGGCGCACGAGCGCGGCGTCAAGCTGGTCGGCGCGACGGCCCACTACGTCACCGAGGAGCTCGACGCCGGGCCGATCATCGACCAGGACGTGACCAGGGTCAGTCACCGCGACGAGATCACCGATCTCGTTCGTATCGGTCGTGACATGGAGCGCGTGGTGCTCGCGCGCGCGGTCAAGGCCCACCTCGACGATCGGGTGCTCGTCGAGGGAGTGCGTACGGTCGTCTTCTGAGGATTTTCAGCCGTGCCCAGGCAGGGCGGGCGGCGCCGGCGACGAATGATCCGGGCAAAGGGGAATGACTCTGATCCGATCCGCCCACACAGGCGAGCACCTTCTGCCGACGGTGCACCTTCACGAACGATCCGAAGCCAAGCTCTCGGCGTTCGCCGAGGCGCTTGCCAAGCGGAACACCGAGCTGCTGCTCAGTGAGGTCGAGCGCATCCGCGCCGAGGCCGCCGATCAGACCGCCGAGCAGCGCCGTCTGCTCGCCGCGCTCAGCTTGAGCGTCGCCACTGCCGAGGCCGCGCGCGAGAGACGGTTTGCGGAGCTCGAGCGCGACCTGCGTGAGCAAGCCGCAAGTGCCGCTCCGGAGCCGATGCCGATCCCGCGGGCAGGGAACCGCGCGCCGGTCACCCAGCTCTGGCCGGCGCGCGACTAGCAGGGCTACGCCGCGACCGGCTCGCGCTTCTTCGAGCGCGCTCGCCGCGGCTTCGGCGCCGGCTCCTCGGCCTCTACCAGCCCGCGCAGGAAACGGCCGGTATAGGAGGTCGCGACGCCGGCGACCTGCTCCGGGGTGCCAGTGGCGATCAGCTCGCCGCCGGCCTCGCCGCCCTCGGGGCCGAGGTCGACGATCTGGTCGGCGGACTTGATCACGTCGAGGTTGTGCTCGATCACGACCACCGTGTTGCCCTGCTCGACCAGCCGCCCGAGGACGTCGAGCAGGCGCTCGACGTCGGCGAAGTGAAGGCCGGTCGTCGGCTCGTCGAGGATGTAGAGGGTGTCGCCCGTGGCGACCTTCGATAGCTCGGTCGCCAGCTTCACCCGCTGCGCCTCGCCGCCTGAGAGCTGGGTTGCCGGCTGGCCCAGGCGGATGTAGTCGAGGCCGACGTCGTGCAGGGTGCGCAGCCGGCGCGCGATCTTGGGGATCGACTCGAAGAACTCGACCGCCTCGCCGACCGACATCTCGAGCACGTCGGCGATCGACTTGCCCTTGAAGCGGACCTCGAGCGTTTCGCGGTTGTAGCGCCGGCCATGGCACTGCTCGCACGGCACGTAGACGTCGGGGAGGAAGTGCATCTCGATCTTGATCTGCCCGTCGCCGCGGCAGACCTCGCAGCGCCCGCCCTTGACGTTGAACGAGAACCGTCCCGGCTTGTAGCCCCGCGCTCGGGCTTCGCGGGTGCCTGAGTAGAGCTTGCGGATGTGGTCGAAGACGCCCGTGTAGGTGGCCGGGTTCGAGCGCGGCGTGCGGCCGATCGGAGACTGGTCGATGTTGATGATCTTGTCGACCTGTTCGATGCCCTCGATCCGTTGATGGGCGCCCGGGCGCATCCGCGCCCGGTGCAGCCGGTTGGCGACCGCGCGGTAGAGGATCTCGTTGACGAGCGTCGACTTGCCCGACCCCGAGACCCCGGTGACGGTCGTGAACACACCGAGCGGGAACTCGACGTCGATGCCCTTGAGGTTGTGCTGGCGCGCCCCCTTGATCAGCAGGGTGCCGCGCGGCTCGCGGCGTTCCGCCGGCACCGGGATCTCACGCTCGCCGGCGAGGAACTGGCCGGTGAGCGAGCCCGGCTGCGCTTCGACCTCCTTCGGAGTTCCCTCGGCGACCAGCTCTCCCCCGTGCTCGCCGGCACCGGGACCGAGGTCGATGACGTGGTCGGCGGCCCGGATGGTGCCCTCATCGTGCTCGACGACGATCACGGTGTTGCCGAGGTCGCGAAGGCGCTCGAGCGTGGCGATCAGCTTCTCGTTGTCGCGCTGGTGCAGCCCGATCGACGGCTCGTCGAGGATGTAGAGAACGCCGACGAGGCTGGAGCCGATCTGGGTCGCGAGCCGGATCCTCTGCGCCTCCCCGCCCGACAGGGTGGTCGCGGTCCGCTCCAACGACAGGTAGCCGATCCCAACTGATTCGAGAAAGCGCAGCCGCTCGCCGATCTCGCGCACGACCAGGCGCGCGATCGCGCGCTCGGTCTCGGTCAGCTCCAGTGCCTCGATCCACTCCAACGCCGCCCGCGCGGAGAGCTTCGTGAACTCCCAGATGTTGAGGCCGCCAACGGTCACCGCGAGGCTCTCCGGACGCAGCCGCGCGCCGCCGCAGGCCGGGCACGGCTGCAGCGCCATCAGGCTCTCGATCCGCTCGCGGGTGTTCTCGGAGTCGGTGCCCTCGTAGCGGCGGTGAAGGCTGTGGAGCAGGCCGTCGAAGCGGACCGAGTAGCGGCGCAGGCGACCGAAGCGGTTGCGGTAGGAGATCGAATGCCGCTCGTCGCCGGTGCCCTCGAGGAGCAGTTCACGGTCGCGCTCGCGCAAGTCGCGCCAGGGTTTGTCGACGTCGATCCCGTTCGCCTCGGCGACCGCCTCGAGCAGCTTGCGGTTGTACACCGAGGCGGCGCGCGTCCATGGCTCCAGCGCGCCCTGAGAGATCGACAGGGTCGGGTCGGGGACGATCAGCTCCGGGTCGATGACCCGCTGAAAGCCGAGCCCGTGACAGCGCTGACAGCAGCCGTGCGGGGAGTTGAAGGAGAAGATCCGCGGCTCGAGCTCGGGCATCGAGGTGCCGCACTTCAGGCAGGCGAACTTCTCGCTGAAGACGAGGACCTCGCCGCGCTTGCCGGCGCTTGGCCCGCTGAGGACCTCGGCGCCGGGCCCCTCCGCGACCTTGGCGTCGCCGGCTTCGCCGTCAAGGATTTCGATCTCCACGAGCCCCTCGGCGAGCTGCGAAGACGCCTCGATCGATTCGGCCAGGCGCTTGCGCAGACCCTCCTTCATCACCAGCCGGTCGACGACGATCGAGATGTCGTGCTTGTACTTCTTGTCGAGCTCGATCGGCTCATCGAGGCGGAGCAACTCGCCGTCGATCACTGCGCGCGCGTAGCCCTGAGCGCGCATCTCGGCCAGCAGCTTGCCGTACTCGCCCTTACGTCCGCGGACCACGGGCGCGAGCACCATGAACCGCGTCTCCTGCCCGAGAGTCATGACGTGGTCGATGATCTGCTCGATCGACTGGCCGGCGATCGGGGCCCCGCACTTGAAGCAGTGCGGCTTGCCGATCCTCGCCCACAGCAGCCGCAGGTAGTCGTAGATCTCGGTCACCGTGCCGACCGTCGAGCGCGGGTTGCGCGAGGTCGTCTTCTGGTCGATCGAGATCGCCGGCGACAGGCCCTCGATGGAGTCGACGTCGGGCTTCTCCATCTGGCCCAGGAACTGGCGCGCGTATGCCGACAGCGACTCGACATAGCGGCGCTGGCCCTCGGCGTAGATCGTGTCGAAGGCCAGGCTCGACTTGCCCGAGCCCGAGAGCCCGGTGACGACCACGAGCGCCTCGCGCGGGATCGACAGGTCGACGCCCTTGAGGTTGTGCGCACGGGCGCCCGAGATGACGATTTCGCCGGATCGACTCACGACCGATCCAGTGTAGGGACCCGAACGGGCGTTCCCAGGGCCTCTACTTGGCGGCGAGCGCGAGAACGTCGTCGACGAGCGCGCCCGTATCGTCGAGCGCGTACTCCTCGGCGAGGTGGGCCTCGATCTGTTCTCGCGAGGCGCCGTCGAGCGCCATGTTCATCGCGACGAGGCGGGCGGCCGTGGTGTCGGTGGAGCGTCCGGCCGCGGCTGCGACCACTCCCTCGAACTCGGCGACCTGAGGCGGAGTGCCCTCATCGGGCGGCGGCGCCGGCTCCGGAACCGGCTCGGGAGCGGGTTCCGGCACGGGCTCTGGCGTCGGCTCGGGCACGGTCGGCGGCTCCGGCTCGGGAACCGTCACCGGCCCCGGCTCGACCTCGGCCCGCCGCTGCCCGAGCTTCGACTGCAGCTCGTCGAGCGTCGCGCGCACGGTCGCGAGCTTGCTCTCGCTCTCGCTCTCCGCTTCGGCGCGGATCCGCGCTGCTTCGGCCTCGGCTTGGCGCACGATCTGCGCCGCGGCCCGCTCGGCCTGCGCGACGAGCTGGCGCACCTGCTCGGCTACGTCCTGGGCGATCCGATCTGCGTCCATGCGCCCAGGGTACCGGTGGGTACCCGGCGCCGGGCCGCTTCGACCCGGCGCCGGGCGAGTTCTACCGCGCCTCGATCAGCTTGTATCGCCTGAACTTCGTCTTGCGCTTGTCGCCCGCCTTGATCTGCGTGCGAACGAGCACCTTCTTCGCCTTCGAGAGCTCGCGGGCGAACCGCGGGCGAACTCGGAGGGTGACCTTCTTGCCCTTCTTCGCCTTGACCCGGCGCTCGATCGGGAACGTCATCCGGGCGCCCTTGCGCGAGGCGAGGGCGACGGCGCGGACCTTGCACTGGCCGCGCTTGGCCGCCCCGAGGCACTGCAGGCGCAGGAACAAGCGCTTGCCTTCGAGCGTGGCGGGGCCGGCTCCGTTGCCGCCGCCGCCGCCGCCGGCCGAGCCACCGTTGCCGCCGCCGGAGCCACCGTTGCCGCCGCCGGAGCCGTCATCGCCGCTGACGGCGCGCAGCCGCACGTCGTCGTAGTCGACGAAGCTCTCCGGGAACACCTTCGCGGTCGTGTTGAAGGTGGAGGTGATGCGGATGCTGTAGTCGCGGCCGATCACCAGCGTCGACGGCTTGACGTCGAAGCGCCGCGTCCTGGTCCAGCCCTCGATGACCCCAAGAGGTGCGTCATCGACGATCGTGCGGCCGACGCCGGTCGCCGCGTTGACGATCTCCACCGTGTAGGTGGCCGAGGCACCGGTGCTCTGGTTGACCGCGGCCAGATCCGCTCGCCGGGCGACCTCGAACGTGACCTCGCCGGGATCCTCGCCGCCGACTCCGCGGTACTCGAAGGCGGGGCTGGTCCAGATCCCGCGCGTGGTCGACTCGGCGCCGACGGTGTTCTCGATCGTGGTGTGGAGATGTCCGTCGGAGCCGCCGCGAGTGCCTCCCGAGGTCTCCCACGTGGTGGTCACGGTCGGACAGGTCAGCTGCTGCAGGCAGGTGCCCTCCGTCGCCGTGGTCCCCTGCCAGCCTCCGGCGCCGTCGCCGAAGATGCGCGCGTTCTCGGCCGGGTGATACGGCGTGACCTCGGCCAGCGCCGATCCCGGCAGCGCCAGCGCCGTAAGCGCGATCGCGGCGCCGATTCCCCTGCGTACTGCTCTCATCGTCCCCTCCAGTAGTCCCGTTGGTAGGACCGGGGATGTACCCAAAACCAAGTACGCCTGAACCGGAATCGACGGATGTTCCGTGCACAAAACGGGCAGTCCGCGCCCGCGATTCAGGTCAGGCGCTCAGCGCCTCGAGGTCTCGGCGCAGCTCCTTGAGCTCGTCGCGGATCCGGGCCGCCTCCTCGAAGCGCAGGTCTTCGGCGGCGGCGATCATCTCCTCCTCGAGCTCGACCACGAGCCTCTCGAGCTGCTCTTGGCTCAGCACCTCGCCGTCGGCGCCCGCGCGGCGACGGCGCCGGCGATCGGGCGCGACGCGCGACTCCATCGACAGGAACTCGGCGATGTCGGAGATCCCCTTCTGCACCGTCTCGGGCGTGATCCCGTGCTCGCGGTTGTAGGCGAGCTGGATCGCGCGGCGCCGGTCGGTCTCGGAGATCGCCTTGCGCATCGCCTCGGTCTCCTTGTCGGCGTACATCAGAACGCGGCCGTTGACGTTGCGCGCCGCCCGGCCGATCGTCTGGATCAGCGAGGTCTCGCCGCGCAGGAAGCCCTCCTTGTCGGCGTCGAGGACCGCGACAAGGGTCACCTCAGGCAGGTCGAGGCCCTCGCGCAGCAGGTTCACGCCGACGAGCACGTCGTACTCGCCGAGCCGCAGGTCGCGGATGATCTGGATCCGCTCGAGCGTGTCGACCTCGGAATGCAGGTAGCGGACCCGGAAGCCGTGCTCGAGCAGGTAGCCGGTGAGGTCCTCGGCCATCTTCTTGGTCAGGGTTGTGACGAGGGTGCGCTCCTGGCGCTCGACGCGGCGGCGGACCTCGTTCATCAGGTCGTCGATCTGGTTGCGGGTCTCGCGCACCTCGACCTCGGGATCGACGATCCCAGTAGGCCGCACGATCTGCTCGACGATCCGCTTCGACATCGAGCGCTCGAACTCTCCCGGCGTCGCCGAGACCATCACGAGCTGCCCCACCCGGGCGATGAACTCGTCGAACTTGAGCGGCCGGTTGTCGAGCGCCGAGGGCAGCCGGAAGCCGAAGTCGACCAGGGTCTGCTTGCGGGAGCGATCACCCTCGTACATGCCGCCGATCTGCGGCACCGTCTGATGGGACTCGTCGACGAAGACGACGAAGTCCTCGGGGAAGTAGTCGATCAGCGTGTGCGGAGGAGAACCTGGGGGCCGGTCGTCGAGGATCCGCGAGTAGTTCTCGATCCCAGAGGTGAAGCCCAGCTCCTTGAGCATCTCGATGTCGTACTGGGTCCGCTGCTGCAACCGGTGGGCCTCGAGCTCCTTGCCGCGCTCCTGAAACCACGCCAGGCGCTCATCGAGCTCGGCCTTGATCTCGCGCACGGCGCGCTCGAGCGTGTCCTCCTCGGTCGCGTAGTGGCTGGCGGGCCAGACGGCGACGTGGTCGATCTCGTCGAAGATCTCGCCGGTGAGCGGGTCGAAGTGATGGATCGACTCGATCTCGTCGCCGAACAGGTTCACCCGGTACGCCGACTCGGCATAGGCGGGATAGATCTCCAGCATCTCCCCCTTGGCGCGGAACGTGCCGCGGGTGAGCGCGGTCTCGTTGCGCGTGTACTGCATGCCGATGAGCTTGCGAAAGAGCTCGTTGCGGTCGATCCACTCCCCCACCTTGAACAGCTGCATCTGGCGCCGGTAGAGCTCGGGTGAGCCGATCCCGAAGATGCACGAGACCGAGGCGACGATGACGACGTCGCGGCGCGCGAGCAGCGAAGCGGTCGCGGCGTGGCGAAGCCGATCGATCTCGTCGTTGATCGCCGAGTCCTTCTCGATGTAGAGGTCCTGGGCGGGGACGTAGGCCTCGGGCTGGTAGTAGTCGTAGTAGCTGACGAAGTATTCGACCTTGTTCTCGGGAAAGAACTCGCGGAACTCGTTGCAGAGCTGCGCCGCCAGCGTCTTGTTGTGGGCGATCACGAGCGCGGGCCGCTGGACCCGCTCGATCACGCCGGCCATCGTGAACGTCTTGCCGGTGCCGGTCGCGCCGAGCAGGGTGACGTAGTCCTCCCCCGCCCGCAGGCCGTCGGCGATCGACGACATCGCCTTCGGCTGGTCGGCCGTCGGCGTGTAGGCCGGGTTGAGCTTGAATTCGGGCATGCCGTACCGACGATAGCGGCCGTCATACTCGGCTCCGGTGGAGTCGGGGCAAGGCAAGGGGCAGCTGCTGTCCGCGCTCGCGATCCTGGTCGTGTTCGGGGGCGTGCTGGCGACGGTCGCGGGCGGACGCTCCTCGCCCACGGCGCAGCCGACCGAGGACTCACTGGCCGAGCTCAGCGTGCGAATCGAGCCGACCGTGGCGCGGCGGGTCGCGGAGATCCGCAGCCTCGCCTTCGATCGCGTGCCGGAGGCCGAGGTGGTCGACAGCGAGTACCTGAACCGGCTCGGCGCCCGCGAGATCAAGCGGGTCGACGCGCGACGCGGCGCCGGCGAGGACGAGGCGGAGCTGCGGATCTTCGGCCTGCTCGAGGCAGACGAAGAGCTCGAGTCGATCTTCGGCGCCACCGGCGACCTGGCCGCAGCCGCTTACGACCCTCGAAAGGACCGGCTGTACGTCGTCTCGGACGCCGTCTCGGCGGACCCGTCCCTGGTTGAGTTCATCCTCGCCCACGAGCTCACGCACGCGCTCGAGGACCAGCGCTTCGGGATTGGCGGCGGCACCCGCCTCGACGACGACGCCTCGCTGGCGAGGACGGCCCTAACCGAGGGCAGCGCGACGGCGATCATGGTCGACTACGCGGCGCGGTACATCGGCGCCGCCGACCTGCTGGGTGCGACCGCGGCGCTGGGCGCCGACGATGCGGGCGTGCCCGAGTTCTACCTCGACCAGACCACGTGGACCTACATCGGCGGCCTGCGTTACGTCACCGCCCTGCGCCGGCTCGGCGGTGGCTGGAAGCTCGTCGACCACGCGTTCTCCGAGCGGCCCCCGGCCAGCACCGAGCAGGTGCTGCATCCCGACAAGTACGTTCGCGACGAGCTGCCGCTGGTGGTGGCGATCGATGACGAGTCGCTGCAGGAGCGTGACTGGCGACGCGCCGATCGCGGCGTCGTCGGCGAGCTGACGACCTCGCAGCTGCTCGAGGTCGGGGTCGACACCGCGACGGCCGAGCGGGCGGCCGCTGGCTGGGGCGGCGACCGCTATGAGCTCTGGCGCCAGGAGGCGTCGCCGGCGGGGTGTGAGCACCCGTGCCGGGAGGGGTACGTGCTGGTGATTGGTTGGCGGATGGACTCGGCCGGCGACGCCGGCCAGTTGGCCGGTGCGCTCGTGGAGTATTTGGAGGACGGGCTGGGTGGAGAGGGTGAGGGCTCGGGCGTTTGGCGCGTGGATGGCGGGTTCGTGGCGCTGCGAGCGGCGGGCGAATCGGTTGCGCTGGTCTTCGCGCCGGACTCAGGGACCGCGGCCGCCATCGCCGCCGGTCAAACCGGCTGATTGGCGCTTTCCTCTCGCATAGCGAGAGAAAGGCGCCAGTTCACGGGATCAGGTCGGCGAGGTCGTCGATGACGCCGCCGGCGCTGTCGAGGAACTCGCCGCCGTTCTCGATCACCGCGACCGCTTCGTCGACCGGTAGGCGTGATCCGACCGCGCGTAATGCGTCGGCGACGAGCCCCGAGACGGCCCCGGCCTCCTCGGCGTCGTCGATCGCCCGCACGACGCCCGCTCTCACTGCCTGTTCCAGCTCCTCCTCGCCGATCCCCTGCTCGGCCGCGAACTCGGCACGTGCCTCGGGCGAGCCCAGTGCCACGGCCAGCTCCTCGCGGCTGACCCCGAGCTCGCAGGCGGCGCCGTCGAGCGCCGAGAGCGCGAACTGCTGGGCTGACTCCTCGATTCCCTCTGGGTCGCGCCATTCCCGCGGCTGGCACGGGTCGGCGATCGGCGTCGGCTCATACGAGCCGCCCCCGGCGGCCAGGTAAACGACCACGAGCCCTGTGGACAGGGCGATCGCCGCGCCGATCAGAGCCCTCGAACTCACAGCTCGATCCTCCGCCGGCTGAGTGCGACCGGGACGAGTGCGGCCAGGGCGAAGGCCGCGGCGATCAGGAACGAGGCGCTGAAGGCGTGAGTCGCGGCGGCGTCGATCTCGCCCTCGATCTCGCCGCGCAGCGCCACCGTCTCGGCCCGCTCCGCCGGATCGTCCGGCAGCGGCTCGAACGCCGGGCCGATCACCGGCACCTTGTCGCCCTCCTGCTCGATCTGCTCGGCGATTCGCTCGGCGAGGCTGAAGATGCTCGTCGGCGGCAATTGCGAGTCGAGCAGCGCCGCAGTCCCCGCGCGCTCGGCCTGCACGCGCTCGGTCTCGAGGTCGGCGGTGAACACCGGCGTCAGCACGAGCAGACCGGCGACGACGCCGGTGTGGCGAGCGGCGATCGTCCAGCCGCCGTGGATCGCCTGCGGCGAGCGTCCCTCGAGCGCCGCCTCGGTGAGCGCGGAGAGCGTCAGCGCCAGCCCCGCTCCGACAAGCGCCTGCGGCGGGAACGTCAGCGCGACCGAGGCGTCGGGCAGCAGCCCGAGCGCAGCAAGACCGCCGGCGATCAGGACCACCCCGGCCGCAGCACGAGCGGTCGGCGACGGAATCCGCCCGGTCAGCGGTGCGGCGAGCAGCGCGCAGACCGGCATCACCGTGACCGCCGCCGCGGCGCCGATCGGGCTCAGCCGCCACCCCTCGATCAGCAGCAGCACGACCAGGAACAGCGCCGCCGCGAGGGCGGCTGAGATCAGCGCCAGCGCGGCGTTGGCGGCCAGATGCGGGCGGCCCGAAGCGGCGACGCGGCGCGACGGCTCGGCCCTGACCGCCGGCGCCACAACCAACCCGCATGCGACCGCGACCGGCACCTGCACGTAGAAGATCGACTGCCATGAGACCAGCTCGGTCAGCAGTCCGCCGAGCCCAGGCCCGAGCGCGGCGCCGGCGGCGCCGGCCGCGGCCCAGGCCGTG
>DAIRGH010000024.1:0-33408 GCA_036794585.1 Solirubrobacterales bacterium | reverse complement strand
CGGCACGCCGAGCGCGCGCCGGCGGGCGACCGCCTCGCGATCGCCCTCCCAGCCGCAGATCACCAAGCAGCCCGCGCGCCGGCGCCGCAGCCCGAGGTAGGCGCCGAGCAGCGTCCGCTTCGCCGGCGACGTGCCGGCGAGCCCGAACGAGACCCGGGTCTCCGCCTCGTCGGAGAGGCGCGTGACGTCGGGCAGGGCGCCCGCCTGGGCGAGCGCGCGGATCAGCTCGCGCCCCGATTCGAAGTCCACCGCCATCCACGCCTCATAGCGGCTTCCCTGCGGCGCCGGCCGGACTCGCGCGGTGACCTCGGTGATCGCGCCGAGTACCCCCTCGGAACCGAGGATGAGCTCGCGCAGCGCCGGCCCGGCGGCCGTATGCGGGGTCGCCCCGGTGTGCAGCTCGCCGGTCGGGGTCACCATGCCCACCGACGTGACGAGCTCGTCGAAGCGGCCGTATCCGCTGGACGCCTGGCCTGCCGACCGGGTCGCGGCAAAGCCGCCGATCGTCGCGTACTCGAACGACTGCGGGAAGTGGCCCAGGGTGAGGCCCTGGGCGCGCAGAGCATCCTCGGCCTCCGGTCCGCGCAGTCCCGGCCCGAGGGTCGCGGTCATCGAAACGGGGTCGACCTGCACCGTGCGCATCCGCCGCAGGTCGAGCGAGATCAGCCTGGCGTGCTCGCCCGGTTCCGGATCGACGCCGCCGACGACGCTGGTGCCGCCGCCGAACGGCACCACCGCGACGCTCTCGCGCGAGCAGGCCTCGAGCAGAGCGGCGACCTGCTGGGCGTTGCCCGGCATCACGACCGCGTCGGGCGCCCTGAACAGACGGCCGCTGCGCAGGCGGATCAGATCCGGATAGCCCTTGCCGGCGGCGCGGCGGACCCGCTGTTCGTGCGCTGTCAGCACACTTGCCGGGTTGACCGCCGCCGTAACCGCCTCGGGCAGCGCCCGGGCCTCGGGAACTGCGACCTCGTCCAGTTCGACCCGTGCGGCGGGCTCTCCGGCGCCGAGCTCGGACTTGAGCATCGCCAGCGCGCTCTTCGGCAGCGCGAGGCGCCGGCCAGGGTCCCCCCACCCCCACCACTTCCCGGGTGGCGCGGACTGAAGCTGGGCGTCGGTCATCAGCCGACCAGGGCTCGGTCGATGCCGTCGAGAGCCTCGTCGAGTCGCCGCCGCGAGGCGCCGCGCATCATCGAGGACCCGAGCCGCGATAGCCCCCTGAGGGTCTCTTCGCTGGTCAGCGTTACCTTCGTGCCCGCGTCGGCGCCGGCAAGCGCGATCTCGAGCCGCGAGGCGCGCAGGATGCGGTCGAAGGGCGTTCCGGCGAGCTCCTGCTCCCACGCATACCGCGTCCCCTCGGTCGAGCCGGTGCATCGGTAGTCGGCGCGCACGCCGGTACCGCGCTCGGTCTCGAGTACGGCGGTCCAGTGCGCGCGCTTTCCATCTCCGCCGCGCACGTCCTCGACCCTCTTCGTCTTCGGCCACCAGCGCGGCAGGCTGTGCGGGTCCGAGACCAGCTCCCAGACGCGATTGCGGTCGGCGGCAATCACCCGGCTCCGGCTGATCTTGGGCATGCTGCTAGTCGGCGGCGGACTTGAGGCGGCGCAGGTCGCGGACGAGCAACAGGTGCTTGAGGTGGCCGCACACCGCGGCGAGGCTCTCGAGGTTCTCGACCGCCTCCCGGCGCCGGGCCTGGCTGCGCGAGCGCAGCTGGGCGCCGAGGAGCTGCTCGAGCAGCGCCGCCTCGCGGTCGGCGGAGGTCCTGAAGACGCGCAGGTTGCGCCCCGCGACCCCGAACTTCGACAGCTCGGCGGCGGCGCGGACGATCTCGAGGTCGGTCTCGTCGTACGTGGTGCGGCCGTCGCTGCGGTTACCGCCGACGATGCCGAAGTCCTGCAGCTCGCGCAGGAAGGACTCGCCGACGCCGGCCTGGTCGAGGAGCTCCTCCTGGGTGAAGGTCGTCACCCGCTCGCCGACCGAGGCCGCGCGGCGCTTCTGGCTCTCGCCGCTCGGCCGACGTCCGGTGAAGTCCCCGGTCGCGAGCTCCTGGCGGATCACCCGCAACGGCAGGAACTCGTCGCGTTGCATCCGCAGGATCGCGCGCAGGCGCTCGACGTCGGCCTGGCTGTAGAGGCGATACCCCCCGGCGGTGCGCCGAGGGGCGAGCAGCTTCTGGTCCTCGAGGTAGCGGATCTTGGAGATCGAGATGTCGTCGAACTCCTGACTCAGGATCTTCGCCACGGCGCCGATCGTGAGCGCCCGCCGCGGACGCGAGTCGCCTCCGGCGCGCTTCGGCGCGGGCTCCGTCGCTCCCGGTCCCGAGCTTTGCTTTCCGGTCGCTACCGCCATCGTCAGCCGCTCACTTCTCCAGGTAACTGAGCTTGTACTTGCCGATCTGGATCTCGTCGCCGTCCTCGAGGCGGTGCGACTCGATTCGGCGCCGGTTCACGTACGTGCCGTTGAGCGAGCCGAGGTCGTCGATGTAGCAGCCGTCCTGCCGCTGCACGAGCAGCGCGTGGTTGCGAGAGACGGTGACATCGTCGAGAAAGACGGCGGCGTCGGGGGTGCGACCGATGCTCATCCGCTCCTGGTCGACGGTGAAGCTCTCCCCCGCGCGCCCGCCGCCCGAGCGGATCACGAGCGCAGCCCCGGCCTTGCCGACCTCCTCGTCGATGTCGATGGGCGTGTACTCGCCGGTCTCGTCGACCTTGTACGTCATCGTCGTCGGCTCGTCGCTGCCCTCTGGCCGGCTGAGAAAAGCGCCGCACTTCTGACAGTAGTTGGCGCCCTCGGGATTGACGAACCCGCACTCCGGACAGTGGAGCGCCATCGCTACGCGCTCTCTTCCTCCGGATGGGAGAGCTTGCCGAGCAGGATGTCGGTGAGCTGCTGGACGTCTGCGCCGGTGAGCGCAGAGTCGCCCGCTTCGCGCTTGACCTTCAACCGGTTCACGAGCTCGGCGCGCAGGATGTCGATCTTGCCGTGCAGCACCCTCCGCCTGTAGGAGACATGCCGCTCCTCGTCGGTCAGCTCTCCGATGAGGTCCTTGAGCTCCTGATCGCTCATCGAGCCGATGTCGGGAAAGGTCTCGTCGTACTCGGTGCTCATCTCACTCCCCGTTTGCCGCTCCCCGGAACCCGGGCCTGCGCGCGATTATACGTGCGACCGGCAAACTTCAAGTTGAGGTTGACCCTTTGGTCACGAGATTGCGCTCGTCCGGAGCGCGACCGCGCGCGGCGCGCACGTAGACCAGCGTCGCGAGCACCGAGATCGCCACGCCGACGACGAACCCGGCCTCCAGGATCCACCAGTCGAGCACCATGCTCCAGAAGATCGCGCCGAAGACCAGAAAGACCCCGATCCGGCCGATCCAGTTGATCTCCAGGTCGATGCCCCGCCGCAGGGCGACCTCGGCGAGTACCAGGGTGACCAGCTCGCGCACCGCGAGCACCGCGAGCGCCCACCGCGGCAGCAGCTCGAAATGCCAGCAGACGGCCGCACCGGAGAGCACGGCGAGCCGGTCGACGATCGGGTCGAGCAGCGCACCCATGCGCGAGTACTGGCCGGTCACACGCGCGAGCAGCCCGTCGACGTAGTCGCCCAGGGTGATGCCCAGGTAGATCAGGGCCGCGGTCGTGTCGCGGCCGTCGCCGGAGTCGAAGGCCAGGACCAGGAAGACCGGGATCGCCGCGAGCCGCACATAGCCGACCAGGTTCGGGATCGTCCACGGATGAAGGGGGGCTCCGCGCCTGGTCGCGCGCGGAGTCGGCCCCGAGCGGTCGATGCCGAAGAGGCGGCGCTTGGTCCTAGTCGAGGCCACCCGCGATCTCCGCGGCGCTGCGGGCGGCGTCGGCGAGCGCGAGACGATGCTCGTCGCCGCTGCGCCGCTCCTGAGCCTCGACCTCGCCTTCGGCGAGCGCGCGCTTGCCGACGACGATTCGCAGCGGGCAGCCGAGGAGCTCGGCATCGGTCAGCTTCTCGCCCGCGCCGGCCTCGCGATCGTCGTAGACGACCTCGATCCCGGCCTCCTCGAGCTGCTCGTAGAGCCGGTCGGCGGCGGCCGTGGTCTCGTCGCCGGCGCGGCCGAGGCCGACGAGGTGCAGAGCCCACGGCGCGAGCGCCGGAGGCCACACGATCCCCTTGTCGTCGGCGTTCTGCTCGATCGCCGCAGCCGTAATTCGCGCCGGCCCGATGCCGTAGGAGCCCATCACGATCGGTCGCTCCTTGCCGTCGGGATCCAGATACGTGGCACCGAGCGGCTCGGAGTAGCGGGTGCCGAGCTTGAAGATGTTGCCGACCTCGATCGCGCGCTCGATCTCGATCGTCCCTCCGCTCGGCGCGGTGTCGCCCACCTCGACGTTGCGGATGTCGACCTCTTCGAACTCGAAGTCGCGGCCGGGCTCGACCCCGATCAGGTGCGCGTCGGCGCGATTCGCCCCGGCGAAGTAGCCGCTGCCGGCGATCGCCGCGTCCTTGAGCACGGGCACGCTCGTTCCCACGGGCCCGATGAACCCCGGCGGGCCGAGCTCGGCCTCGATCTCCTCGGCCGTGGCCTGGCGGGAGGGCGCCCCGAGCGCGTTCTTGAGCTTGATCTCGTTCAGGCGGTGATCGCCACGGACTAGTGCCAGCACCATCCCGCGGCCCTCGACGATCACCGGCATCGCCTTCAGCGCCGCCCCGGCGGGGACGCCGAGTGCTTCCGAGACCTCGTCGACCGTGACGAGGCCGGGCGTGGGCACCTCGCGGGGCTCGTCGAGCGCCGGCGGCAACTCGACCGGCTGCGGCTCGGCCGAGGCGATCTCGACGTTGGCCGCATACCCAGGCGCGAGCGCGACCTCGTCCTCCCCCGCCGCGCACGGCGCCATGTACTCGTGCGCACCGGAGCCGCCCATCATGCCGACGTCGGACTCGACCTCGTACCAGCGCAGGTGGGAGCGGTCGAGGATCGCCGCGTAGGCGCGGCGGTGAAGCTCATAGCTGGCGTCGAGTCCCTCCTCGTCGCGGTCGAAGGAGTAGGAGTCCTTCATCGTGAACTCGCGCGTCCGCAGCACGCCGGCCCGGGGGCGCGCCTCGTCGCGCTCCTTGACCTGCACGTGGTAGAGGATCTTCGGCAGCTCGCGGTAGGAGCGGATCTCGCGGGCGACGTGGAAGGTGAGCGCCTCCTCGTGGGTCAGCGCCAGCACGTGGTCGGAGCCCTTGCGATCCTCGAGCTTGAACAGCTCCTCGATCTCGTAGCGTCCGGTACGTCGCCACAGCTCGGCCGGCTGCAGGACTGGCATCAGCATCTCCTGGCCGCCGATCGCGTCGATCTCCTCGCGAATGATCCCCTCGACCCGCTTGATCACACGATATCCCGCCGGCAGCCACGTCCACAGGCCGGCGCCGAGCTGGCGCACGAGGCCGGCGCGGATCATCAAGCGGTGCGAGACCGACTCGGCGTCGGCCGGGTCCTCGCGCAGGGTCGGCAGGAAGTAGGTCGACAGGCGCGCCATGGCGCGGCCAGCCTACCGGTGGGTGCGATGGACGATCTCGAGCTTGATCCCGTCCGGGTCGTAGAAGAAGACCGCGTAGTAGCCGGGCGTGTAGTCGTACTCGGCGGGCTCGCTCTCGATCTCGGCGCCGCGCTGGCGCAGCCACGCCGCGCGCTCGTCGACCTGCTCGCGGCCGTCGGCGACGAAGGCGAGGTGGTGGATGCCGACGCCGTAGCGGTCATATGGCGTCGCATGCGCATCCGACTGGCGCTCGCGCAGGCTGACCGAGGCGCCGCCGGTGCCGCCGAGGTAGACGACGCGCTCGCCCCGCTCACCCTCGATCTCGCTCGCACGCGTGAAGCCCAGAGGCTCCAGCAGCTCGCGGTAGAAGCCGAGGCTGCGCTCGAGGTCGGTGACGACGAGATCGAGGTGGTCGACGCCCTTCATGCGCGGATCCTATGAACAGCGGCAGTACACGTACGTTTCGCACACGTACGGCAGGTGCGCCGTCTCCTCGGCCAAGACCAGGGTGCGGACACGGTCGAGCAGCTGCCCGCGCGGTTCATCGGCCAGCACGGCGACGAAGCTCGTCGAGCCGACGCGGTCCACCAGGCCTTCCCGGTCGAGCTCCTGCACGGTCTTCGCCTCGTGAGATCCGGCCGCCTCGAAGAGCGGACTCTGCTCGAGCGGCGGCCGCCAGTTGCCCGAGGCATGGTGCGGGGTGTCGCCGCGCAGGGGGTCCAGCAGTTCGGAGATTGCGGCATGCAGCGGATCATCGAGCGGGCGCCGGTTCCAGATCAATCCCAGTCCCCCGCCGCGGCGAAGCACGCGGTGAAACTCGCCCAGCGCCCGCTCGTTCGCAAACCAGTGAAATGCTTGACCGCAGATGACGGCGTCGGCGGTCTCGGAGTCGATCGGCAGCTGCTCGGCGGTCCCCTCGATCGCTGGCGCGACGGTGATCCGCTCGCGCATCGCATCGACCGGCTCGACCGCGGTCACGTCCGCCCCGCGCTCGACCAGGGGCGCGGTCAGCTTGCCGGTCCCCGCCCCGACATCGACCACGCGGCTCCCCGCGCCCAGGCCGAGCGCGTTCCAGAGCCAGTCGATCGCTTCGTCCGGATAGTCGGGACGCCCGCGGACGTACGCCTCGGCCGAGCGCCCGAACCCCGAGCTCGCCGCCTCGTGGATCACCCGCTCAGGCGCGGGTGAAACGCCGACCCGCTGTCGGCGACGCTTGCTCGTCGAGCCGTGCGCGCTTGACGGGCTTGAGGAACGGCTCGGCGGTGACGTCGTTGCCCTCCTCGCGCGCCTTCTCGGCCTCCATCGCCGCGATCCGCTCGGGCGTGAGCTCGTCGGCGTTCTCCTCCTCGATCCGGGCCAGCCACTCCGCGCCCTCGGCCGCCTTTGTGTCGTCGACCTCGACCGCGCCACGATGCAGCGACTTGTCGATCTCGGCGAAGAGCTCGTCGACGAGCTGCTCCTGGGGCACCTTGCGCAGCGGCTTTCCGTGGGCGAAGATCAGCCCCTCGTTCTTTGCCCCGGTGATCCCGAAGTCGGCGTGTGACGCCTCGCCGATTCCGTTCACCGCGCAGCCGAGCACCGCGACCTCGATCGGCTCGTCGTAGGCCTCCAGCCGCGCCTCGATGTCGGCGACCACCGAGTCCATATCGAACTGCAGCCGGCCGCAGGTGGGACAGGCGATCAGCACCGGGCCGCGCTCGCGCAGCTGCAACGCCTTGAGGATCTCCCACGCGACCTTGACCTCCTCCTCGGCGTGGAAGGTCGACAGCGAGATCCGGATCGTGTCGCCGACGCCGTCGGCGAGCAGCGTGCCCAGGCCGACCGCGGACTTCAGCGACCCGGACCACTTGGTCCCGGCCTCGGTGATCCCAAGATGGATCGGATACGGGATCTTCTCGGCCAGCAGACGGTTGGCGGCGATCGTGTTCGGCACGTTGGTCGACTTGATCGAGACCTTGAAGTCCTCGAAGCGAAGCGACTCCATCATCGCGACGAACTCGACGGCGGCCGTGACCAGTGCTTCAACCGGGTTGGAGCGCTCGAGCTCATGCAGGTGCTTGGGCAGCGAGCCCGAGTTGACTCCGATCCGCATCGGCACGCCGGCCGCGGTCGCGCGCTCGGCGACCTCGGCGACCTTCTCACGCCCGCCGATGTTGCCCGGGTTGAGACGGATGCAGTGTGCGCCGGCGTCGATCGCCTTCAGCGCCAGGGTGTAGTTGAAGTGGATGTCGGCGATCACGGGAATCGGCGACTCGCGCACGATCGTGCGCAGGGCGACGACGTCGTCGTCGCGCGGCACCGCGACCCTGACGAGGTCCGCCCCCGCCTCGGCGACCTTGTGGATCTGATCCATCGTCGCCTCGACGTTCGCGGTCTCGGTCTTGGTCATCGTCTGCACGACGACCGGCGCGCCGCCGCCGATCGGCACGCCGCCGACGAAGATCTGGCGCTTCGAGGCCACGAAAGTGAGGATAGGGCGTGGGAGGCGTAGCCGACTCAGCGCCGCTGTTGAGGCGCCTTGTTCGAAATCTCCACGGTGTGAACGTACGTATGAGAGGGTGATGACCGTGCGTAGGTGGATCGTCGTGGCGCTCGCAGCCGCGGTTTTCGGCGGCGTCGCGGCGCCCGCACATGCGCTCTACCACTTTATGAAGGTGCGCGAGGTCGGCAGCAGCGTGAGCGGCGACTTCGTGGAGCTGCAGATGTACTCGTCCGGGCAGACCCAGGTCCAGGGCCACTCGGTTCGCACGTACGACTCAACCGGCGCCCTGCTGAGCAACATCCCCCTCACGGCGCCGGTGTCGAATGGTCAGAACCAGCGTACGGTCCTGATCGCGAGCAGTTCGGGTATCGGCGTGACCCCGGACTTCACCAACGCCAGCCTCGACGTTCCCTCGACCGGAGGATCCGCCTGCTTCTACGACGACCCGCTCGCAACCGGGATCGACTGCGTCTCCTGGGGAGGGGCCGCTCCCCCGAGCGGCGGCGGATCCCCCGTCGGCGCGCCGGCACCGGCCTTCGCACAGGGACAGTCGCTCGAGCGTTCCATCGCTCCGGGGTGCGCCACGCTGCTCGAGGACGGTGACGACACCGACAACAGCGCCACCGACTTCGCCGTGGCCTCCCCCTCTCCCCGCCCGAACTCGGTTGCACCGACCGAGACCGCCTGCACCGGCGGCGGCGGCGGTGGCGGAGGAGGCGGCGGTGGCGGCAACGACAACGACCCGCCGCAGACCACGATCACCAAGGCCCCGGACAAGGAGTCGAAGAAGGACACCGCCAAGTTCAAGTTCAGCTCGAACGAGACGGGCTCGAGCTTTCAATGCAAGCTCGACAAGAAGCCGTTCAAGAGCTGCAGCTCGCCGCGCAAGTACAAGAACCTCGACGAGGGCAGGCACAGGTTCAAGGTGTTCGCCATCGATCGCGCGGGCAATGCCGACACGTCGCCAGCGAAGTTCAAGTTCGAGGTGCTCGAGGGCTAGCTGCCCGCGCGCTCAGGCGTAGAGCGCCTCGATCTCGGCGTCGTACTTCTCGGCGATCGGCTTGCGCTTGAGCTTCATCGTCGGCGTCAGCTCGTCGCCGCCCGGGGCCCAGTCGGTCGGCAGCACCGTGAACTTCTTGATCTGCTCGACGCGCGAAAGCTTCGCGTTTGCCTCGTCGACCCCCGCCTGCACCGCGGCGATCAGCTTCTCGTCGGCAGCGAGCTCCTCGGCGCCCTTACCTTCGAGGCCGTTCTGCTTCGCCCACGCCGGCGCGAAGTCGGCATCGAGGACGATCAGCGCGACGTTGTAGCGACGGCCGTCGCCGATCGCGACCACCTGGCCGATCAGCGGGCTCGCCGCCTTCAGCTTCGCCTCGATGTTCGCCGGCGACATGTTCTTGCCGGCGGCGTTGATGATCAGCTCCTTCTTGCGGTCGACGATCTTCAGGTAGCCGTCCTCGTCGAGCTCGCCGATGTCGCCGGTCGCCAACCAGCCCTCGTCGTCGATCGTCTCGGCGGTCTTGTCGGGCATGTTGCGGTAGCCGGGCATGATCGTGTCCCCGCGGATCAGCACCTCGCCGTCGTCGGCGAGCCTGATTTCCACGCCGGCCACGGGCGGGCCGACCGTGCCGAGCTTGATCTTCGCCGGCGGGTTGACCGTGCTTGCGCCGCAGGTCTCAGACATCCCCCAGAGTTCGCCGACCGGGATCCCGATCGCGTGGAAGAACTCGAGCACCTCGACCGGCGTCGGCGCGGCGCCAACGTTGACGGCGATCGCCTCGTCGAGGCCGAGCGCGGCGCGCAGATTGGAGAACAATGCCGCGTCGGCGGCAGCGACCCCCTGCGCGAGCTCCTCCGGGATCTCCTCGCCGGCCTGCTCCAGTCGGACCTTCTGGATCGCCGCCTGCAGGCCCTGGCGGGCGCGTTCGCCATCCTCGCCCGGAATCGCGGCGAGCTTCGCTTCCAAGCCGGCCTTCAGCTTCTCCCAGATCCGCGGCACCGCGAAGAACCAGGTCGGGCGCGCGCGCGGCAGGAAGTCGATGATCTGGCGCGGGTCGGGGCAGATGTAGACGGTGCAGCCCCGGGTGACCGGCAGGTAGTAGTTCGCACCGCGCTCGGCGATGTGCGCCGCCGGCAGCCACGAGATCACCTTCGCCCCGCGCTCGGGAAGGTCGATGATGTCCTCCACGCCACCGGTCAGGGTCATCAGGTTGCGATGCGTGAGCTGGACGCCCTTCGGCGGCCCGGTGGTGCCGGAGGTGTAGATCAGGGTCAGCAGGTCGTCGGGGCCGACGTCGGCGATCGCTTCGGACGGGTCGAAGTCGGGGTCGAGCCGCTCGAGCTCGTCAAGCGTGTGGTCGCCGCCCTGTCCGTCGATCACGATCAACGTCTCGACTTCGGGTAGCTCGGCGCGGGCGTCGTTGAAGACGTCGAGGAACGCCGACTCGACCACCGCCACCTTCGCCCCCGCATCGCCGACGACGTACTGGATCTGCTCCGGGGAGGAGGTCTGGTAGATCGAGAACGGGACGGCGCCGAGCGAGACCGTGGCGAGGTCGATCGGGATGAACTCCGGGCGGTTGTTCATCATGATCGCGACGGTGTCGCCCTTCTGCACGCCGAGCTTGCTCAGCCCGCCGGCGATCCGCGCGACCTGGTCGCGCAGCTCGTTCCAGGAGATCCGCACCTCGTCGTCGCCCTCGCCGGCGATGATCGCGGGATCGTCGCCGAGCCGGTCGACCGTCTGCGCGAATGCCAGCGCGAGGTTCTTCGCGTACAGCTCCCTGGCCGCTCCGCCGCTCGCGTAGCGCTCCGCCGTCGTCGCCTCCATCTCTCCTCCTCAGGTTCCGGCGTGGACCCCGAAACCTACCGTGTGAGCGGGTGCTTTACCGCAGGTCGAAGCCTTCGCCGGTCAGCCGATCAATGTCGTTGGAGAGGCCGATCACGAACAGGAATGCGACGAGCATGAAACCGACCACCGAGGCGCGCTCCATGACCCGGAACGGCACCGGCCGGCCGCGGACCTTCTCGACCAGGCTCCAGAAGATGTGGCCGCCGTCAAGAGGCAGGAACGGAAACAGGTTGATCACCGCCAGCGAGAGGCTGATCAGGGCGAGCACCAGCAGCGCCTGCCGGGTGTCGAACTCGAACGACTGGCGGGTGACCTCGTAGCTGCCGACGATGCCGGAGATCTGCTCGCGCTGCTCGGCGTCGAAGATCCTGGCGACGATGCTCACCGTCTGCGACGTGACCTCCCACATTCCGTCGACGGCCCACTCCGCGGCGCCCGGGACGTCCGGGTTGAGCGGGTGGGAGGCGTACTCGAACCCGAGCAGCGGCCGCTCGGCTTGTGAGCTGTACTCCGGCGTCGCCGTGACGGTCACCTCACGCCCGTCGCGGAGCACGGTCAGCGTGACCGGCTCGGCGACCTGGCAGCCGTCGGTCTGCTCGCCGTCGCACTTGTGAGTCGCGATCTGATCGCGCAGCGCCTGCGGGCCGCCGCGCTTGCCGTCGACCGCCAGCAGCTTGTCGCCGGGCTCGAGCACAGCTGCCGCGGGCGTGCCCGCCGAGACGTTGGCGACCTCGTTCGTCGGCGGCCGGTCGGGGTCCGGAGCGCCGAAGGCCAGGAAGAACAGGAGCACGAAGGCGATCAGCAGGTTCACCGCAGGCCCGGCGCCAATCACGACGATCCGTTTCCAGACCGGTTGGTGGTAGTACGCGCGGGGCGCGATCTCCGGGTCGAGCTCCTCGTCGGGGTTCATCCCGGTGATCTTCACGAAGCCGCCGAGCGGGATCGCGCCGATCCCGTACTCGGTCTCGCCGCGCCTGAAGCTGTACAGCTTCGGCGGGAAGAACAGATAGAAGCGCTCGACCCGCATGCCGACCGCCTTGGCGGCGGCGAAGTGCCCGGCCTCGTGGAGGATGATCAGCGCGGCGAAGCCGGCGAAGGCAAGGAACCAGCTCATGCCGTGGCCCTGCTTCCCTCGACCAGCCGTCGGGCGACCTCGCGGGCGCGGGCGTCGCAGGCAAACAGCTCCTCGAAGTGGCCCACCGGGGCCGCACCGAGCTCCCCTAGGGCGCCCTCGATCACGTCGGGGATCGCCGCGAAGGAGAGCTCGCCGTCGAGAAAGGCGGAGACCGCGACCTCGTCGGCGGCGTTGAGCACGCAGGGCGCCGTGCCTCCGGTCGCCCCCGCCTCGCGCGCGAGACGCAGGCACCTGAAGGTGTCCAGGTCGGGCTGCTCGAAACTCAGCTCGCCGACCGTCGCCAGGTCGAGCCGGGGCACGGTGACGTCGTGGCGCTCGGGGTAGTGCAGCGCGTAGGAGATCGGCACCCGCATGTCGGGCAGCCCGAGGTGGGCGAGCTGAGCGCCGTCGTTGAGCTCGACCAGCGAGTGGACGATCGACTGCTGGTGGACGACCACCTCGATCCGCGCGTAGTCGATGCCGAACAGGTGGTGCGCCTCGATCACCTCGAGGCCCTTGTTCAGCAACGTCGCGCAATCCACCGTGATCCGCCCGCCCATGTCCCAGGTCGGATGCGCGAGCGCGTCTTGCGGGGTGATGTCGGCCAGATCGCTACGGCCGCGGAAGGGGCCGCCCGAGGCGGTCAGGATCAGCCGCTCGACCGCTCCCGGGCCCGCCGCGGCGAGCAGCTGAAAGAGGGCCGAGTGCTCGGAGTCGACCGGCAGGATCCGGGCCTCGGTCGCCTCGGCGAGGGCCGTGACCAACTCGCCGCCGACCACCAGGCTCTCCTTGTTGGCGAGCGCCAGGTCGATGCCCGCGGTGAGCGCGACGATCGAGGGTCCGAGCCCGGCGGTGCCGACGATCCCGTTGAGCACGAGATCGGGCTCGGTGGCGGCGATCAGGTCGCGCACGCCCTCCTCGCCGCTGAGCACGCGCACTCCGCTGAGCTCCGAGCGCGCCCGCTCGGCCGCCTCGGCGTCCGAGAGCGCGACCGTTTTCACGCGCGCGTCCCGCGCCTGGGCGCTCAGGCGTTCCCAGTTGCGCCCGGCGGACAGGCCCGCGAGCTCGAGCGCCTCCGAACCGGCGATGACGTCGAGCGCCTGCTCGCCGATCGAGCCGGTCGAACCGAGGATGAGGACGCGCCGAGGCACCCGGATGAGTCTAGGAGACGCCCATAACGGCGCCTAAGCTTGCGCGCGTGGCGAACGTACCCCTGGGAGCCCACGTCGGTCGCCGCGGCCTGCTCGCGGCCGCGGCGGAGCTCGAGGTCGAGTGCCTGCAGATCTTCCTCTCCAATCCGGGCTCCTGGAAGAAGCCCCCGCCCCACCCCGAGGCGGATGAGATCCGCGCCAGCGAGATCGACCTCTACGTCCACGCGCCGTACCTGATCAACGTCTGCTCGCCGAAGCCGAACGTCCGCTACGGCTCGCGCAAGATCCTGCAGCAGACCTGCGACGCCGCGGCCACGGTTGGCGCCGCCGGGGTGATCGTCCACGCCGGCCATGCCGAGGACGGGATCGCCGAGGGCGTCGGCCGCTGGCCACGGACGCTGGAGATGCTCGAGTCCGAGGTCCCGGTTCTGATCGAGAACACCGCTGGCGGCGAGAACGCGGTCGCCAGACGCTTCGAGGCGCTCGCTCAGCTCTGGGAGGCGCTCGCCGGCTACGACGGCCCGGTGCCGCTCGGCTTCTGCCTGGACACCTGCCACGCCCACGCCGCCGGCGAGGAGCTCTCAGACGCGGTTGAGCGCGCAATCGCGATCACGGGCCGTCTGGACCTGCTGCACGCAAACGACTCCCGCGATCCGCCAGGCACCGGCGCCGACCGCCACGCGCGCCTCGGCGGTGGCCAGATCGACCCGGAGGGGTTGCGGGCGATGATCGGCGCGGCCGGCGACGCGGGCGCTCCGATCGTGATTGAGACGCCCGGGCCGCGGAGCGGGATGCTCGCCGACCTGGCGTACATCCGGGGCGTGCTCGGCGATGCGTAGCCGGGTTTGGCTGGGTAGGGGCCGGTCCCGGCCGAAACGGCGGCCGATGGCGGCTTATTCGTCTATACGACGAGTTTCACGCCAACGCGACGGATTTCGCCGCGGCCGCCGGCACTCCCTCCCCTACCTGCCCTAAAACGGCCCGAACGCCACCGCCAGGTAATAGCCCGCGACAACGGTGAAGAGCACCGCGTCGAGCCGATCCAGCAACCCCCCATGCGGCCCGAAGATCGTGCCCGAGTCCTTGATCTGAAGGTCGCGCTTGATCAGCGACTCGAACAGGTCGCCGATTGGAGCGACGAGCGCGACGCAGAGACCCATGGCGAGTGCCTCGAGCCCCGGCAGCCAGTCCTGGTACAGGCCGGCGAACCAGAACCCCGCGGTGCCGCCCACGATGCCGAAGGCCAGGCCCTCGAGCGTCTTGTTGGGCGAGAGCGCGGGCGCCAGCCGGTGACGCCCGAACATCCGCCCGCCGGCGTAGGCGGCGGTGTCGGCGACGAAGGTCGCGACCAGTACGTCGACCAGAAGCGCCGCTCCGTGGTCGGGCAGCTCGCGCAGCAGCACCGCGTGAGCGAACGGGATCGCGATCCAGACGATCCCGAACAGAGTGATCGCCATCGACACGGTCGCTCCCTCGCGGTGGGGACGCAAGACCGCAGCGGCAAAGATCACCGGGACCGAGGCGACGAGCACGAGCACGATCTGAAAGTGGTCACCGTAGAAGGCGGCGGCGACCAACGCCGCGGCGACGGCAAACGCGACCGTCAGGAAGGGCCGCGCGTCGCGGGTCATCTGAAACAGCTCGGCGAGGCCGATGCAGGCGAAGACGACCATCGCGACAGCGAACAGCTCGCCACCGACGACGACGATCGTGACCACGATCGCGATCCACGGCAGCGCCCACGCGATCCGCGCCAGTGTCTCGGAGCGGCTGCGCTTCGGCCCGTCTCCTCCACCCCGGCGCGGCGGCCGCTTGGACGGCAAGGGAGGGGGCGAGGGAGCGCGGCGCCGCCGCGGCTGGTCGAAGTCGAGCTCGGCGTCGAACGGCTGCGACTCCTCCATCAGCGTCCTCCGAAGCGCCGCCGGCGCGCCTCGTACTCGGCCAGCGACTCGCTGAAGGCGTTGCGATCGAAGTCCGGCCAGAGCTCGTCGCGAAACACCATCTCCGAGTAGGCGCACTGCCAGAGGAGAAAGTTGGAGATCCGCTGCTCGCCGCTGGTGCGGATCAGCAGGTCTGGGTCGTGCATCTCGGCCGCGTAGAGATGACGGGCGAAGTCGTCCTCCGACTCCCCGTCGAAGCTGCGCGCGGCGTCGACGATCTCGGCCCGGCCGCCGTAGTTGAAGGCGACGAAGAGCGTGATCCGGCTGTTCTCGCGCGTCTTCGCCTCGGCCCACTCCATCCGCTCGGTGAGCTCGGCCGAGACACCGTCGCGGCGGCCGATGAAGCGCATCCTCACTCCCTCGGCGTCGAGCTCCGGCGTCTCGCGGTCGATGCGCTCGGCGAACATCGCCATCAGCCCTTCGACCTCATCGCGCGGACGCTGCCAGTTCTCGGTCGAGAACGAGAACACGGTGAGCTCCTCGATCCCGAGCTCGGTCGCGTCACGCAGCCGTTCCTTGACCACGTCGGCGCCCGCCCGATGTCCTTCGATCGGCGGCAGCCCGCGCTCCGCCGCCCAGCGTCCGTTTCCGTCCGTGATGATCGCGACGTACCGGGCGGAGGACTTGCTCACACCTCGAGGATCTCTTCCTCTTTGGCCTTGAGCAGGCCGTCGATGTCGCCCGTGGCCTGGTCGGTGCGCTTCTGCAGCTCGGCTTCGGCCCGGCGCTCGTCGTCCTCGCCGACCTCGCCCTCCTTCTTCAGCTCGCGCAGGTCGTGCATCACGTCGCGGCGGATGTTGCGAACCGCGACCTTGCCCTCCTCGGCGACCCCGTGGACGACACGAACGAGGTCGCGCCGGCGCTCCTCGTTCAGCTCCGGAATTGAAAGCCGGATCACGTTGCCGTCGTTGGACGGCGTCAGCCCGAGGTCGGACTCGAGGATCGCCTTCTCGATCGCGCCGATCGAGTTCTTGTCGAACGGCGTCAGCGTCAGCAGGCGGGCGTCAGTCGCGGCGACCTGTGAGAGCTGCTTGAGCGGCGTCTCGACGCCGTAGTAGTCGACGATCACGCGGTCGAGCAGGTGCGGCGACGCGCGGCCAGTGCGGACCGTCGCCAGCTCGTGCTTGCACGCCTCCACCGACTTGGCCATCCGGTCCTTGGCGTCGATCAGGAATTCGTCAGTGAGCTCGCTCATCGCGTAGAAACGGCAGCAGACGACACGATCGTGCCTACTCGCTCCCCGCTGACGATCCTATCTATGTTGCGCTCGTCCGCCATGTTGAAGACGTGGATCGGCAGGTTGTTGTCCATGCACAGCGACAGCGCGGTCGAGTCCATCACCCGCAGGGCGCGCTCGATCGCCTCCATGTAGCTGATCTCCGGCAGAAACGCCGCGTCGGGGACCTCGCTGGGGTCGGCGTCATAGACGCCCTCAACCCCGTGCTTTGCCATCAGGATCGCCTCGGCGTGGATCTCGAGTGCGCGCAGCGCGGCCGCTGTGTCTGTGGTGAAGAACGGGTTGCCGGTGCCGGCCGCAAAGATCACCACCCGGCCCTTTTCGAGGTGGCGGATCGCGCGCCGGCGGATGTAGGGCTCGGCGACCTCGGTGACCTCTATCGCCGACTGCACCCGGGTGTGGGTGCCGAGCTTCTCCAGCGCGTCCTGGAGAGTGAGCGCGTTGAGCACCGTCGCGAGCATGCCCATGTAGTCGGCCGTGGCGCGATCCATCCCCTGCGCCGCGCCCTCCAGACCGCGGTAGATGTTGCCGGCGCCGACGACCATCGCGATCTGCACGCCGCGGCCGCTGACCTCGTGCACCTGCGCGGCGATCGTCCGCACCTGCTCAGGATCGGTCCCGTACTCCAGCGAGCCCATCAGGGCCTCGCCGGAGATCTTCAGCAGGACTCGGGAGAAGACCGGGTCAGCCATCCGGCGCGAGAGCCTAGCGCGGGTGGGCCGAGCTCAGTCGTCGCCCACGCGGAAGCGCGCGAAGCGCGCGATGCGCACGTTCTCGCCTGTCTTCGCCGCAACCTCGGCGCGGATCTGCTCGATCGTCTTGCCCTCGTAGCGGTCGGAGCGAATGTGCTCCTGGTCGAGCAGCGCCACCTCCTTCGACCATTTCGAGAGCTGGCCTTCGACGACCTTCGAGATCACGTCGTCGGGCTTGCCCTCCTGGCGCGCCTTCTCCTCGAAGATCCGGCGCTCGGCCTCGCGATCCTCGGCCGGGATCTCCTCGGCCGAGACCACGCGCGGTGGCGTCGGGGAGCCCGCGATGTGAATCGCGACCTCGCGGGCGAACTCCTGAAAGTCCTCGTTGCGGGCGACGAAGTCGGTCTCGCACTGCACCTCGACCAGGGCGCCGACCTTGCCGCCGGCGTGAATGTAGGAGGAGACGAGCCCCTCGGTCGTCTGGCGACCCGACCGCTTCGCCGCCGACGCCTGCCCCTTGACGCGCAGGATCTCGATCGCCTTGTCGGGGTCGCCTCCGGCCTCCTCGAGCGCCGCCTTGCAGTCCATCATCGCGGCGCCGGTGCGATCGCGCAGAGCCTTGACGTCCCCCGCAGAGACGGCCATCAGCTCGACTCGTGAGTCGCGGCGGGCGCCTGCGGCTGCTCACCCGCGGGCGCCGCGGCCGCCGCTTCGCTCGCCTGTTGTGCGGCGGCGGCCTCCTCGGCCTCCTTGCGGGCGCGCTCCTCGGCCTCCTTGCGCTCCTTCTCCTCGGCCTCCTTTCGGCGGCGCTCCTCCTCCTCGGCACGACGCTTGGCCTCGGCCGCGCGGAAGGCCGTCGCCGCCTGCTCGATGCCCTCGCCGATGTCGGAGATGACCAGGTCACAGGAGCGGATCGAGTCGTCGTTGCCGGGGATCGGGAACGCGACCGCTACCGGGTCGACGTTGGAGTCGACGAGCCCCAGGATCGGGATCTGCAGGCGCTCGCACTCCCGCACCGCGATCGCCTCGGTCTTGAGGTCGACGATCAGCGCCGCCTGCGGCAGCCGCTTCATGTCGCGGACGCCGCCGAGGTTGTACTCGAGCTTCTCCAGCTCGGCCTCCATCGACATCCGCTCCTTGGTCGGCAGCAGGTCGAGCTGACCGGCTTCCTTGAGCTCGTTGAGCTCGTGCAGGCGGTCGATCCGGGCCGAGATGGTGTGGAAGTTGGTCAGCAGGCCGCCTAGCCAGCGCAGGTTGACGTATGGCATCCCGCAGCGCTCGGCCCACGACTTGACCGAGTCGCGCGCCTGCTTCTTGGTGCCGACGAACAGCACCGAGCCGCCCTTGCCGGCGATCTCGGCCGCAAAGCGGCGCGCCTCGGCGAGCAGGTGCTCGGTCTGCTCGAGGTCGATGATGTGGATCCCGTCGCGCTCGCCGTGGATGTAGCGGCGCATGCGCGGGTTCCAGCGTCGCGTCTGGTGGCCGAAATGCACGCCGGCCTCCAGCAGCTCCCGGAGTCCAGGTTCTGACACGTGATGCTCCCTTTATGTCGTGCGATTGACCCTGACCGCTCCCGGGGACCCGGCGGTGTGCGTGCCGGGCAGGGCCCCGTTCTGCCTGCCAGGGGTTGGTTACTGGGCGGCGCTGAGTCTAGAGGGTCCTGCCTGGAGCACCTCGTCGACCTGCCTGATCCACGGTTCGGCACGCAGCCGGGTGTAGATCTCACGCGCCTCGTCGAGCGGCCCTGCTGCCTCCGCCTCTTGCCCCGCCCGCACGAGCGCCCGGCCGCGCTCGAGCAGCGCCCACGCGAGCTCGAACGGGTCGCCGATTTCCCTCAACCAGGCGACCGCGGTATCGAGGCCTGCCAGCGCCTCGGGATGTTCGCCACGGCGCGACGCCAGCACCCCGGTGAAGCCCCGCGCGAGGGCGCGTGAAAGCGGCGACGTCTCGCCGGGGGGCGCGTCGACGATCGCAGCCACCATCTGCTCGAGCTCGGCGTCGCGGTCAGCTGCCAGCGCAGCCCGCCCCGCCTCGAAGAGCCCGAAGCGGTGCCAGTAGGCCTCGTTGCCCTTGCCGAGGTCGCGCAGCAATTCCAGCGCCTCCTCGTGACGCCCGTCCTCGTGGGCCGCGATCGCACCCGTGATCCGAGCGCACCCGCGCAGCTGTCCGTCGGGGCTGTCGACGTAGAGCAGGGAGCGGTTGCGCACGGCCTCGACGCCATCGACCTGGCCCCGTGCGGCGTAGATTCGCGCCTCGCCAATCGAGGCATCGAGGCCGGTCGCAAGGTCCTCCCCGCCGACCTCGGCCACCCGAGCCGCGACCTCCAACGCCTCATCCCACCTTCCGAGCGCGACGAGGGCGAGCGATTCGTCGCCGGCGATGAAGGCCTGCCATCGCCGGTCGCCGCGCGAGCGCGCCAGCTCGAGCGCCTGTCTGATCTGAGCCAGGGCTTCTTCGGCCCGGGCCTGTGACAGCAGGAAGCTGGAGAGGTTGTTGAGCCCCCGGATCTCGGTGAGAGGCAGGTCCTGGTCGCGGGCCAGTCGGAGGCCCGCATGGACGAGCGCAGTGCCCTCATGCTGGCGTTGAGCGAAGTACAGAACGGTGCCTTTCGTCACAAAGGCCTCGGCGAGTACGCCCCAGTCCTCTAGCGACTCGGCGATCTCGAGCGCCTCGTCGACCACTCGCAGCGCCGCCTCCAGGTCGAAGGCAAGCATGTGCCAGCGCGCGAGCTCGGCAGCCGCCGCCGCCCGCTCCGGCGAGTTGTCGGGCAACCGTTCGCGGGAGGCCTCGCCCATCGCCACCGCCTGATCGATGTCGGCCAGGTCGGCGGCGATGGTGGAGAGGACGAGCTCCGCCCCGGCGACCGCCTCGGGCAGGTCGAGCTGCTCGTAGCGCGCGATCGCCGCCACCAACCGCTCGCGGGCCGCTTCGTGGTCGAGCTCCAACCAGGCGGCGCGCCCCGCCTGCTCGAGCAGCTCTGCTCGGGTCTTGTCGTCCTCGGCGAGCTCGGTCGCGCGGTCGAAGGCGCGCTGGGCCTCGCGGCCGAGCGCGAGCGAGATCGCGCGACGGCCCGCGTCGGCGAGCGTCTGCAGCGCCGAATCCCGGATCTTCGGGGCGTCCGGCGCGTCGGGCTCGGCCTCGGCGGCGTCGAGGAAGTGCGCCGCCAGGACCTCGGCGATCTCGCCGGTCTCGGTGCCCCACGAGTCCTGCAGGAACCGCGCGGTGGCCAGGTGCTTGGCCTTGCGGTCGCGGCGCGAGAGCGTCCCGTAGGCGATCGTCCGCATCAGCGCCTGCAGGAACGCGTACTGCCCGCGCTCCGGGGAGGCGTCGTCGTCGTTGACGGCGATCAGCTGCTTGGCGACCAGACCGTCGAGAAACCCGCCGACCTCGTCCGCGGGCCTGCCGCTGAGTGCCGCGACCCCCTCCACACTGAACGAATGCCCGAGTACGGCGGCGTCCTGAAGCAGCGCGCGCTCCGCAGGATCGAGTCCATCCAGCCGAGCGGCCACGAGCGCGTGCAGGGTCTCGGGGACGTCGAGCTCCTCGATGTCCCCGGCGACCGCATAGCTCGCCCCCTCCTCCCTGAGGAGGCCGCGATCGAGCAACATCCGGACTGTCTCGACCGCGTAGAGGGGCACGCCCTCGGCCCGAGCCCGGATTCGAGCCGAGAGCTCCTCCGGCAAGCCCGGCACGAGGCCATCCAGTAGCTCCTGCATCGCCTCGTCGCCGAGGGGCTCGAGGATGATCGTCGGCTCCCATTGCGGGCGCGCGTCGACGATCTCGGGCCGGGCGAAGGCGAGGATGAAGATCGGAAACTCCGCCGACCACTCGAGCAGGTGGTCGATGAACTCGAGCAGGCCCGAATCGGCCCACTGTAGGTCCTCGAAGACGAGCAGAACTGGGAACGCGCCGGCCATGCGCTCGAAGAACAGGCGCCAGCCTGAGAACAGGTCGGCGCGATCGGGCGCGACGCGCTGCTCGAGCCCCAGCAGGTGCGCCAGCCGCGGTTCGATCAGGCGCCGCTCGCGCTCGTCGGGCACGTACTCCCCAATCGACGCGCGCAGCTTCTCGCGCGCGCCCGCCGGCCCCTCGTCCTCGGCGATCTTGGCTCGACCCCGAACCATCTCGGCCAGCGCCCAATACGCGACGCCTTCGCCGTATGACAGGGAGCGGCCCTGGTGCCAGTTGACGACCTCCTGGATGCCGTCCATGTACTTCTCGAACTCCCAGAGCAGGCGCGACTTCCCCAGGCCGGCCTCCCCAATCACGGTCACCAGCCGAGCCTGCCCCGCGCGCCGGCTCTCCTCCGACGCCGAGATGATCAGCTCGAGCTCGTCGCTGCGGCCAACGAACGGCGCCTCCAGCCCGGCCCCGCGTCCCATCCCACCAACGGCGGCCACGACCCGCAACGCGGTCCACGCGTGCACGGGCTGCTCTCGGCCTCTGAGCTCATGGACGCCGGCGTCCTCGTAGGCAATTGCGGCCTCGGTCACCGAGCGCGTGACGTCGTCGACCAGCACCGTCCCTGGCTCGGCGATCGACTGCAGCCGGCTGGCAGTGTTGACGGTGTCGCCGAGCACCATCCCCTCGCCCTCGGCGCCGATCTCGACCGCGGCGCTGCCGGTCAGCACCGCTGCGCGTGCCCGCAGCCCGGGCATCCCGGCCTCCTCGCCCAGCGCCGTCACGGCCTTCGTCAGCCCGAGCGCCGCTCGGACGGCGCGCTCGGCGTCGTCCTCCTTCGCCACCGGTGTGCCCCAGACAGCCATCACCGCGTCGCCGATGAACTTCTCGACCGTGCCGCCGTGGCGCTCGATCAGCTCGCGGCAGCGGTCGAAGTAGGCGCTGAGCAGCTCGCGAACCTGCTCGGGGTCGCGGTGCTCGGAAAGTGTGGTGAACCCGACCAGGTCGGCGAACAGGACCGAGACCAGCCGGCGTTCGGACAGCGGCTGGGTCGTCGGCTTCGGCGCTGTGGCGTCGTCGAGCAGCGCGGTGCCGCACCCGCCGCAGAAGCGATCGCCGGGCTCGTTGACCGTGCCGCAGCTCGGACAGGCCACCTGCAGCGCCGCGCCGCACTGCGCGCAAAAGCGCCGCCCAACGCGGTTCTCCGTCCCGCAGGCCGGGCACTCCATCACCCGCGACTCCTCCATCAGGTGCCGATTATCCCTCCTCTATCGCTGTCGCGCCCGCTCCAGGGCACGGGCGAGATCACCAGGCAGCTCGCTCGCAAACGTCATCTCGTCGCCGCTGAACGGGTGCGCGAACCCCAGTCTCGCGCTGTGCAGGAACTGGCGCTCGAGCCCGTGTCGGCCGCGGTGACCGTAACGCGGATCGCCGGCGACGGGGTGACCGATCGCGGCGAAGTGGGCGCGGATCTGATGCGTGCGGCCGGTCTCCAAGCGCGCCTCGACGAGGGTGTCGGCCGGCATCGACTCGAGCACGGTGAAGTGTGTACGGGCGTCACGCGCGCCGCGCCCCCGGACCGCCCGCCGCTCGGGCGCCCGGTGGCTGCGCCCGAGGGGCGCATCGATCGTTCCCGAGCGCGAGTGGGGGCGGCCCTCGATCAGCGCCAGGTAGGTGCGGCTGACCTCGCGACGCTTGATCATCGCCGCCAGCCGCCGGTGCGCCTCGGGGTCGCGGGCGACCAACATCAGCCCCGACGTGTCCTTGTCGAGTCGGTGGACGATCCCGGGCCGGCCCGGCTCGCCGCCGCCCAGGAGCTCCCCCAGAAGGTCGACCAGAGTCGGACCGGCGGCGCCGGGAGCCGGGTGGACGACGAGGCCCGCCGGCTTGTCGATCACCGCCAGGCGATCGTCCACGTGAACCACGGCCGGGGGCGCGGTCACTGCTCGGTGGTCGCGGGCTTCGCAGGCGGGGCGAGCGCGATCAGCACGATCACGACCACACCGACCGTGATCGCGACGTCGGCCAGGTTGAACGCCGGCCACACGGGTGGATCGATGAAGTCGGTGACCCCGTCGGCGCGGATGCGGTCGGCAAGGTTGCCCAGCGCGCCGCCGAGAAGCAGCCCGATGCCTAGCCAGAGCCTCGGGCGCGTCGAGTCGAGCGCGAACCAGCCGACCACCAGCGCAAGTCCTCCTCCCGTGATCGCGAGCACCAGCGCGTCGCGGTCATCGGCCAGCAGCCCGAAGGCGATGCCGCTGTTGGTGACCCTGGCGAGGTCGAAGCCGAGCACCAGGTCGACCCGCTCACCGGGAGCGAGCGATTCGATCACCGCGCCCTTCGCGATCTGGTCGACGGCGACGACCAGACCACACACGGCGAGCATCCGCAGCCAGGCGCGGCCTCGCGGCGAGCTCACCCTTCGATCAGGTTCACGATCACGCCGCCCAGGATCGAGACGGTGAGGATGGCGGCGATGGGGCTGATGTCGAGCGGGCCGATCCGCGGGATGAACCTGCGGAAGACGTTGATGAACGGGTCGGTGCTCGACTCGATGAATCCGATCACCGCGCGCAGCGCGAGGTTGTAGGGCAGCGGCCGGAACATCTGGATCCAGGAGAGCAGCACGTTGGCGACGATCAGCAGCGTGTAGACCAGGACCAGGGCGGCGACGTAGTCGGCGACGTTGCCGCGGGTCAGCGCGACGGTGAGCATCAGCCGCGCATCCGCTTCAGCGAGGCGCGAACCGCCGCCTTGAAGGCGTCGGCGGCGCCGTGATCGGCGAGCGCCCCGAGCCCCGCCTCGGTGCTCCCGCCCGGCGACGCCACGGTCCGGCGCACCTCGATCGGGTCGTAGCGGCGCAGCACCTCGAGCGTGCCGGTGAACGACTCGACGACGAGGTCGTACGCGAGCTCGGGCTCGAGCCCCTCCTCGGCACCGGCCTCGGCCAGGGCCTGGACGACCACCGCAAGGTAGGCCGGGCTGCAGCCCATCACCGCGGTCGCCTCGTCCATCTGCGCGTCTCTGACCTCGACCAGGTGGCCGAGCAGGCTGACCAGGTCGAGCAGTTCCGCGCCGACCGCGCCGTCGGCGGGCGTGATCGGCGCATGGCAGATGACGCCGCGACCGATCTCGACCGCGACCGTCGGCATCACCCGCAGCAGCGGCACGTCGCCGAACAGCTCGCGCAGGCGCGAGACGGGGGTCGCCCCGAGAACCGAGACGATCGCGTCGGACGTTCCCCCGAGTTGTTCGACCGCGATCTCGAGCGCTCCCGGCTTCATCGCCAGGACGACCGCGTCGCTGCGAATCCCGAGCTCGGCCAGCGAGCCGACGGCCTCGCCGCCGGTCGCCTCGGCAAGCGCCGCGGCACGCCCGGACCCGGCGTCGCAGAAGAGCATCTGCTCGGGGCCATCGTCAGCAGCCGCCCAGCCGCGCGCCATCGCGCCGGCCATGTTGCCCGCGCCTGCGAAACCGATCTTCATCCCCCGCAGCCTATTGGCGCGGGTCGCTGCGCCATCGCCCTGGGCGTGTGGCGCTCAGCGGGGCCGGGTTGCGCTGGGTAGGGGAGGCGATCGCCGGCGCCGCCGAGGTATCGCGGACGATGGCGTGAAAGTGGCGCATAGCGCCAAGAAGCCGCCATCGGCCGCCGCTTCGCCCACCCCTACCCAGCTAAAGAACCCTCGCCGCCGCATCGGGCGGGCAATCGCCGCTACGACTGGTTGAAGAAGCCCTTTTCGACTAACCGCGCGCGCTCCTCGGCGGAGACCTCGACGTTGCGCGGGGTGAGCAGGAAGGTCTTCTCGGCGATCTTTTGCATGCCACCGTCAAGCGCGTAGGTGAGCCCTGAGGCGAAGTCGATGAGGCGCTTCGCCAGGTCGCCCTCGGTCGTCTGCAGGTTGAGGATCACCGGGACAGCGCGCTTGAAGCGGTCGGCGACCTCCTGGGCGTCGTTGAAGCTGTGCGGGGTGACCAGGTGCACCTGGACGTCGGCGCCGCCGACGGGCTGCAGCACGCGCGAGCGGCTGGGCGGCATGTCGTCGTCGGCGAAGATGTCGTCGATCTCGTCCCGGCTGCGGCGGCGCTCGGAGATCCGGCTGACGGTCGCGGTTCTCGGCGCCGACTCGTAGACCTGTCCGTGCGGCGCGGTGTCGGGCTCGTACAGGTCCGCCTCGTGGTACTCGGGGTCCTCGGCGAGGCCGAAGTAGACGAGCGCACGGTGCCAGGTGTCGCGAAGTGCCATACCGCTGCGAGTTTCGCCCTGCGTAAGGGGATTCCTCTCCCTAATTATGCCTGCTCAGAGCGCCAGAGCTAGCGATAGAGCGCGGTCCCGAGGCGGACGATCGTCGCGCCCTCCTGCACGGCCACCTCCCAGTCCTGGCTGGTGCCCATCGAAAGGCGCGCGAGCCCGTGCGCGGCCGCGAGCTCGGCGAGCCGCGCGAAGTACGGCCGCGACGCCTCCGGATCCTCGCTCGCCGGGGGCATGGTCATCAATCCGGTCACCCGTACGGGCGAGCGGGCGATGAAGTCCGCGAGTGCCTCGGGCGCGATTCCGGCCTTGCTCGACTCGCCGGCGAGCTCCACCTCTACGAGGATCTCGGTCTCCGGCTCGGCGTGGCGGGCGAGCTGCTCGAGTGCGGAGTCGGTGGCGACCGAGTGGATCAGCCTTACCAGCGGCAGAATCCGCTTCACCTTGCGGCTCTGCACGCTGCCGATGAAGTCCCAGCTGAAGGCATCACGATGTTCGGCCTGCTTTGCCTCGAGGTCCTGCAGGCGGTTCTCGCCGACGAGCTCGATCCCGGCCTCTGCGAGCACCGGCAGCTCGGCCGCGTCGACGTACTTGGTCGCAGCCAGGATCTCGATCTCGGGGCCGCAGCGCTCGCGGACCCGTTCGAGGTTGCGGCGCACCAGCGCGGGATCGAGTCCGCGGATCGGCTCAGCCATCGGTGGCGCCGGGCCAGATCGCCCCCGCCTGGCGCCCGGACCGGTTGCCGTCGCGGCGATGCGAGTAGAAGAGCTCGGGCTCGCAGCACGTGCACAGGTCGGACGTTTCGACCTCGGTGACACCGGCGCGCTCGAGCAGGCGCCGGGCGACCGCGAACAGGTCGAGCTTGTTGCCCTGTGCGATCCCGTCGCCGAGATGCTCGAACTCGGCGAGGACGTCGTCGCCGACCTCATAACAGCATGGGCGGATACCGGGGCCGATCGCCGCCGCACGAGCGCGCACCTCCCCCACCCCGCGGTCGATGATCCCCGCCGCCATCCCGCGCCAGCCGCAGTGGATCGCCCCCACCCCGGCGTCGCCGACGAGCATCAACGGCAGGCAGTCGGCGACCTGGACCAGCGGTGTGAGGTCCGGGTTCGAGGTCGCCTGGCCGTCGGAGCGAGGCGGGCTCGCCATCGTGCGTGAGAACGGGTTCGGCCGGGGCGCGACCTCGCGCCGCAGGACGACCGTTTCGTGCGTCTGGTAGCCGACGAGCACGCAGTCCAGGTCGCGGCCCCAGGCGGACAGGAGGCGGACGCGGTTTGCGCGCACGTTGCCGAGCTCGTCGCCCGTCAGCAGTCCGAGGTTGAGGCTGTCGTACGGCGGCTGGCTCTGTCCGCCGATCCGGGTTGAGAACGCCGCTGTCGCGCCGGGCAGCTTCGCCTCGAGCCAGCGAACCCCGTCTCGCTCGTGCCACTCCATGGCCTGAAACCTACGCGCTAGACGCGCGCCGCCCCGAGCGCCACCTCGAGCTCGCGCTCGCGAGTGGTCGCCTCGCCGTCGAGCTTCGCCCTCAGCGCCGCCTCGAGCCCGCGGCCGACCGCAGGACCTTGCGGGACCCCGGCGGCGAGCAGGTCGTCGCCGGTGATCGCCAGCCTGACGTCGCGCAGCTCCGCGACATAGCGATCCAGCCACTCAGCGCCCGCCGCCCGCGCCAGCGCGAGGTCGACGCCGGAATGGCCCTGGGCCACAGCAACGATCTCGGAGGCTTTCGAGGGCTTGGCGACGGCCAGATCCCGGGCCACCGTCGAGGAGCCGTCGACGGCCGCGAGGATCGCGTCGGCCGGGTCGGCGACCCCGCTCCACGGCGCCGCCGCCAGCAGCTCTGCGATCCGGTCGATCAGCTCGCCCGCGCCGCTGCCGAGCGTGAGCAGGCCCCACTCGTCGAGCAGCTCGAACCCGCGACGCGGTCGGTGGTCGGCGGCGAGCCGGCGAAGCTCCGCCTGCCTGCGTTCGGCCGAGACGGTCGAGAGGTCGGCGGCGCGCAGGCCCGCCATCGTCTCGTCCTCGACCACGAGGCCCAGCCGGCCGGCGTAGCGGGCCGCGCGCAGCGCACGGGTGGGATCGTCGGTGAACGACTCACGATGAAGAACGCGCAGCAGTCCCGACCGCAGGTCGTCGAGCCCGCCGTGAGAATCGAGGAGGCGGCCCGGCTCGGCGACCGGCACCGCCATCGCGTTGATGGTGAAATCGCGGCGGGCCAGGTCGTCGTGGATGCCCGCGGGTCGCACCTCCGGCAGCGACCCGGGCTGGGGATATGACTCCGCCCGGGCGCGGGCGATGTCGATTGAGCCCGAATCGGTGCGCAGGGTCGCGGTTCCAAAGCGGTCGTGGCTCTTGGACTCGCCTTCGAGCGCCTCGAGTAGTGCTCGATGGTCGCCGTCGACGACCACGTCGAGATCGGCGCGTGCGTCGCCCAGGAGCGCATCGCGGACTGCGCCACCGACGAGGTAGGCATCCACTCCCGCTCGAGCGGCAGCGTCACGCACGGCCGCGAAGCCCGGCAGGGCCTCGATCCGGCTGCCGACCTCGTCCGGCTCGATCTCGCGCGCAGTTCCCATTTATCCGTCCTGAAGGAAGCGTTCCCTACCATGACGCCCCTCGCGGATGGCCCGCCTGCTGGACATCTGGCGCTCCTGGAGCGCTCGCACCCGCCTGCTGGTTGCCGGCGGCGTGGCCGCCGTCGTGATCGGCGGCGGGGTCGCCGGCTATCTGATCTTCAAGCGCGCAGGCGACGTCGATTGTCCACCCCCCTGCTCGCTCGAGTCCGAGGCGCCGCCGTTAAAGCAGGAGCGGGTAAAGACCGTGAACTGGCCGTACTACGGCTACGACCAGCAGCGCACGCGCTACCTGCCGACCGAGCGGGTGAAGCCGCCCTACGGGAGCTCGGAGTGGAGCTTTCAGGCGGGGAAGCTGGTCGAGTTCTCGCCGATCGTGGCCAAGGGCACCGTCTACTTCCAGGAGAAGGACGCGCTCTTCTACGCCCTCCACGCGGACACGGGCAAGGTCAAGTGGAAGAAGGACGTCGGCGCCCTCGGCGCCGCCTCGCCGGCCTACTCGCACGGCCGGCTGTTCGCGGTCACGCTCGACCCGGGCCAGGCGATCGCGATGCGAGCTCGGGACGGCAAGGTGCTCTGGACCCGGCCGCTGTCGGGCCGCAGCGAGACGTCGCCGATGGTCGTCGGCAAGAACGTCGTCGTCGGCAGCGAGTCGGGCACCGTGTACTCGCTCGACCGCGACAGCGGGCAGATCGACTGGCAGGTCTCCACCGCCGGCGCGGTCAAGGGCGGGCTCGCGCTGGAGGACGGCGTCCTCTACGGCGCCAACTACGCCGGGCAGGTGTTCGCGCTGCGCGCCTCCAGCGGCTCCTACGTGTGGCAATCGAGCACCCAGGGGCTCAGCTTCGGCCGCGGCGGGCCGGTCTACTCGACCCCGGCCGTCGCCTTCGGCCGCGTCTATCTCGGCAGCATCGACGGCCGCGTCTATAGCTTCGATGCCGACAACGGCGAGCTCCTATGGAGCCACTCGACCGGCGACTGGGTCTACGCCGGCCCTGCGGTCGCCGACACCAAGCGATCGGATCCCACCGTCTACGTCGGCTCCAAGGATCAGAACTTCTTCGCCCTCGACGCCGAGGACGGCGACGTCCGCTGGCAGAAGGACCTCGGCGGCGTGATCCTCGGTGCGGCGAGCGTCCTGGGTGAGGTCGTCTACGTGGCCGGGATCGGGCCCAACATCGGGACGTTCGGTTTCGACGTGAAGACGGGCAAGAAGGTGTTCGAGTCAGAGCTCGGCGAGTACAACCCCGTGATCTCCGACGGCCACCGCCTCTACCTCACCGGCTACTCCAACGTGCGCGCGTTCGAGCATCAGACGAAGGCGAAGCGGAAGCAGATCAAGGAGCGGCTCGAGCGGCGCAAGGAGCGCCACCAGCGCCAGCGGCGCGCGCACAGGGCGGCGCAGGACAAACAACAGGGCAATAAGGAGAACGGTTCGCGCGGGAACGGCGGTTAGTGCGGGGTCTTGGGTCGTATAGACCCTTAACCCCGCATGCGCACGGCGGAACTAGCCGCGGACGTCGATCCCGGCCTCCCTCATTGCCCTCTTCGCCTGCGCGACGCTGAACGTGCCGTAGTGGAAGATCGACGCCGCGAGCACCGCCTCGGCACCGCCGTCGAGCACCGCATCGACCAGGTGCCGAAGCTCCCCGGCCCCGCCGGAGGCGATCACAGGGATCGGGACCGCATCGGCGACGGCCCGGGTGAGCTCGAGGTCGTAGCCGTCGCTGGTGCCGTCGCGGTCCATGCTCGTGAGGAGGATCTCCCCCGCGCCGCGCTCGGCGGCCTCGCCCGCCCAGGCGACCGCTTCGCGGCCCTCCACGACGGATCGCCCACCGCTGACGTAGACGTCCCAGCGATCGCCGTTGCGCTTGGCGTCGATCGCGACGACCACGCTCTGGCTGCCGAAGACCTCGGCCAGCTCGCCGATCAGCTTGGGCCGCTCGAGCGCCGAGGAGTTGACCGAGACCTTGTCGGCGCCGGCGTCGAGCACCGCCTGCGCGTCGGCGACCGAGCGGATCCCGCCGCCGATCGTGAACGGGATGAAGACCTCGTCGGCGGTGCGCCGCGCGAGCTCGACGATCGTGTCGCGGTGCTCGTGCGACGCGGTGATGTCCAGGAACACGAGCTCGTCGGCACCCTCCCCGTCGTAGCGGGCGGCGAGCTCGACCGGATCGCCCGCGTCACGCAGGCCGACGAAGTTCGTCCCCTTGACCACCCTCCCCGCGTCGACGTCGAGGCAGGGGATCACCCGCTTGAGCGCCATCAGGGCTTGCGCGTGCCCCGCACGTGCCCGGCGGCGTTGCGGCCGAACTCGCCCGGCTGGAGCTTGCGCACCAGTCGCAGCAGCTCCTGGCGATCGTTCGCGGTGAGGTTTCGGTGCGGGCGACCCTTCGACTGCGCGACCAGCTTCGCCAGCCGCGAGCGCTCATCGGGCTCGAGCAGCGACAGATGGCGGCGCACCAGCAGCGCCAGCTGGGCGATCGCGAGTACCCGCAGCCAGAACATGCGTTCAGGCTAGCGCCGCGTCAGCGCTTGCTCGTCAGGTGCCAGCCCCGGCACCAGGTGCACTCGTACACGCGCAGGTCGCGGCCCTCCAGCCGCGCCTGGTACGCCGCGTCATCGGCCTCACGCTCGGTCGCGAACCGGCGCTTCTGCCGGCAGGTCTCGAGCTCGCTGTTGATCCGCTCGCTCACACCTACGGGTTTAGCGCCTCGATCCCCTCGGCGACGGTGAACCTGCCGTCGTAGAGCGCGCGTCCGACGATCACCCCGGCGAGCGCCGGCAGTTCCCGGGCGACGAGGTCGCGGAGGTGGTCGAGCGTCCCGACTCCCCCCGAGTAGATCCATTCGGCGCCGGCCGAGCCCGCCGCCGAGGCGACCTCACGCAGCCCAGCGGTGCCCGGGCCCTCGAGCGTGCCGTCCACCTCGACGGGCGTGTAGACGAACCGGCGCACCCCGCGGCGGGCGAGGTCGGCGATCAGCTCGGTGGAGCCAATCTCCGTCTCGCGCTCCCAGCCCTCGACCGCGACCTTGTCGCCTCGGGCGTCGGCCGAGACGGCGATCCGGTCGCCGTGCTCGCCCACCAGAGACTCGATCAGCGCCGGGTCGGAGAGCGCGGCGGTCCCGAGCACGACCCGGCGCGCACCGACGGCCAGGATCGCCTCGACATCCTCGGCTTGGCGCAGACCGCCACCGACCTGCACCGGGACGTCAACTCCGGCGCAGATCCGCTCGACGTGAGCGATGTTCACTGGTGCGCCCTCCCGGGCGCCGTCCAGGTCGACGACATGCAGCGCCTCGGCACCCTGGTCGACCCAGCGCCTCGCCGCGTCGAGGGGATCTGTATCGAAGACCGTCTCCTGGGCGTAATCGCCCTTGAGCAACCGCACCGCGTGGCCGTCGCGGATGTCGATCGCGGGGTAGAGGATCACGCCACAACGGGAGCGCAGATCCGGGCGAAGTTGGACAGCAGCCGCAAACCGGCCGCGCTCGACTTCTCCGGATGAAACTGCACCCCGTAGAGCGGCGGGCGGGCGATCGCGCAGACAAAGCGCTCGCCGTGCTCGGCCGTCGCGACCACGTCCTGCTCCTCCGCCGGCCGTGGCGCGAATCCGTGCACGAAGTAGAAGGGCGTCCCGTCGCCGATCTCATCGGTCAGCTCGGTCTCGCGCTCGATCCGCATCGGCTCCCAGCCGATGTGGGGCAGCTTCAGCCCGTGGGCGTCGAGCTCGGTGACCTCGCCGCCCAGCAGCCCGAGGCCGCGGGCGCCGCCGAGCTCGGTGGAGGACTCGAACAGCAGCTGGAAGCCGAGGCAGATCCCGAGTACCGGGGTGCCGGCCTCGACCCGCTCGGCAATCAGCTCTGAAAGACCCAGCGAGCCGATCCGCTCCATGGCCTTTGGAAACGCACCCACCCCCGGCAGGATCAGGCCGTCCGCAGCCGCCGCGCGCGCGCGATCCGAGGTGATCTCGACCTCGCCGCCCACCCGCTCGAAGGCCTTCTCGACCGAGCGCAGGTTGCCCATCCCGTAGTCGAGGATCGCGATCACGTCAACGTCCCCTTGGTCGACGGCACGCCATCCTCGTCCGGGTCGATCGAAATGGCCTCGCGCAGCGCTCGCGCGAACGCCTTGAAGCACGCCTCGATCATGTGGTGCGCGTTGGAGCCGTAGCGAGTCCCCAGGTGCAGAGTGATCTTCGCGTTCGCGGCGACGGCGCGAAAGAACTCCTCCGCCAGCTCCGAGTCGAACCCGGCGATCGAGACGGTCGGGAGATCGGCCTCGAACAGGCACAGCGGGCGCCCGGAGATGTCGATCGCGCACATCCCGAGCGCCTCGTCCATCGGCACCGCCGTGTAGCCGTAGCGGCGGATCCCGGCCCTGTCGCCCAGGGCCTCGTCGAGCGCTTGCCCGAAGGCGATGCCGACGTCCTCGACCGTGTGGTGGGCACCGGTCTCGAGATCGCCGCTGGCGTTCACCACCAGGCCGAGCCGCCCATGGCGCCCGACCAGCTCGAGCATGTGGTCGAGAAAGCCGACCCCCGTCGCCGGCGAGACCTCGCCGCCGTCGAGCGAGAGCTCGAGCGTGACCTGCGTCTCGCTGGTGCTGCGTTCGATCTTCGCGGTTCTGCTCATCGCTGCCCCCGTTCGGTCGCCGACTCGCCGTGCACGGGAAACCCCTCGGCTGTCGCGAGCGCGGCGACGTGAGGAGCCAATTCTGCCGCCGCGGCCGAGCGGATGGAGACGACCGAGGTGCGGCGCATGAACGCTCCCGGTCCCAGTGGGCCGCCCCACCGCGCGGCGCCGCCTGTCGGCAGCACGTGGTTGGACCCGGCGACGTAGTCGCCGAACGCGGTCGCGCCGCCGCTGCCGATGAATACGCAGCCCGCGACTCGGGCCCGTGCCGTGGCCTCGTCCGCTCCCGCGAACGCGAGCTCGAGGTGCTCGGGCGCGTACGCGTCGGCGAGCGCCAGCGCCAGCTCGATCCCCGGCGCCAGGACGAGCGCCAGAGGCGCCCCGGTAACGCTCGGCCGCTCGGCCGCCGTCTGCTCGACGAGCTGCTCGACCCGGTCGAGCAATGCTGCATCCGGAGAGACGACAACGAGCTGGCTGTCGTCACCGTGCTCGCCCTGGGCGCAGACGTCGAGCGCCACCCACTCCGGCGGGGCGGCGCCGTCGGCGATCATCATCAGCTCGGTTGGCCCCGCGAGGCCATCGATTCCGACGCGGCCGGCAACCTGGCGCTTGGCCTCGGTGACATAGCGATTGCCCGGCCCGGCGATCACGTCGACCGGCAAGACGCCCTCTGTGCCGTAGGCGAGCGCCGCGATCGCCTGCGCGCCGCCGATCGCGTGAACCTCGTCGACTCCGGCCAGCGCGCACGCGGCGAGCACCGGCGCGCTCGGCCGGCCGCCACCCGCGGGCGGAGTCGCGACGGCAACCCTGCCGACCCCGGCAACCCGGGCCGGGATCGCCGCCATCAACACCGACGACGGATAGACCGCGCGGCCGCCAGGCGCATACACGCCCGCAGCGGCGACCGGCGTCGAGCGCAGCTCGACCCGCTGGCCCTGGTCGAGCTCAACTGCGGTCGGGCGCTCGAGCTCGGCCAGCTCCGCCCGCGCGACCGCCTCGATATTCGCGGCCGCGACCCGAAGCGCCTCGCGCAGCTCGGGCTCGAGCAGCCCCGGCGCCGCAGCCACCGCCTCCGGCGCCACGCGCAGCTCAT
>DAIRGH010000091.1:0-12075 GCA_036794585.1 Solirubrobacterales bacterium | reverse complement strand
TCAGCTCGTCGATCAGCTCGGCGAGGTCCTCGATCGAGTAGAGGTCGTGGTTGTTAGAGGGCGAGATCAGGTCGGTGCCGGGCGAGGCGTTGCGCGCCGCCGCGACCTTCTCGGAGACCTTCTTGCCGGGCAGGTGCCCTCCCTCGCCGGGCTTGGCCCCCTGGCCGATCTTGATCTCGGCGACGTAGGAGGCGTTCAGCATCTCGGCCGAGACGCCGAAGCGCCCGGATGCGACCTGCTGGCCGCGCCACTTGCGGTAGCGCCCGTACATGTCGCGGATCTCGCCGCCCTCGCCGTTGATGCAGAGGACGTTGATCGCCTTCGCTGCCTCGGCGTAGGCGCGGAAAGCGGGCTCCGACTGCGAGCCGAAGCTCATCGACGAGATCACCAGCGGGTAGGCGTGGTGGCCGATGCCGGGATCGACGGCTTCGGGGGCGATTGGCTCGCGGTCGGAGCGCAGCCGCATCACGTGGCGCATCGAGATCGGGCTCTTGGCCTCGAGCTCGCGCACCTTCTCGGAGTACTCGCCGTAGCTCGCGCTCCCGTTCGCCGCCGCGATCGCCGCCTTGTAGACCTTCGGATAGAAGCGGAGGGCCTTCGCCGGCTTGGCGTCCTCGTCCTCGCCGCGCAGGATCCGCAGGCGCGCGTCGGAGTCGGCGTCGAGCTCGGCGAAGCCGACCCCTGCCCGCGCCGAGGCCGCGAAGGCCTCGGTCTGGAAGATCTCGGCGAGCTCGGGGCTGATCCCGATCGAGGAGAACTGGCGTGCGTAGCCGCGCACCTCGTGGATGCCGATCGTCGAGATCACCTTCTCGATCCCCTTCGAGAGCGCCGAGCACAGGTTGTCGACGTCCTGGGCGTAGTCGTCGACGCAGACGACCTCGAGCATCACGTAGGGGTTGACGCCGTTGGCGCCGAGGCCCAGCGCGAGGACCACATCGTGGACGTTGCGGATCGCCGCCGAGCGCAGGACAATCGAGCAGCGCCGCCTGAGGTTCTGCTCGCCCGGCTCGACCCTGAAGTTCTTCAGCGCCTGGTCGACCGCCGAGACCGCGAGGTGGGCGTCGAGGTAGCGGCGCTCGCCGTCGAAGACGGTGCGGTCGGTGAGCACCACCAGCTCGGCGCCGTCGCGCACGCGCTTGACCGCCTCCTGCTTGAGCCGCTCGATCGCGCCGGCCGTGGTCTCGGACTCGAGCAACGACGTGTCGATCGCCGCGGCGCGATCGCGAAACTGCTCCCACAGGTCCTCCATCAGCCAGGTCTGATGCCGGCGCGCGATCTGGCGGTAGGTCGAGTCGGAGAGCGGCGCCAGATCGTGATGGCCGCCGAGGATCACCGGAAACGAGGTCTCGACCGTGAGCGTGTCGGTGGCGGGGTCGCGCAGCGAGGGACGGCGCCCGAACACGGCCCGGGTCGAGAAGTGCTCCATCTCACGCTCGCGGTCGATCGCGGGATTGGTGACCACCGCGACCGTCTCCTTGAAGTAGTCGGCCAGGTTCTGGCGCTCGGGCGAGAGCGCCGCCAGCGGCCCGTCGTAGCCGAGCGAGCCGATCGGCTCCGCCCCGCTGGAGGCCATCTGCTGGCACAGCTTTGTGTCGTCACGCTGCCAGCCGAAGCCGGCCAGCACGCGGTCGGCGACCTTGACCGGCTCGGCCGGGCCCGCCGACGAGTAGCCGGGGATGTCGGCGCCCTCGAGTGGGCCGCCGGTGTGAAGCGCGCGGTCATAGCCCGCCGCCGCCTCGACTCCCGTGCGCGCGAGCCAGCGCCTGGCGACCTCGCGCTGCATCTCGGCGTGCTGCCACAGCCGCGAGCGGCGCTTCGCCGGGTCGATCGTGACGCAGAACTTCTCGCCCGGCCCCAGCGGCAGCGGCTCGGAGACCATGTCGTGCACGCTGACCACGCCGGGCTCGGAGGAAAAGACGAAGTCGTCGGGCGTCTCGAGCTTCCACAGCGGGCGCAGCCCGAGCGCATCGGCCGAGAACACGCACTCGTAGTCGTGGCGCGCGATCAGCGCCACGGGACCCTGCGCGAACGGGCCCATCGTCTCGCGCAGGTACATGTAGAAGGGGTGCAGGTCGGACGGCAGCGAGCGGATCTCGTTGACCACCGGGGGCACGACCATCTCCATCGCCTCGGCAAGCGAGAGCCCCTCGACCCGGATCAGGTGGTCGATGGTGCGATTGAGGTCCTGTGAGTCCGAGCCGCCGGCGGGAATCTGGACGCCGAGCATGCCCGCCTCCTGGCGCAGCTGCTCGATCGTGTTGATCTCGCCGTTGTGGCCGAGGATCGAGAACGGCTGCACGCGCCTGAACGACGGCCAGGTGTTGGTCGAGTAGCGGTTGTGGCCGAAGCAGGCGACGGTCTCGAAGCGCTCGTCGCGCAGGTCGGCGTAATAGCCGGCCAGCACCTGCGGCGCTCCCATGACCTTGTAGACGCATGTGGTCGCCGAGAACGACGGGATGTGGACACCGAGCCGGCCTTCGAGCTCGGCCATCAGCTCATAGAGGTCGCGGTTGCGATTCTCGGCCGACGCGAGCAACCCGGCGAACTGCCAGAACTGCGGCTCCTCCTCGCGCGCGGTCGGGCCCAGCGCCTGCGAGTCCACCTCCCCGAGCCGCTCGGCGAGGATCCGGAAGCCGGAGCGGCCGAGCAGCTCGCGCGCCTCGTGCTGAAGCCCGGCCAGGTCCTCGTGGCGGCGGTCGACGAACGCGTGCGCGACCGCGAACGCGTCGTCGTTCGCCAACGACGGGTTGTGCCCGCCCGAGCGCACCTCCTCGGCCCAGATTCGCCGCGGGATGTCGACGAGCACGCCGCAGCCGTCGCCCTCGCCGTCGACGTTGCCGGCGCGGTGAAGCATCTTCTGCAGGTTCTCGAGCGCCCTCCGCAGCGGCTCGGCGCTCGCGGTCGCGTCCCTGCGCACGCACGCGTACAGGGCGCAGGCGTCGTGGTCCTCGACTGAGGGTGGCGCTACGCGCGGGCGCCACGGCAGGTGCGGCGAGTACTTCAACTGGGACCTCCCGGAATCCGCGCCTTCTTCGAGCGGGCGCGCGACGGGAACAACGGCCGGCGGATTATAGGTCCGGGCGCGGCGCCGGCTGAAAATCGCCGGCGCCGCGATTAAGCACTGGAGTCGAGCCGATCAGCTGCGCTTCGCGTAGTCGCCGAACTCGCCGAAGTCGACCATCTCGCACGGCTCGTCGCCGACCACTTCGGCGTCGTGGCCCGGCGGGATCGCGACGACGTCGCCCGGGCCGATCTCAGTCGACCCTCCGTCGTCCATCATCACCCGCATCCGGCCCGCCAGCACGAGGCCCAGATGCGAGACCTCGCAAGAGTCGGTGCCCGCGATCGGCTTTACGTTCGATGACCAGCTCCAGCCGGGCTCGAAGGTTGCGCGGCCAACCGTGTGGCCCCCGAGCTCCACCACCTTGGCCTCGCCTTTGCCTTCGAACGGTCGCACTTCATCGGGGGAGTCAAAGCTCTTGACTTCCATTTCGGCCATGACGGCTCCTTTCGTCTGGGTCCTGCCCACCCCCACCCTACATCCGGTGTCGCGCTCGGACTAGGATCGCCGCGTGGCCACCACGATCGCGGTTCTCTCACAGAAGGGCGGCACGGGCAAGACGACGCTCACCCGCACGCTGAGCGACATCTTCGACCGGCTCGACCTCGACGTGCTCGCGGTCGACTCGGACCCGCAGGGAAACCTCTCCGACTACTTCGACACCGATCCCGACGCCCATCCGACGCTCGCCGACGTGCTCCAGGGCCAGGTGCGGGCCTCCGAGGCCGTACACGGGCCCGTGATCCCGGCGAACATGCGGCTCGCCGAGGCCGAGCTGATGCTGGCGGGAAAGATCGGGCGCGAGGTGACGCTCAGAAACGCGCTACGCGACCTCAAGCGCTCCAAGGACCTGATCCTCATCGACTGCCCGCCGACCCTCGGGCTGCTGACCGTGAACGCGCTGGTCGCCGCCGACCACGCGATCCTCTCCACCGAGGCGCAGTACTTCTCGCTGCAGGGCGTCGAGCAGGCGATGGAGGTGCTCAACCTCGCGCGCGACTCGCTCAATCCCGAGCTCGACCTGCTCGCGGTCGTGCTCAACATCGCCAACATGCGCACCAAACACGCCCGCCACACGCTCGACGCGCTGCGCGAGCGCTTCGGCGACGCCGTCTGCCGTACCGTGATCCGCCAGTCGATCGCCTACGCCGAGTCGGCTGAGCGTGCGATCCCGATCCTCGACTACCGGCCCGACCGCGGGGCCGACTACCTCTCTCTCGCCGGCGAGCTCTTGCGCCGGCTCTCTCGTCCGGACCTGCTCGCCCGCCTCGACGACCTGTCGACCGAGCTCGTCCCGGCGGGCGCCAGAGTCTGACCATGCCCGACCCGGACTCCCCCGAGGCGCTCGAGCAGGCGATCGTCCGCTACAACGACGCCTGGAACGCGCACGACCTCGACGCGATCATGGCGATGCACGCGCCCGACATGGTGTTCGAAAACCACACCGCCCACGAGCGCGCCGAGGGCGAGGCGGTCCGCGAGCACATCGGCTCGATCTTCGAGACGTGGCCCGACATCCGCTTCGAGGGCCGGCGCACGTACTGCCGCGACGGCCTCGTCGTGCAGGAGTGGACCGCGACCGCGACGCACGCAAACGAGATGCGCCGCGGCGACCTGGTCGCCGACCCGACCGGCAAGACGATCTCCTGGGACGGCCTCGACGTGATCCCGTTCGAGAACGGCCTGGTCAAGCGCAAGGACGTCTACTCCGATTCGGTCGGGATCCTCGGCCAGCTCGGGTTGCTCTGAGCCAGGAGCGGGCGAACAACGGGGCAATGAGGCTAGGTCGCGTCATCTTCTACTTCCTCGATATCGCGCTCAAGGGCAGCGACGCTGCCAACGCCAGGCAGATCGTCAAGGCGCTCGGCGAGATAAGGGACGGCAAGGGCTTTAGCGTCGAGGCCGAAGAGGCCCGATACACCGATATCGAGGACCGCGCTGTCAACGCCTGGAAGTTCGAATACCTCGATTTCGAGGATCGCGACGCGGCCCTCGAAGCTTTGACACTTGACCTGGACCGGATCGATCCGGACTGGCACGACTGCCTCATCGTTGGCTGACGGGCCAGCCTTAGGCGCCTGAGCTGCGGCCCGAGCGGAACGCACGACGCCTACAACTCCGGCACGTCGGCGCCGAGCGGGGTGAACGGGACGCGGCGGACCTCGGCCCAGCCCTCGGTCGCGGCCGTTGCCGCCTCGACCACCTTGCCGGTGTCCTGCCAGAACGACCACAGCATCACCGCCGGTCCGGCGCCGGAGATCGTGGCGCCGACGGCGCCGAGCTCGGTGGCGCGGGCGACGAGGCTCATCGAGCGCTCGTAGAGGTGCCGGCGGGCGGGCTGGTGAAGGCGGTCGGCGAGCCCGCGGGCGATCAGGCCGAGGTCGGAGCGCTCGATCCCGAGCACGAGCTGGGTCGCGGCGGCGACGTTCGAGACCGCGTCGTCGAGCGCCACGACGCCGGGCATGGTGGCGCGGGCCTCAGCGGTCGGGACCGTCTCCTCGGGCAGCACGAGCACCGCCTCGAGTCCCTCCGGCGGCTCGAGCCGGATGGGCCGCGGCGGGGGCCCGTCGTCATCGGCGCGCGGACAGACGACGAAACCGCCGTAGAGCGCCGCGGCGACGTTGTCGGGGTGTCCCTCGAGCTCGACGGCGTGCGCGTAGATGTCCTCGGCCGAGAGCCCGAGCTCGAACAGGTGGTCGGCGGCGACCAGCCCGGCGACGATCGCCGCGGCGCTGGAGCCGAGGCCGCGGGCGAGCGGAATCTCGGAGCGGATGACAAAGCGCAGCCCGTCGGCGGAGTGGAGGCGCTCGAACGCGCTGACGCAGAGGTTGGAGCGGTCGGTCGGCAGTTCGTCGGCGTCGACGTCGACGCTGAACTCCCCCACCTCCTCGACCTCGAGCTCGAGCTCGAGCGACAGCGCCGCGGCGAGCACGTCGTAGCCAGGTCCGAGATTGGCAGAGGAGGCCGGGACGCGGACCAGCCGCCTACGGGCGGTCACGCCTCTATTGCTTCCACTTGATCGAGCAGCCGACGGGATCGGTGGCCGCCAGCTCGGGCTCGCGCCCGGCCAGCACCGCGTCGAGCGCGTCGCGAATCCAGGCCGCACCCTCGTCGGGCTGCATGTGGTCGGCGTCGGGGGCGCCCTCGTAGCGGACGACGAGCTCGCCGTCGACCACGTAGACATGCGGCGTCACCTGCGCGTTCCACGCCCGCGCCGCTTCCTGGCTTTCGTCGTGCAGGTATGGAAAGGGCCACTCCTCCGCCGCCACCCGCTCGCGCATGGCCTCCAGCGAGTCGTGCGGGTAGCGCTCGGCGTCGTTGGAGTTGACGGCGAGGAAGCGCACGCCGCGGTCGGCGTAGTCGCGCGCGGCGTCGACCAACCGGTCGTGCCACGCGAGCGCGTACGGGCAGTGGTTGCAGGTCCAGACGACGACGGTCGCGGGCGCCTGGCCCGCAGCCGGCAGGGTGTGCTCGGTTCCCTCGGTGTCAGGAAGCGCGAGCGCCGGCGCCCTGCTTCCGACCATCGTCGCCGTTCCGCTTCCCATCCTCAGTCTCCTCTCGCCTCGATCAGCGCCTCGCGCACATCGGCCCGGTCTGGGATCGGCGAGACCCGCCCGTCGCGGAGCCGGTAGACGCGGCAGGTTAGCCCGCCCGGCTGGTCGCTTGGCGCCTGGATGTCGCGCCCATCGACCAGGACGGTGGGCGACCCCGGGAAGCCAAGCCGCTCGGCCTCGGCCTCGTCGTGGACCTCGCGCACTCGCAGGATCTGAGGATCAAGCCCGGCGCGCTTCATCTCCTGGCGCACTAGCTCGATCGCCTCCTCCCAGGAAGGACAACCCCGCCACCACAGGAGCTCGACCTCGCGCACGTCAGCCAACGAGCCGTGAGACCTCGGCCAGCAGCGCGTTGGACTCGAACGGCTTATGCACGAAGCCGTCGGGCTCGACCCCGTGGCGGCGGATCTCGCGCTCCTCGTTCACGGTCGCGGTGAGGATCAGGACCGGGACTGTGGCGGTCGCCGCGTCGTCGCGCAGGGACTGGAGCACCTCGAAGCCGGCCATGCCGGGCATCGTGCCGTCGAGGATGCAGAGGCGCGGCCGGAACGCCCGCGCAAGTGCCAGCGCGTGCCCGCCGTCGGCAGCCGAGACGACCTCGTAGCCCTCGCGGCGCAGCAGGATCGAGAGCAGCTCGACGATGTCGCGCTCGTCGTCGGCGACCAGGATCAGGCCCTTCTCGGCGGGGTCAGCCACGGTCTGCCCTCGGCGGCTCGCGCACAGGCAGCGTCACGGTGAACGTGGTCCCGACCCCTGGCTCGCCGTCGACCTCGATCGTGCCCTCGTGAGCGTCGACGATCGCCTTCACGATCGCGAGCCCGAGCCCCGTGCCCTGGATGTGGTGGCGCTCGGCGTCGGCGGCCCTGTACATGGGCTCGAACAGGCGGGCCGCCTCGCCCTTGACGATCCCGATTCCGGTGTCGGCGACCTCGAGCACGACCTCGCCGGATTCACCCGTCACACGGACCGTCACCCGGCCCCCCTCCGGCGTGAACTTGATCGCGTTGGAGAGCAGGTTCTCGGTCACCTGGGAGAGGCGGTGGCTGTCGGCCGCGAGCACCGCCTCGTCGGGGCGCTCGAGCACCAACTCGAGCTGGCCCTTCTCGGCGGCCGGGCGCGCGGTCTCGACCGCAGCCTCGGCGATCTCTGCGAGGTCCGCGCGACCGAACTCGATCTCGAAGGTCCCGGCGCTGATCCGGGTGAGCATCAGCAGATCTCCGACCAGGTTGAGCTCGCGCCTGGAGTTGCGCTCGATCACCTCGACGAAGCGGCGCCCCTGCTCGCTCAGGTTCTCCGCCTCGAGCTCGTTCAGCAGCTCGGCGTAGCCGATGATCGAGGTCAGCGGCGTGCGCAGCTCGTGCGAGACGAGGTTGAAGAACTCGTCCTTCAACCGCTCGGCGTCGCGCTCGGCGGTGACGTCGCGGGTCGTGCCCATGAAGCCGGGCCGGCCGGCCTGTTCTGAGCTTGGGCCGCCGCGGAGCTCGAGCGTGCGCAGCTCGCCGTCCCCCAGCATCACCCGGTAGTCGAAGACGAACTCGAACTCGGCGCCTTCTCGGCCCATCGCCTTGACGTGCTGGCCGAACTGATCGCGATCGTCGGGGTGCACGCGCTCGAGCACCTGCTCAAGCGACGGCACCGCGTCGGAAGGATCGAAGCCGAGGTTGCGAAACTGCTGCACCGACCAGCGCCATTGGCCTGAGGCGGGATCGAACTCCCAGCTCCCCACCCGCGCGAGTCGCTGCGCCTCGGCAAGCTGGCGGCGCTCGTCCTCGAGCATCCGCTCGGCAAGCTTGCGCCGCGAGATGTCGCGGGCGACGGTCGAGGCGCCGATCACCTCGCCGGAGGCGTCGCGGACGGGCGAGATGGTCAGCGAGACCGCGATCCGGCTTCCGTCCTCGCGGATCCGTTGGGTCTCGACGATCTCGATCGCCTCGCCATGGCGGATCTGCTCCATGATCGCCGACAATTCCCCCCTGCGATCCTTCGGCACGAGCAGCTCGATCGAGTGGCCGATCGCCTCGTCGGCCGAATAGCCGTAGATGCGCTCGGCTCCCCGATTCCAGCTCGTGATCACGCCGTCGAGGTCCTTGCCGATGATCGCGTCGGTCGATGCCCGGACCAGGGCCGCCAGCGCCTGGCGCTCTCGCTCCTCGTCGCGGCGGGCGGTGATGTCGTCGGCCGTGCCGAGGTAGCTGACCACCTCACCGTGCTCGTCGCGGATCGCGATCGCCCTGCCGACGATCCACACGACCTCTCCGTCGGGACGCAGGTAGCGGTACTCGAGCACGAACTCGCGGTCTTCCTCGGAGGCTCGCGTCCACTCGGCGACCACACGACCCAGGTCGTCGGGATGGATCACGCCCATCCAGCCGCGGCCCTGCGCCGCCTCGGCGTCGACGCCGGCGAGCTCGCACCAGTGCTCGTTGACGAACACGCAGTCGCCGGCGGCATCGAGCTCGTAGATGCCGACCGGGGCGCTCGTCGCCAGCGCCCGGAAGCGCGGCTCGGTGGCGCTGTCGGCGTCGGTCACGCGGCCGTGCACGAGAACACCATCATCAGCCCGCAAGTGTGCCGCGCCGCCCGGCGATCGCGCCGGCGAGCAGGCCATTTGCGGGAACTTCGGCTTGGGGCAGGAGCAGCGATTCCCGCACGCACGCGCCCGCGCCGACCAGCGCCCCGGGGCCGATCACCACCGGGCCGTCGAGGCGCGCGCCGTCGCCCACCCGGGCGCCCTCGCCGACAAGCAGCCGGCCGCTGAGCTCGATCCCGTCGCCGAGCGTGCCCCCAGCCTCGGCGTCGACCAGCTCGCCCGCGGGCTGCACGCGCACCGCTCCGTCGAGCACGTCGAGGTTTCCCTGCAGGTACTCGGGCACCGAGCCGACGTCGTTCCAGTAGTCGTCGACCACCTGCACGCCGAACGGCACGTCGTGCTCGAGCAGGGCGGGAAAGACGTCGAGGGCGAAGTCGACCGGGTCGCGGTCGGGGAAGTAGTCGAAGATCTCGGGCTCGAGCACGTAGATCATGCAGCTCGCGAGGTCCGAGAGCGCCTCGGACTTGGCCGGCTTTTCCTGAAAGCCCTGCACACGCCCGTCGTCGCCGGTGATCACGACCCCGTACTCGCTCACGTTCTCGACTCGCTTGGTCGCCAGAGTGGCGATCCAGTCGTGCTCGGCATGGGCGCGCGCAAGCGCGCTCAGGTCGATGTCGGTGAGCGCGTCGGCGGCCAGCACGCAGAACGGCTCGTCGCCGAAGAACTCGCGCACGTTGCGCACGCCGCCGGCGGTGCCCAGCAGCTCCCCCTCGTAGCTGTAGGTGAGCTCGACCCCGAGCGCCGAGCCGTCGCCGAAGCGGCTGCGGATCGCTTCCGGATACCAGTGCAGGTTGGCGACGACCTCGCCCAGGTCCTGCCTGGCCAGCAGGGCGAGGATGTGCTCCATGATCGGCCGGTTTGCCACCGGAACCAGCGGCTTTGGTATCTCATAGGTCAGCGGGCGCAGGCGCGTGCCCAACCCCGCCGCCATTACCATGGCCTTCATCTAGGCAAGCCAGGCTATAGAGCGCAGGAGAAGCATGACCACGATCGCGTCTCAGGACTACAAGGTCGCCGACATCGGCCTCGCCGAGTTCGGCCGCAAGGAAATCCGACTCGCCGAGCACGAGATGCCGGGCCTGATGCGCACCCGCGAGGAGTTCTCCGACGCCCAGCCGCTTGCCGGTGCGCGGATCACTGGCTCGCTGCACATGACCGTCCAGACCGCGGTCCTGATCGAGACCCTGGTCGCCCTCGGCGCCGAGGTTCGCTGGGCCTCGTGCAACATCTTCTCCACTCAGGATCACGCCGCCGCGGCGATCGCCGCAGCCGGCGTCCCGGTCTTCGCCTGGAAGGGCGAGACGCTGGAGGAGTACTGGCAGTGCACCGAGCGGGCGCTGAGCTGGCCCGAGGGCGATGGGCCGAACATGATCCTCGACGACGGCGGCGACGCGACACTGCTCGTCCACAAGGGGGTGGAGTACGAGCGCGCAGGCGCCGTCCCCGACCCCGCCTCGGCCGACTCGGAGGAGTTCAGAATCATCCTCGAGACGCTGAACCGCTCGCTGGAGGCCGATCCGCAGCGCTGGACCCGACTCGCGGAGGGGATCAAGGGCGTCACCGAGGAGACGACCACCGGCGTCCACCGCCTCTACCAGCTCGCCGAGAGCGGCGACCTGCTGTTCCCGGCGATCAACGTCAACGACTCGGTGACCAAGTCGAAGTTCGACAACATCTACGGCTGCCGGCACTCGCTGATCGACGGCATCAACCGCGCCACCGACGTGATGATCGCCGGCAAGGCCGCGGTGATCTGCGGCTATGGCGACGTCGGCAAGGGCTGCGCCGACTCGCTGCGCGGCCAGGGCGCGCGTGTGATCGTCACCGAGATCGACCCGATCTGCGCGCTGCAGGCGTCGATGGAGGGATTCGAGGTCCGGACCCTCGACGAGGTCGTCCAGACCGCGGACATCTTCATCACCGCGACGGGCAATCGCGACGTGATCACCGCCGACCACATGCGGCGGATGAAGCACCAGGCGATCGTCGGCAACATCGGCCACTTCGACAACGAGATCGACATGGCCGGGCTGGCCGCCGTCGACGGGATCGAGAGGATCGAGATCAAGCCGCAGGTGGACGAGTGGGTGTTCTCAGACGGGCACTCGATCATCGTGCTCTCAGAGGGCAGGCTGCTCAACCTCGGCAACGCGACCGGACACCCCTCGTTCGTGATGTCGAACTCGTTCACCAACCAGGTGATCGCCCAGATCGAGCTGTTCACGCACCAGGACTTCTATGAGAAGCGCGTCTACACGCTGCCGAAGCACCTCGACGAGAAGGTCGCACGCCTGCACCTCGACGCGCTCGGCGTCAGCCTCACCGAGCTGCGGCCCGAGCAGGCGGCGTATCTAGGCGTCCCGGTCGAAGGCCCGTACAAGTCCGACCACTACCGCTACTGATCGCTGCGGGCGGGGTGGCGGGGTGCGCGCCCGAGAGGGCGGCATCCCGCCTACCCGCTGTTCGGCCATCCATGGCCTCGCGGGAGCCTCTCGGTCGCCCACTCCGCCACCCGCTACCTGCCCCGGGCTAACGTCTGACAAGTGATCCCCGATTCGGAGATCGAGCTGCGGGCGAGCCGCTCGTCGGGGCCCGGCGGGCAGCACGCGAACGTGACCGCCTCGCGGATCGAGGCGGTGTTCGACATCGATGCGTCGCAGACGCTCAGCGACGAGCAGAAGCGGAGGCTGCGGGCTCGATTCGGCCCGCGAGTGACCGCGATCGCCCAGGACGCGCGCAGCCAGGCCCGCAATCGCGAGCTGGCGCTCGAGCGGCTGCAGGACCGGATCGCGACCGCGCTTCGACCGCGCAAGCGCCGCCGCCCGACCAGCGCGACCGCGACCTCGCGCGAGCGCCGCCTGCAGGCCAAG
>DAIRGH010000023.1:0-33624 GCA_036794585.1 Solirubrobacterales bacterium | reverse complement strand
CATCGAGCGAGCCGCCGACGGGGCGCGGCTCGCCAACGCGCGCGCCGTGTGCGAGCGAGCCGAGACCTGGGCGGTCGAGCCGCCGCCGGCGGGCGGGCGAGAGAGCTACGACGTCGTCACCGCGCGCGCGGTCGGCCGCCTGGCGACCCTCGCCGAGCTCGCCTCGCCGCTGCTGCGCGATGGCGGCGCGCTGGTCGCCTGGAAGGGCCGGCGCGATGCCGAGGAGGAGGCCGAGCTCGAGCGGGCGGCCGAGCGACTGGCGATGCGGCTCGTAGAGGTGCGTCCCGCCGGGCGCGAGAGCGGCTATCAGAACCGCCACCTGCACCTGCTGCGCAAGACCGGCCCGACGCCGCCGCGGCTGCCGCGGCGCCCGGGCATTGCGAAGAAGCGTCCATTCGGCCGCCGGGGCTCGCTCTAAGGTCGAGGGACCGATGGGCGCCGTCTACGCGATCGCCAACCAGAAGGGCGGGGTCGGCAAGACCACGACCGCGGTCAATGTCGCCGCCTGCGCCGCCGCCGCGGGTCGCCAGGTGCTGCTGGTCGACCTCGACCCGCAATGCAACGCGACGGTCGCGCTCGGCCTCGATCGCGATTGCTCGCCGTCCTCGTATGAGTGCCTCTGCGGCGAGACTTCGATCGCGCTTGCGGCGCGACCCGCCGGGCCCGACAACCTGTGGATGGTTCCCGCGAGCCGGGAGCTGGCGGGCGCCTCGGTCGAGCTGCCGCGTGCCGAGGGATTCGAGCACCGGTTGCGCGAGGGGCTCGGCCCGGTGCGAGAGCGCTTTGCGATGACCCTGCTCGACTGCCCGCCTTCGCTCGGCCCGGTGACGGTGAACGCGCTCGCCGCCGCCGATCGGGTGATCGTCCCGGTGCAGGCCGAGTACCTGGCGCTCGAGGGGCTGGTCCAGTTCCTGGACACGCTCGACCTCGTCCGCCGCTCGCTGAACCCGACGCTGATTCTGACCGGGGTGCTGATCACCATGCACGATGAGCGCACGCGCCTGGCCCAGGACGTCGAAGCCGAGCTGCGCCGCCACCTACCCGAACATGTGTTCGATACAGTGATCCCCCGCAGCATCCGCATCGCCGAGGCTCCCAGCCACGGGCTCCCGGTCACGAGCCACGCCCCGGGCTCGCGGGGAGCGAGCGCCTACCTGGAGCTGGCGCAGGAGCTCGAGCGCCGCGAGCCGAGCGAGGCCCTCGCCGCATGAGGCGGAGTCCGACAGGACGAAGCCGAATCGCGCCGCTGTTGAGGCGCCTGCTGTGAGCGCACGGTCACCCGGAATGGGACGAGGGCTGGCGGCGATCCTGCCGCAGGGCGGCGACGCCGAGTCGCGCTATCGCGAGGTGCCGACCGAGCTCATCCGCCCCAACCCCGATCAGCCACGCCGGCGGATCGACTCCGAGTCGATCTCGAGCCTGGCCGAGTCGATCGCCGAGGCTGGCGTGATCCAGCCCCTGGTGCTGCGGCCGCTGGCCGACGGCCGCTACGAGCTGATCGCCGGCGAGCGTCGCTGGCGCGCGGCGCAAGAGGCCGGCCTCGGGTCGGTGCCGGCGCTGATTCGCGACGAGGACGCTGGGCAGCGGATGCAGACGGCGCTGATCGAGAACGTCGCCCGCGAGGACCTCAACCCCGTCGACGAGGCGCGCGCCTGCGCGACCCTGGTCGAGGACCTGGGTGTCTCCAAGGAGGAGCTGGCGCGGCGGCTGGGACGCACTCGGCCGGCGATCTCGAACCTGATCCGGCTGCTCGACCTGCCCGACCAGGTGCTCGAGCTGCTGTCCACCGGCGAGCTCAGCGAGGGCCACGGGCGGGCGATCCTGCAGGCGAAGGGCAACGACGCGCGCCGCCGACTCGCCCGCGAAGCGGTGGCGGGCGGGTGGTCGGTGCGCGAGACCGAGCGCCGGGCGAAGGCCGCCGAGGCCAAGCGCACGGTCACGGTCGTCGCCCGGCCCGACCAGGAGGCGGCGCTGCTGCGCGCCGAGGGGGCGCTCGAGGAGGCGTTCGGCCACGCCGTCCGGGTGCGGCTCACCAAACAGGGGTTCCGGGCCGAGCTCGACTTCGAGGGAATCGACGAGCTGATCGAGTTCTCGCGCCAGATCGGCCGCGCCTAGGGCGCGAGCCGCTCGATCCGCCAGCCCGCGCCATCGCGGCTGTAACGGAAGCGGTCGTGAAGGCGTCCGACCTGGCCCTGCCAGAACTCGACCGTATGCGGGCGCAGGAGGTAACCGCCCCAGTCGTGCGGCCGCGGCACCTCGCCGTGCTCGAACCGCGCCTCGGCCTGGCGGACCAGATCGTCGAGCTCGTCTCGCGAGCCCAGCGGGCGCGACTGCGGCGACGCCGCGGCTCCGAGCTGGGAATCGCGGGCGCGGCTGGCGAAGTAGGCGTCCGAGTCGGGCGCCGCCAGCCGCTCGACCGATCCGCGAGCCCGGACCTGGCGGTCGAGCTCGCGCCAGTAGACGACCAGCGCCGCCGCCGGATTGGCGGCGATCTGCTCGCCCTTTGCCGACTCGTAGTTGGTGAAGAAGCGAAAGCCGGCGTCGTCGAAGCCCTTGAGCAGCACCATGCGCGCGTCCGGGATACCCTCGTCGTCAACGGTCGCCAGGGTCATCGCGTCGGCCAGCGGAACCTCTGCCGCGGCGCGCTCGAACCACTCCGCGAACTGCGCGATCGGATCGCCGACGAGCGCGTCGCGCCGCAGCGGCGGCATGTCAGGTCGTCGCGGCACCGTCTCCTAGAATGGCTCGTCGCGGGCGATTAGCTCAGTTGGTTAGAGCGCGTCTCTGATAAGGACGAGGTCCGTGGTTCGAGTCCACGATCGCCCACTGCCTCCTCCGCAGCCCGCCGCGCTGCCACCTCGCCTAGGGCCTTCAAGGTCGACACGAGCCAGCTCGTGAAGTAACGCCTGCCGGCGACCGCGTCGAACACCCGCGTGCGCACGCTTTGCGGGTCCATCCCCATCTCGCCGTCGACGAAGGTGCCGTCCTGCGCGCCGGTGATGCGGAAGCGGACGAAGGTGCCGGTGTTGAGGCAGCGGATGCGCAGGTTCCGCAGCTCGTCGCGGCCTTCGATCTGCAGCTGCATCTCCTCCTTGCCGATTGGGGTCCGGGTGAGCTGGCGGTAGGTGCAGCTCTCGCCGAGGCCTTCGCGATCGACCTCGATCACCCGCGGCCACCATTCCGGGTGGCGCTCGACGTCGGAGATCAGCTCCCAGACGACCTCGACGGGTGCCTCGACGAAGCCCTGCTGGTGGACAAGTGACACGGCGCGATTCTCCCACCGGAGGCGGTTAGGGCCACACTTATAATGGCTGGGAGGGCTTAAACAGCCCACGGGCCGGGAAGCCAGCAAGCATGCAGCAGATGCAGATCTACGGCGTCAGCTTCGACATGGTCGGCAAGCAGCCAATCGTGCTCTTGAAGACGGTCGACGGCAACCGCTTCCTGCCGATCTGGATCGGCCACCCCGAGGCCGCCGCGATCCTGATGAAGCTTCAGGGCGCGCAGACCCCCCGGCCGATGACGCACGACCTGCTCAACGACCTGCTCGAGCAGCTCGACGCGAAGTGCGAGCGGGTCTCGGTCACCGAGCTGCGCGATAACACCTTCTACGCCTCGATCACGATCTCGGTCAACGGGTCGGAGATCGAGATCGACTCGCGACCGTCCGACGCGATCGCGCTTGCTGTCCGCACCTCTGCGCCGATCTTCGCCGCCGAAGAGGTGATCGAGGAATCCTCGATCGAGTTCGAGCACGAGGTCGAAGACCAGGAGGAGGTGGTCGAGAAGTTCAAGGACTTCCTCGACGAAGTCTCGCCCGAGGACTTCGCCTCCGGCGAGTCCTAGACCGCGGCGGCCGGTTCGCGTGCCAGCGCGAGCTCGAGCAGGCGGTCGACCAGGCGCTCGAACCCGAGGCCTGCGGCCTCGGCGGCCATCGGCAGCAGCGAGGTGTCGGTGAGGCCGGGGATCGCGTTTGCCTCCAGAACCTGCGGGCCGTCCTCGGCGAGGATCATGTCGACGCGGCCGAAGCCGTCGAAGCCGAGCACGTCCCAGGTCCTGAGCGCCGCGTCGAGCACCGCGCCCTCGGCGGCGCCGAGGTCGGCGGGGCAGATGTATTCGGTGCGGCCGATCTCATACCGGGCCTCGTAGTTGAACCGGTCCTCCTCGCGCGCCCGGGCCTCGACCGCGGGAAGCGCGATCCCGTTGAGCAGCGAGATCGCCAGCTCGCGTCCCGCGACGTGTCGCTCGAGCATCACCCGGTCGTCATAGGAGAAGGCGGCGACCAGCGCCTCCGGGACCTCGTCCGCGCCTGCCGCGAAGCGGACCCCGAGCGCCGAGCCGCCCGCCGCCGGCTTGATCACCAGCGGGAAGCCCAGGTTCTGCTCGATCTCCTCCAGCGCCTCGGCCGCTCCGAGGCCGCGGAAGGCGAGCGCGTTGAACGCCGCCCAGTCGGGGGTCGGGATGCCGGCAGCTCGCAGTTCGTGCTTGGCCGCGACCTTGTCAATCGAGCGGACGCAGGCGCGGATCCCCGGGCCGGTGTAGGGAATGCGCAGGATCTCGAGCAGCTCCTGGACGGTGCCGTCCTCGCCGCCGGGGCCGTGGAGGGCGACGAAGGCGACGTCGGGGCGCTCGGCCTTGAGCGTCGCGACGAGGTCGGCGCCGACGTCGATCGGCAGCACCTCGTGGCCGAGCGACTCGAGCGCATCCTCGACCCGGGCGCCGCTGCGCAGCGACACCTGGCGCTCGAGCCCGCGACCCCCTTTCAAAACGGCGACTCTCATCTGAATCTCCGGAACGGTACGAGCTCTCCAGTGTCGGGCTCGTCGGGCTGGGGGAGCACCCTGTGTTCTCCGGTGATCGATTCGTAGAGCTCCATCTGCGCGGCGATCACGGCGCCGATCCTCCTTATGCCTTCGCGGATCTCGTCCTCGCCGGAGGCCGAGAAGTTGAGCCGCATCGAGGAGCCGCCGCGCCCGTCGACGAACGCCGCCGCGCCGGGGACGAAGGCGACGTTCTCGCGCAGCGCCTTGGCGAGGAGGTCGGTGGTGTCGATGTAGTCCGGCAGGGTCGCCCAGCAGAACAGGCCGCCCTCGGGTCGTGACCAACTCGACCCGGCGGGGAAGTAGCGGTCGAGCGCGTCGAGCATGGCGTCACGGCGAGCGCGATAAATCTCGCAGAGGTCGCCCACGTAGTCGAGCCAGCGGCCCTCGGCGAAGTACTCGCGCACGAAGTACTGGGTGAGCGTCGAGGTGCACAGGTCCGACGCCTGCTTGCCGAGCACGATCTTCTCCATCACCGGCGGCGGCGCGCACAGCCATCCCAGCCGGATCCCGGGCGACAGGATCTTCGAGAAGGTGCCGACGTACAGCACGAAGTCGCCGCCGTCGAGCTCATACAGCGGCTCCTGAGCACTTCCCTCGTAGCGCAGCAGGCCGTAGGGGTTGTCCTCGACCAGCAGCAGCTCGCGCTCGCGGGCGAGCCCGACGAGCCGCCCGCGCCGCGACTCGGACATCGTCACGCCGGCCGGGTTCTGAAAGCTCGGCACCGTGTAGATGAACTTCGGCCGCCGGCGCTCGCTCGCGAGCCGGTCGAGCAGCAGCTCGAGCTCGTCGACGCGCATCCCCTCGTCGTCGACGGGCACCTGCAGCGTCTCGGCCTGATAGGCCGAGAACACCGGTACGGCTCCCGGATACGTGGGCGCCTCGGCGATCACCACGTCGCCGGGATCGACCAGCGTCTTGGCGACCAGGTCGATCGCCTGCTGGCCACCGGTGGTGACGATCACGTCGTCGGGGTCGGGGTCCATGCCCTCGGCGCGCATCACCTGGCGGATGCACTCCTTCGTCTCGGCAAAGCCCTCGGTCGGGCCGTACTGGAGCGCCTGGGCTGAGGACTCCTGCGCGATCCGAGTCATCTGCGCGGCGAAGCTCTTCGCCGGGAAGGTGGACGTGTCGGGCAGGCCGCCGGCGAGCGAGATCACCTCGGGCCGCGCGGTGATCTCCATCAGGTCGCGCATCGCGCTCGACCGCATCACCCGGGTGCGCTGTGCGAACAAACCCGCGTACCGCTCGAGGTCGCGGGCGGTGGTGTGTGCGCGCCGGTGCGCGGGCGCTGAGCCGCGCTCGTCCGGGCGCGGTCGGTCCTCGGTCTCGGCCACGACCGCAGTGTGGCGCACACCCGCCGATCGCGGAGCCCGAAGGGCGAAGCGGAGGTGCGCTCGCTGTTGAGGCGCCTTATGTCAGCTGTCGAATCCGAGACCGGCGCGGTCGAGAGCGCGCAGCCACAGGCCGCGGCGGCCGGCGCGCCGATCGGCGGCCGCGAGCTGGCGGCGGGTGAGCTCGATCGCCGCCCATCGCAGCGGCTCGGGCGGGAACGGCAGCGGGCGCGAGCGAATCGCCCGCAGCCGCGTCGCCTCGGTCTCGCGGCCCGCGAGCAGGTCGAGCCCGACCTGCGCTCCGAAGCGGCTCGCTCCGACCCCGAGGCCGGTGTGGCCGACCGAGTACGCGACCCGGCCATCCAACGCGGTGCCGTAGAAGGCGAAGAACCGGCTGCAGGTGTCGATCGCGCCGCCCCAGCGATGGGTGAACCGCAGGCCCTCGAGCTGCGGTAAGAGGGCGAAGAAGTGCGCCGCGAGCCTCTCGAAGCTGCGCTCGCGCTGCTCGAGCTCGGGCCCGGTTCGGCTGCCGTAGTGGTAGATCGCGTCGTAGCCGCCGAAGAGGATCCGGTCGTCGGCAGTCAGGCGGTAGTAGTGAAACTGGTTCGCGCTGTCGCCGATTCCCTGGCGGTTCAGCCAGCCGATCGAGCGCCGCCGCTCGCCACTTAGCGGTTCGCTGACCAGCACGTAGTCGTACACGGGCACGACCCGGCGCCGAATCGGCGCCACCAGCCCTCGAGTGGCGCTCGTCGCCAGCATCACCGAGCGAGCCCGGACCGATCCGCCGGGCAGCTCGAGGACCACCGCCGGTCCGTCCCGGTGCAGGCGGAGGACCGGGCTGTGCTCGTGGATCCTCACCCTCGACTCGCGCGCGAGTGCGGCCAAACCCCACCAGAGACGCGCGGGATCGACCAGGCCGGCGCCGCTTCGCTGCCAGATGCCGCCCTCATAGAGGGGCGAGTTGACCTCGGCGCGCATCTGATCGCGGCCGAGCAGCTCGACCTCGTGGCCGAACTCGCTCAGCGATCGCGCCTCCTCGGCCAGCCAGGCGACCTGATGCGGCTCGACCGCCACGTCCATTGCCCCGGTGAGCTCCAGGGCGCAGTCGATCCCGTGCTGCTCGACCGTCTGCACCGTGGCGGCGAAGTTCTCGAGCCCGAGCCGCTCGAGCGTCGGCATCTCGTCAGGGAAGCGGGCGAGGCCGTTCGCGACTCCGTGGGTGAGGTAGGAGACGAAGAAGCCGCCGTTGCGCCCGCTCGCCGCCGCGGCGATCCGCTCTCCCTCGAGCAAGATCACGTCGCGATCGGGATCGGCCTGCGTGGCGAGCACCGCCGCCCAGAGCCCGTTGAGGCCGCCGCCGACGATCACGAGGTCGGCGTCAGTGCCACCCTCCAGCGGATCGCAGGCCGCCGGTCGCTGGGGGGAGTCGAGCCAGAACGGCACCGTCGCCGCGTCCACCCAAGACTCGCGGCGGCTCGGCCCCGCTTCCGCGATCTCCCAGGGCCCCTTCGTGCGCATCCCCAGCAGCCTGGCACTCAAGGCGGCTCAACGGCGCCGCGTCTCGGCTTCGCCCTTTCGGGCTCCGCCTCGCAGGGTGGGTACCCTGCTGCGCCGATGGACCTCTTCATCGCAGGCTGTCAGGGGGCTGGGCTGGCCCTCGCCACCGGCGCCTTCGGGGGCGCCTCGGGTCGACGCGGGGCGATTGGCTTCGTGCTGCTCGCGTTCGCGATCGCCGGCGGCGCGGCGCTCTTTGCCTTCGCGCTCGACCGCGAGGACTACTCCCCGTGGCCGGGGGTACCGATCGGGGCCGTGTTGGCGGCGTTTGCTTTCGTCGTCGTCCGCGACGTCGCCGAGGCCGCCGCCCAACGCGCCGATGGCGGCGGGTTCACCTCGGCGCTGATCGCCCTCGCCTCCCTCGCCCTCGCCGGCCTGTCGCTGCTCTTCGGGCCGATCGCCTTGGTCGCGCTCGCCGGCCTGCTGTGGCTCTGGGCAGGCAGGCGGCGCCGCGCCGCGCAGAAATACGAGGGGCTCAGGACGCTGCGGTGACCAGCTCCGGCCAAGCCTCGCGGCCGGAGCGCAAGCTCGTCCTCTGCGTCGTCGACTCGCTCCGTACCGACATGCTCGTCGAGGCCGCCCGCGGCGGCGCGGCGCCGACCTTCGCCGCGCTGCTCGAGCGCGGCTCGCTGATCGGCGACTGCGTCAGCTCGTTTCCTTCGGTGACCCCGGTCTGCTGCTCGGAGCTGGTCACCGGGCATGGGCCCGACCGCCACTGGATCAGCGGCAGCAACTGGTATCACCGCGCCGAGGAGCGCTACGTCGAGTACGGCAGCTCGTTCGAGGCGACCCGCGCCTTCGGTCTCTTCCGGACGCTCTACGACATCGTCTACAACATGAACATGTCGCACCTCTCCCACGAGGTGGCGACGAGCTTCGAGCGTCTCGGCGACGCCGGCGTGCGCACAGCTTGCACGCCGTTTCTGATCTATCGCGGCCGCACCCGCCACGAGCTCGGGCTCGAGGGGCTGCTGCGCCGGGTCGCGATCGCGGCGAGCTTCCGACACGCGACCTGGGGGCCGGACGAGCTCTTCTACGGCGAGCTCTACGCCAGCCAGCCGGTCGACTGCAAGCCCACGCTGGCTCGCCCCGGGACCCGCGACGAGTACTCGGCCTGCGCCGGACGCGAGCTGGCCGAGCGCGACCTCTATGACTTCCTGCTCTTCTCGCTGCCCGACAACGACCATCACTCCCACAAGCTCGGTCCCGAGGCTCAGATCGAGTCGATCGCCCGCGCCGACGCCGCCTTCGCCGAGCTGGTCGAGGCCGCCGGCGGGCTGCGGGAGTTTCTCGCGGACCACGCCGTGATCCTGGTCGCCGACCACGCCCAGACCAGGGTCGAGCACCCGCTGCCTCTGATCGAGGCGCTCGCTGCAGACTGGCGCGTGCTCGGGCCGAACGAGCCGGTCGAGCGGGCCGAGCTCGCGGTCAGCCCGATCGCCCGCGCCGGCGCCGTCTACGTGCTCGCCGGCGGCGATCGCGGGGTACGCATCCACGGCGCGGTTCGGGAGCGGCTGGAGGAGCTCGACGGGGTCGAGCTTTACGCGTGGCTCGAAGACGACGACGCCGTCGTTCGCCGCGATGGCCGCGAGCTGCGCTTCCGCCCCGGCCACGAGGTCGCGGACCTGCGCGGCAACTCGTGGACGCTCAACGGCGACCTCGAGACGCTGGCTGCCGAGCTGCGCGACGGGCGTCTGGTGAGCGACGACTATCCGAACCCGCTCGAGCGCCTGTGGTCGGCGCTTCAGGCGCCGCACGCGGGCGATCTGCTGATCTCGGCGGCTGCGGGCTATGAGCTGGTCGACTGGGGCGGGATGACCCACTGCCCCGGCGGCAGCCACGGCTCGCTCCGCGCCGGCGACTCGCTGGGGCCGCTGCTCCTGTGCGGATTCGAGCCGCAGATCGCCGCGCGGCGCGAGCAGTGGACGCTGCGCGACGTCGCCGGCCTGGTCGAGGAGCACTTCGGCATCGACACGGGCGAGCTCCAGGCCGAGCGCCCGGTGGGCGCCGGCTCGGCGGCGGTCGGCTGAGCGCATGGGCACCGGCGAGTACGAGATCCAGATCGGCGACGCGTCCGCGGGGCGGGCGGCGCGGACCGCGGACTGGAGCTGGCGCACGGCCCGGCGCATTCACCTCGCGACTCGCCGTCCCGCCAGCTGGCTGCAGCTCTGCAAGTTCGCCGCCGTCGGCGCCAGCGGCTACGCGGTCAACCTGCTCGTCTTCGCCGCGCTCACCGAGGCCGCGGGCGCGCACCACCTGCTCGCCGCGACCGGCGCCTTCTGCGTCGCCGTCACCAACAACTTCCTCTTGAATCGAGCCTGGACCTTCTCCGCCCGCGACGGCCATGCCGGCTTTCAGGCGGCCCGGTTCTTCGCCGTCAGCCTCGTCGGGCTCGCCTTCAACCTCGCGCTGCTCGAGCTGCTGGTCTCGGTCGCCGGGGTCGCTGAGCTGCCGTCACAGGCGACCGCGGTGGCGCTCTCGATGCCGGTGAACTTCATCGGCAACAAGCTGTGGACGTTCGGCTAGCCCGAGCGCTTCCCCTCATCCTGACCGCGGCCGCGATCGCCGCGCCGACCCAGGCGCTCGCCGCGTCCACGGACACCGTCGCCGGCTCGACCGAACCGGTCCCCGTCGCGCCCGGCGCGTTGCCCGAGGCGCCGCCCGACTTCGTGATCTCCGCCGGCGAGGCGCTGCGGATCGCCGACGGCCATCCCGTCGTCGCCGAGCAGACGGAGCGCTACGGGCGGCTCGAGACCGCGATCCAGGTGAGGGACGACGGCAGCGGCTGGCAGGTCGGCTACAAGACCGACGACCGCGAGGTCGCCCAGGTGATCGTCGACCGCGCCAGCGGCGCGGTGCGCGAGGCCTGGACCGGATACCAGGTCGCCTGGCCGATGGCGCGGGGCTACGAGCGCCAGTTCGGCCACGTCCTCAACGCGCCATACGTGTGGATCCCGCTCTGCGCGCTCTTCTTCGCCGGCCTGTTCGACTGGCGGCGCCCGTGGCGCGTTGCGCACCTGGACCTGCTCGTCCTACTCGCCTTCGGGATCTCGCACGTGTTCTTCAACCGCGGCGAGATCGGCGTCTCGGTGCCACTCGTCTATCCGGTGCTCGCCTACCTGTTCGCGCGGATGACCTGGATCGGGTTTCGCGGCGGCGAGCCGCTGCGCCCCACCGCACCTGTCACGTGGTTGGCGGTCGTCGCGATCGTCCTCCTCGCCTTCCGGCTGACGATCAACGTCGCCGACTCTGGGGTCATCGACGTCGGCTACGCGGGCACGATCGGCGCCGACCGGATCGCCCACGGCGAGCCGCTTTACGGCGAGGGCGAGTTTCCCGACGACAACCGCTTCGGCGACACGTACGGCCCGGTCAACTACTACGCGTACGTGCCGTTCGAGCTGGCCCTGCCCTGGAGCGGTGAGTGGGACGAGCTGCCCAGCTCGCACGGCGCCGCGATCGCCTTCGACCTGGCGACGGTGCTGGGGCTGTTGGTCTTCGGCCTGCGCCTGCGGCGCGGCCGTCGAGGCCGCGAGCTGGGAGTCGTGCTGGCGTTCGGCTGGCTCGCCTACCCGTACACCGCGTTCGCGCTGCAATCGAACGCCAACGACTCGCTGCTCGCCGCGCTGCTGGTGTGGTCGCTGGTGCTGTTCGCGCGGCCGGTGGCCCGCGGGGCGCTGCTGGCGCTGGCGGCAATGACCAAGTTCGCCCCGCTGGCGCTGGTGCCGCTGTATGCGGCGGGCGAGCGCGGCCTGCTCGACCGCGTTCGCGCCGGGCGCGGTGTGGGCCTGCGCCCGCTGATCGCATTCGGCATGGCGTTCGTCGCCGTGGCCGCGCTGATGCTCGCCCATCCCGCGATCGATCCCGGGCTGGCCACGTTCTGGGAGCGGACCGTGCAGAGCCAGGTCGAGCGCGACTCGCCGTTTTCGATCTGGGGGCTCGAGACGAGCCTGCGCTGGCTGCAGCTCGTCGTCATCGTGCTGACTGCCGGTTTCGCGCTCGCGCTCGCCTTCGTTCCCCGCCGCCGGACGATCGCCGGGGTCGCGGCGCTCACGGCGGCGGTGCTGATCGCGGTCGAGCTCGGCGCCGATCACTGGTTCTACCTCTACATCCCGTGGTTTTTCGGGATGGTGATGATCGCGCTTACGACCTGCGATCCGGGGACGCGGGTTGCCGACGCGCCGATGGGGTATGAATCGCCCACTGTCATCCCATCCGGAGGAGGAGCGATGGAGAGTCCCGACGAGACGCAGGTCGATCCCAGCGAGGAGACCAGCGACGAGGACGCGTTTTCGGACGACGCCGGCGAGGAGTCCGGCGGCGACGAGGGCGGTTTCGGAGACGAGTCCGCGGGCGAGTCCGAGGCCCCGGCTCCGTAACCCGTGACGGGCCGGCGCCGGCCTAATCCGGCGCCGGCTCGAGCACCAGCTCGATCGACTCGGCGAGTCCCCCGGCGCCGATCTCGACCACGATCGCGTTGATCCAGACGTCGGTCTCCGCGGTCTCGAAGCGAACGGCCATCTGGGTGCGGAAGCGCTCCAGCGCCTGCTCCCAGCGGACTCCGAGCACGCTGTCGCGCGAGCCGGTCATGCCGACGTCGGTGATGTACGCGGTCCCGCGAGGAAGCACGCGCGCGTCGGCCGTGGGGACGTGCGTGTGGGTCCCGGCGACGGCCGCGACCCTGCCGTCCAGGTGCCATCCCATCGCCACCTTCTCCGAGGTCACCTCGGCGTGAAAGTCAACGAAGAACGCGTCGGCGGAGCCGTCGAGGCGGTCGAGCAGCGCGTCGGCGTCGCTGAACGGCGAGCGCGCAGCTTGCAGACCCACCTGGCCGATCAGGTTGATCACGCCGACTCGCATGCCCTCGACCTCGACCACGGTGTGGCCCCGACCGGGGTTTCCCGACATGAAGTTGGCGGGGCGGACGATGCGCTCGTTCTCGTCGAGATAGGGGAAGACGTCGCGGTGGCGAAACGCGTGATTTCCGAGCGTGATCACGTCGGCGCCGATCGCGAACAGGTCCTCGGCCGTCTTCGGCGTGATCCCGAGCCCGCCCGCCGAGTTCTCGCCGTTGACGATCACCAGGTCGGGCTCGTAACGCTCGCGCAGCCCCGGCATCGCGCGGCCGAGCCCGGCCCGCCCCGGCTTGCCGACCACGTCAGCGACGAACAGGACCTTCATCGCGGGGTGAGTTCAGCGAGGATGGCGTCGGCCAGGAGCTGGGCCGTGGCCGGAGCCTGGCGCAGGTAGAGGTTCGGCTCAACCGCCTCGAGCTCGAGCACGACCGGCGAACCGCTTGCGTCGCGGACCGTGTCGACGCGAGCGATCAGCGGCGGCGCGCCGAAGCGCTCTGCGAGCCACCCGATCACGCGCCGCCCGAGCTCGCGCTGGTCCTCGGCCGCCTTGCCGACGGTGACCAGGGTCGGGTCGTACATCGCTTCGGCCGCGCGGAGCGCGTCGTCGCGGACGGGGGCGACCTCGTCGGGGGCGAGAACCGCACGCTTGTGCAGGACGTGGGCGAGCTCGCCGGCGATGAACACGAGCGCAGTCTCGCCCTCGGTCTCGACCGCCTCCAGGTACGGCTGCAACATGGCCGTGCGTCCGTCGGCGACGATCTGCTCGACCAGCTCGCGCGCGGCTTCGTGGGCCACGGGTCCGAACCGGCCGGTGTCGCGACCGCCGGCCGAGACGGTCGGCTTGATCGCGATCTGGCCCACGAGCTCCCCTGCCTCCTCGCCGGGATTGATGAACCGGGTTGGGACCACCGGCAGGGCCGCGTCGGCCAGGTCGCCTACGTAGCGTTTGTCGCTGTTCCACCGGACCAGCTCGGGCGTGTTTCGCAGCCGACCGTCCACACGATCGACCCAGTCCAGGTACTCGTCGAGCCGCAGTGTGTAGTCCCAGGTCGAGCGGATCACGACCCGGTCGTAGGCCTCCCAGTCGGCGGCCGGGTCGTCCCACTCGACGAACTCGGCGCTCGTGCCGCGCTCGCGCAGAGCCTCCACGATCAGCTCGTCGTCGTCGAAGTCCGGCGGCACTCCTGCGCACGTTGCGAGAGCGATCTGCATCGGACGATCCTACGGCCGCGCCGACCGACGGCGACGTCTAGCGTTCGGCCGCGTGAACGAGGCGACGGCAGGCGGGCCCGAGGCTGTGATCTCGGCACGCGAGCTGAGCAAGTCTTTCAACGGCCGGCCGGCGTTGCGCAGCATCTCCTTCGAGGCCGAGCCGGGGACGACGCTGGCGGTGATCGGGCCAAACGGCGCCGGCAAGACCACCCTGCTCTCGATCCTCGCCGGGATCCAGAAGGCCGATGCGGGCGCGGTCCGGATCGGCGGCGAGGTCGGGTGGGTGCCACAGCAGGCGGCGCTTTATCGCCGCCTCACCGTGGACGAGAACCTGCGCCTGTTCGCCCACCTGGAGCGGGTCGCGGACGTCGACGCCGCGGTCGATCGAATGCTCGAGCAGACCCAGCTCGTCGAGCGGCGCGACGACCAGGTGGCGACGCTATCCGGGGGCAACCAGCAGCGGGTCAACATCGCGATCGGACTGCTCAGCCGGCCGGCCGTGCTGCTGCTCGACGAGCCCTCGACGGGCCTCGACCCGCGCCAGCGCGAGCGACTGTGGGAGTTCGTCCTCGGGCTCGTCGGCTCCGGGACGACGGTGATCTACTCGACTCACCACCTGACCGAGGCCGAGCGCTACGGCAACCGCCTGCTCGTGCTCGCCGACGGCGAGCTGGTCTTCACCGGGAGCGCCGAGGACCTGCACCGGGCCGTGCCGGAATCCGACGGCAGCGACTTCGAGGCCGCCTTCGTGCGCTTCCTGCGCGAGCGGGGACACTGAGATGCGCTGGCTGCTGCTGAAGGACCTGCAGATCCTGCGCCGCTCGCCGCTGATCGTCGGCCTGCTGATCGCGTACCCGGTGATCCTCGGGGTGTTGATCGGCTTCGCGCTCTCGGGCGACGACTCAAAGCAGCGGGTCGCCTTCTTAAACCAGGTTCCCGACGACGATCAGTTTCAGATCGGCAGCGGCAACGAGGAGATCGACCGCGGGATCGCCCGCGACGAGCTCTGCGCGCGCGTTGAATGCGTCGACGTCGACTCGCGCGAGGAGGCCGAGCAGAAGGTCGAGGACGGCGAGGTGATCGCGGCGCTGATCCTGCCGCCGGACCTGCTCGACAAGCTCGAGTCGCTCGCCAGCCTCAACCCGCAGCAGCCGACGGTCGAGGTGCTGGTCAACGAGGACGACCCGGTGAAGGCGAGCCTGGTCGACGACCGGATCTCCGCACTCGTGACCGAGGCGAACCTGATCCTCTCCCAGCGGATCTCCAATCAGGCCGCGGGCTATCTCGACCTGCTGATCGAGGGCGGCACGTTCAGCCTGCCGCTGATCGGCGAGCTCGACATCCTCGGCCTGCGCGAGAGCGGCGAGATCCTCGACGACGTCCGCAGCCAGCTGCCCGAATCGAGCGAGTCGAGGGCGGCGCTCGATCGGGTGATCAGCTTCGCCGACCAAGCCCGCGAGAACCTCGACTTCGCGTTGCCCTTGCTCGGCGCGGTCGCCGAGCCGATCCAGGTCGACAAGCAGGTGGTCGCCGGCGACAGCGCCGAGCTCGACGAGTTCGCGATCGCGGTGGCGGTCACGGTGACGCTGATGTTCGTCACCGTGCTGCTCGTCGCCGGCTCGCTGGCGCTGGAGCGCGAGGAGAACGCATTTGCGCGGATCACCCGCGGGCTGGTCGGCCCGACCGGCCTGCTGGTCGAGAAGGTGCTGCTGGGGATCGTCGCCTCGCTGGGCGTCACCCTGCTGTTGCTCGCCGCGCTTACGGCGCTGGTCCCGATCGAGTGGGGACGCGCGCCCCTGATCCTGGTCGCGATCCTCGCCGGGGGCGGCGGGTTTGCGGCCTTCGGCGCCGCGATCGGCGGCTCGGCCCGCGAGGTGCGAGCCAGCTCGCTGCTGGCGTTCATGATCTCGCTGCCGATCGCCTTCCTCTCGCTGGTTCCCTCGGGCACGGTCAGCGGTGGGGTGTACGACCTGATCGAGATCGTCCGGGCGCTGTTTCCCTTCGATCCCGCCCTCGACGCGATCGAGGGCGCGCTCGACTCCGAGGGCCCCGACCTCCTCGTGCCCCTGCTGCACACGGCCGCGATCGTCGCCGCCTACGGGCTGCTCGCCCGCCTGGCCCTGCGCCGCTTTGCCCAAGGCACGTGACAAACAAGGCGCCTCAACAGCGGCGCACCTCCGCTTCGCCCTTCGGGCTCCGCGATCGGAGCCGGCCCTAGAATCAGCGCCGTGAGCTACCCCGCGACGCGCATGCGGCGACTGCGGCGGACGAAGGGACTTCGCGACCTCGTGCGCGAGACCGACCTCTCCCCGCGGCACCTGATCCAACCCCTCTTCGTCGTCTCTGGCGAGGGGGTGCGCGAGCCGGTCGAGTCGATGCCGGGGATCGAGCGCTTCTCGATCTCAGAGCTCGTCGCCGAGGCGTCCGAGCTGCAGGCCGTCGGGCTGGAGTCGGTGATCCTCTTCGGGATCCCGGCCGCCAAGGACGAGATGGGCTCGGGCGCGTACGACGACGAGGGCATCGTGCAGCTCGCGATCCGGGCGCTCAAGGACGCCCATCCGGACCTCACCGTGATCACCGACGTCTGCATGTGCGAGTACACGTCGCACGGGCACTGCGGCTTCGTCCGCGACGGAGAGGTCGACAACGACATCACGGTCGAGCTGCTGGCGAAGACCGCGATCTCCCATGCCGAAGCGGGGGCCGACGTCGTCGCGCCCTCCGACATGATGGACGGCCGCGTCGGCTCGATTCGCTTTCAGCTCGACGAGGAGGGCCACCCCGACACGGCGATCATCGCCTACTCGGCGAAGTACGCATCGGCCTTCTACGGCCCCTTCCGCGAGGCGGCCGAGTCGACCCCGGAGTTCGGAGACCGCCGCGGCTATCAGATGGATCCCGCCAACGTGCGCGAGGCGCTGCGCGAGGTCCGCCTCGACGTCGAGGAGGGCGCCGACATGGTTATGGTCAAGCCGGCGCTGCCATATCTGGACGTGATCCGCGCCGTCCGCGAGGAGGTCGAGCTGCCGATCGCCGCCTACCAGGTCTCCGGCGAGTACTCGATGCTGAAGGCGGCCGCCGGCAAAGGCTGGATCGACGAGCGCACGGCGGCGCTCGAGGCGCTGACCGCGATCCGGCGCGCCGGCGCCGACGTGATCTTCACCTACTACGCGAAGGAGGCCGCGGATTGGCTTCAGTGAAGGCGCCGCGGCCGAAGGTGCGCTCGCGCAAGGACGGCGCCGCCATCCCGCTCGACGAGACCGACAAGCGGCTGATGAACCTGCTGCAGTCGAGCTTTCCACTCGCGGCCGAGCCCTATGCCGAGGTCGCCGCGGCGGCCGACCTCGACCTCGACGAGCTGCTCGCCCGCACCAACCGGCTGGTCACGGAAAGGATCATCCGCGAGATCACGCCGATCTTCGACACCCGCGCACTCGGCTACGCCTCGATGCTGGTCGCGGCGAAGGTCGACGCGGAGAACCCGCACCGGGCGGCGGGGATCATCAACTCCCATCCCGGCGTCTCGCACAACTACCTGCGCACGCACGAGTTCAACCTCTGGTTCACGATCGCCACCCCACCCGACTCCGGGCTTGGCTTGGACGGCACGCTCGAGGTCCTGCAGCGACTCACCGGCGCCGAGTCGATCCGCCAGCTCCCGACCCTGCGCCTGTTCAAGATCAATATGAACCTGGAGATGGAGAAGGGGACCGACGCCCTGGCGGCGAACGTCGACGCCGGGCCGCCGCGCGAGCTCGAGGCCCAGCCCTACGACCAGCACGACGTCGCCGTGATCCGCGCCCTCCAGGGGCCGATGGACGTGGTCGAGCGGCCCTACGACGACGCCGCCGCCGAGCTCGGGATCGAGACCGAGGCGATGCTCGAGCACCTGCGGGGGATGGTCGAGCGCAAGATCCTGCGCCGCGTCGCCGCGATCCTCTATCACCGCCGCGCCGGCTTCTCGGCCAACGGGATGGGCGTCTGGCGGGTTCCTGAGGAGGAGATCCTCGAGGTCGGGGCGCGGATGGCGTCGGTGCGCGGGATCTCGCACTGCTACCAGCGGCCCACCTACGCGGACTGGCCCTACTCGGTGTTCACCATGGCCCACGGCCGCTCGAAGGAGGAGTGCGACGCGATCCTCGACTCGATTGCCGACGAGCACGGGCTGCACGGCGACGACCGCGCGACGCTCTACTCCTCGACCGAGTTCAAGAAGATCCGCCTGCACTACTTCACCCCCGACTACGCGGAGTGGGAAGCGACGTACGCGTAGTGCCGCTAGACACGCGCGGGTCGGAGGTCATCTACGCCCGCGCGGTCGGCCTGCTGCCCGGCGGGGTCAACTCGCCGGTGCGGGCGATGCGGTCGATCGGCCGCGAGTATCCGATCTTCGTCGAGCGCGGCGAGGGCTGCGCGCTGATCGACGTCGACGGCCACCGCTACGTCGACTGGGTCTGCTCCTGGGGACCGCTGATCCTCGGCCACGCCGACCCGGAGGTCGTCGAGGCGGTGACCGAGGCAGCGGCGCGCGGGACCAGCTACGGCGCGCCGACCGAGGACGAGGTCGAGCTCGCCCAGGAGGTCGTCGATCGCTTTGCCTCGGTGCAGATGGTGCGGATGGTCAACTCCGGTACCGAGGCGACGATGAGCGCGATCAGGCTTGCCCGCGCGGCCACCGGACGCGAGAAGCTGATCAAGTTCGCCGGCGCCTATCACGGCCACGTCGACGGGCTGCTTGCCGAGGCCGGCTCGGGGCTGGCGACCCAAGGCATCCCGGCGAGCCCCGGCGTACCCGAGGCGCAGGCGGCGGCGACGATCGTCGTCCCCTGGAACGACGGCGACGCCGTCGAGGCCGCGCTGGCCGAGCACGAGGCGGCGGCGATCCTGGCCGAGCCGGTGCCGGCAAACATGGGGGTCGTCCCGCCGGCCGAAGGCTTTCTCGAGCGCCTGCGCGAGCTCGCCGACGCCAACGGGGCCCTGCTGGTGCTCGACGAGGTGATCACCGGGTTTCGCGTCGCCCGCGGCGGCGCCCAGCAGCGCTTCGGAGTCGACGCGGACCTGACGATCATGGGCAAGGTCCTGGGCGGAGGGCTGCCCGCGGCCGCCTACGGCGGCAGCCGGGCGCTGATGGAGCGGGTCGCGCCGGCGGGGGACGTCTACCAGGCGGGGACGCTGTCGGGCAACCCGCTGGCCGTCGCGGCCGGGCTGGCGACGCTCGCCCGCCTCGACGCCGCTGCCTACGAGCAACTCGCGGCGCTCACCGACAGGCTCGCCAACGGCCTCGCCGAGGCCGCCGGTGACCACCCGGTTCAGATCGGGTCGGTCTGCGGGCTGGTGACGCCGTTCTTTGCCGCCGAGCCGGTGGCCGACTTCGCCGCTGCCTCGGCTTGCGACCTCGAGGCGTACGGCCGCTTCGCTCGCGAGCTGCTCGACCGCGGCGTCTATCCTCCGGCCTCTCAGTTCGAGGCGTGGTTCGTCTCGCTCGCCCACGATGAGGCGGCGATCGATCGCACGGTCGAGGCGGCGGCGGACGCGTTCGAGGCGGCATTCGCTGGGTAGGAGGCGACGGATGAAGAGGCGGATCACAATCGCGATCACGGCCCTGGCGCTCGCCGCTGGCGGGCTGGCGGGGTGCGGCGACGAGGAGTCGCCGACGACCGTGACCGAGCCGGCGCCCGCAGCGGAGACCACGACCGACGAGACGACGACGGGCGAGACAACCTCGACGACGACCGACGAGACGACGACCGAGGACACGACGACCACGGAGTCCGAAGGCGAGTCGGGTGGCGTCGAGCCCGACGACGATAGCTCGGGCTCGGGCGGCTACAGCTACGGCTCGGGCTGACCGATCGCTTCGCCCTCCGTCACACACGAAACGCAACGATCGTCCTAGCCTTTGGGCCGATGGCCGCGGCCGAACCGCTGCGCGAGCTCGCCGGCCTGCTCGCCGACGAGCCGTTGCTTGCACCGCACGTCGAAGCCCAGCAGGGCGACGGCGCGGCGCTGGGCGCGCTGGCGGCAGCCGGCTCACGCGATGGCGCGTACGCGCTGATCGTCGAGGCCGTGCGGGAGGGCTATCTGCTGCACTACGGCCGGCCGCGGCTGCTCGCGGGAATCGAGCCCGACCTGGCCCTCCTTGCCGGCGATCACCTCTATGCGCTCGGCCTCGATCGGCTGGCCGCGCTCGGCGACGTCGACTCGGTGCGCGAGCTGTCGGACCTGATCAGCCTCGCCGCACAGGTCAACGATGGCACGCGCCCGCGCGCCCGCGCGGCGCGCGAGCTCGATGCGCTGTGGCTGGCGACGGCGACGGCGATCGCCGCGGGGGCGTCTAGCGAGCTCTCCGCGGCGAAGGCCGCGCTGCGCGCGGGGACCCCTGCGGCGGCAGACGAGCTCTACACCGCGGCCGTACGGCGGGCGGCCGAAACCGGCATCCAGCACGACCTTGAGCTCGCCGCAGACGCAATAGACTTCGGTGCCGACCCTCCTGAACTTGGCTGAGCCGGCGGACAAGAACCGGGCACAAGCGCCCGAGAAGCCCAAGCCCGTGGGTTACTTCGAGGGCGAGACGATGACCCGGCGCACGGTGTTCGGGCTCGGCGTCCAGGGCGCTGGCATCCTTGCCGTCAGCGTCGTCGCGCTGCCCACGGTCGGCTTCGCCCTGGCGCCGATCTTCGACGAGCCCGACGAGACCTGGGAGGGCGTGGGCTCGCCGGACGACTTCTCCTCCGACACCTACAGCCAGGCGGTGATCACGATCGTCCAGGGGATCGGCGACACGGGCAAGACGACGGTCTACATCCGCCGCGGCAGTCCCGATCTCGGCGAGGATCCGAACGAGTTCATCGCGATCTCGACCCGCTGCGCGCACCTGGGATGCCCGGTTCGCTTCGTCAGGGCCGCCGGCAACTTCATCTGCCCGTGTCACGGCGGCGTCTACGACTTCGAGGGCAAGGTGATCGGCGGCCCGCCGGTGCGACCCCTGGACCGGTTCCAGACCCGGGTCGTCAACGGCGAGCTCGAGGTCGGCCCCCGCTACAGCGTCACCAACGACCTCGAGCCCGTCCGCGCCCGCGATCCCGGCGAGTTCACGGGCGGGATCTGGGAGTACCTCTACCCGCCGCGCCCGACCACGGCCCCCGCTCCCTGATGCCGAAGCTCCCACTGCCAGCCGGATTGCGCAAGCCGCCCAAGCCAGGGGAGGGCGGCAACGGTGCCCGTCGCCCCGATACCGACGGCGACGGCAAGCCGCCCTCGCCGGCGATCGAGGCGGTCAAGGAGGGCGCGATCGATGTCGTCGGCTGGGTCGACGAGCGCACCGGCGCGTCGCCGTTCCTCACCGGACTGCTCCTCCGCAAGGTGCCGAAGGGAACCAACTGGTTCTACACGCTCGGCTCGGCGACCCTGTTCGCGTTCGCGATGCAGGCGCTCACCGGCGTGTTCCTGGCGATGTACTACGTCCCCTCGTCGACCGAGGCCTACAACTCGATCAGCCACCTGACCAACGACGTCTTCCTCGGCGAGTTCACCCGCGGCCTGCACAAGTGGGGCGCGACGGTGATGATCATCCTGATCTTCCTGCACATGGGCAGGACGTTCTTCTTCGGTGCCTACAAGTACCCGCGCGAGCTCAACTGGGTGATCGGGGTGGTGCTGCTGATCCTCACCCTCGTGATGGGCCTCACGGGCTACCTGCTGCCGTTCGACCAGCGCTCCTACTGGGCGACGATCGTGGCGATGAACATCACCGCCTCCGGCCCGGTGGTCGGCCCCTACTTGGCCGACTTCCTGCGCGCCGGCGCCGAGTTCGGGAGCACCACGCTCCCCCGCTTCTACGCCGTCCACATGCTGCTGGTCCCGGGCCTCATCATCGCCCTGATCGGCGCGCACCTGTACCTGGTGGTCAAGCTCGGAACCACCGCCCCGCCGTGGCTGCGCGCCGAGAGCAAGCCGAAGTCGCTGCGCGAGGAGCAGGTGGGCTGACGTGAACAACGCCGAGAAAGAGGCCTACCTCCGCGAGTACGAGGTCCTGAAGAAGAAGGGCAAGCCCTTCTTCCCGTACGCGGTCTTCAAGGACGCGACGATGATGGCGATCACCGCACTGGTGATCGTCGCGATGGCGCTGATCCTGGGCGCCGAGCAGGGACCGAAGGCCGACCCGACGACGACCACCTACGTGCCGCGGCCGGAGTGGTACTTCTTCTTCCTCTTCGAGGTGCTGCGGGTGATCAAGCCGGCCGAGCTGGTCCCCATCGCGACGGTCGGGATCCCGACCCTGTGCATGGTCCTGCTCCTCCTGCTGCCGTTCTACGACCGCAACCCCGAGCGCCGGCCGGAGCGCCGGCCGGTGGCGACAACGGCCGCGATCCTGACCATCATCGCGATGGCCTACCTGACCTTCCTCGGCGCCTCGGCGGGCTCGCCGACCGAGATCGACCTCGAGGTGCCGCCCCAGTTCGAGGTCGGCAAGCAGGTCGCCGCGCAGTCCGGGTGTCTGGCCTGCCACAAGTTCGGCGAGAACGGCAACGACGGGCCCGGCCCGGAGCTGACCGAGATCGGCGCCAAGCTGCCCGCCGAGGCGATCGAGCGCACGCTGGTGAACCCGTCCGGGATCATGCCGCCCTACGGCAACCTGCCCCCGGAGAAGAAGGAAGCCCTGGTCGACTTCCTCGCCTCGTTGCAGTGACGGGGCGGCCGCCGCCGCGGCCCGGAGACCTCCGATGAGCGCGCCGCCGACGCCGACCGCCGAGCAGGAGCGATTCGCCGGGCAGATCCGCGGCATGTTCGACCGCATCGCCGGGATCTACGACCCGCTGAACACGGCGATGACGGTGGGACTCCACCATCGCTGGCGCGAGCGCGCCGCCGACCGCGCCGAGCTGGCGCCGGGCGACGCGGCGCTCGACGCCTGCTGCGGTACCGGCGACCTGACGCTCGAGCTCGCCGGCCGGGTCGGCCCGAGCGGCTCGGTGATCGGGTCGGACTTCTCCGAGCGGATGCTCGAGCTCGCCCGGCGCAAGGCGGCCAGCCGCGGGGTCGTCGACGGAGTGCGGTTTGAATGGGGAGACGCGCTCGACCTGACGTACGACGACGGCAGCTTCGACGCGGTTACCGTCGGCTTCGGGGTGCGCAACTTCGCCGACCTCGATCAGGGCCTCGCCGAGCTGACGCGGGTGCTCAAGCCCGGCGGCCGGCTGGTGATCCTCGAGATCACCCAGCCGCAGCGGCCGCCGCTGTCGACCTTCTTCGCGCTCTGGTTCGACCGGCTCGTGCCCGTGCTGGGCACCCTGGCGGGCGATCGCGAGGCATACACCTACCTTCCCGAGTCGGTCAAGCGCTTCCCTTCGCCTGAGGGACTCGCCGGGCTCATGGCCCAGGCGGGCCTCGAGCGGATTCGCTACACGGTGTTGGCCGGCGGGATCATCGCCATTCACTCCGGCATCCGCTCGTGAACCGGTCGCGCGTCCCGCCCCCGGTTACCCAGGTCCTCGACGCGGCCTCGAACTGGCTGCCGATGCGGATGGCGGCGGTCGAGGAGCGCCTCACCACGCTGGTCGAAAGCCATGGGGAGCGGCTGGGCGCCGAAGCCGGCGCGACGCTGAACGCCGGCGGCAAGCGCCTGCGCCCGATGCTCGTCCTGCTCTGCGGCGGCCCGGGGGCCGGTGAGGGCGCGGTGCGCGCGGCAACCGCGGTCGAGCTGGTGCACATGGCGAGCCTGGTACACGACGACGTCCTCGACGCCGCCCCGCTGCGGCGGGGACGCCCGACCGTGGTCGCGCGCTCAGGCCGCGAGGCGGCGACCGCCGTCGGCGACCTGCTGTTCTCGCGCGCCTTCGCCGAGCTGTCCCGCGACGGCGACGGCGCCGTGCGCCGGGTGAGCCTGCTTGCGGCCGCGGCGCTCGGACTGGCACGGGGCGAGCTGGCGCAGCGAAGCGACGCCTTCGACGCCGAGATAGGGGCCGAGCGCTACCTCGAGCGCTGCCGGCTGAAGACCGCGCGCCTGTTCGAATGCGCCTGCCTGATCGGCGCCGACCCGGAACCCGACAACTCCGAGAGCGAAGCGCTCAGCACCTTCGGCTGCGAGATCGGGCTCGCCTTTCAGCTCCTCGACGACGTCCTCGACGTCGCGGGCCCGCCCGAGCGCACCGGCAAGGCGCGGGGCACCGACCTGCTCGACGGCACCGCGACGCTGCCGCTGATCCTCGCTCGCGCCAGGGACCCGGAGCTGGCGCAGCTCGATCTGCGCACGCTCGACCCAACCGCGGCCGAGCGCGCCTGTGACCGGATCGCCGCCACCGGCGTGCTCGACGAGGTTCGTGCCGACGCCCGCCGCCGGGTCGAGGCGGCGAAGGCGGCGCTCGACTCGGCGCCGCTCGACCCCGTGCGCCGCGAGCTGCTCACCCTGGTCGCCGACGGGGTCGTCGAGCGCTACTCCTGACCGCGCTATAGGAAGCGAAGCGGGCCGCTGCGTGTCGCACGCGGCTCGCCTCGCTTGATACGCGCGAGTGCGCGGCGAGCCTAGAAGTCTTCGGGGAGGATGTCGTCGGCCCACAGGGCGGCCGCGAAACGCTCGAGCTGCTCCTCCATGTTCGTGCGCGCGAGCGTGGTGAGATCGTCGAGCAGCTGCTCGGTGCCGGCATCGAGCGCCTCGTCGAAGCGGTCGACGACCTGCTGGGTGTAGACGCCGCCGCCGACCCATTCGCAGTCGGGGCAGCGCAGCTCGACGCTCCAGCGGGTCCGGTCGGCCGGCGACCAGTCGGTCGGGAACACGAGCTCCGAGGCGCAGGCGGGGCAGACATGCAGCGCTTCCGAGCTGCGCGCCGAGGCCGTGCGCGGCGTGGGCGCAAAGCTGCTCGCGTCGATGCCGGCGAGCGGCGCCTGGTTGCGCTTCGTGGTCTGCTCTTCAGCCATCTCGCCTGCCTATCGGCGCAATCCCAGGGTGCCTTTAGTGGTTGGCCCCCACGCCCAACGTGCGTAATGGGCGTGCCTGCTGAGCAATCAGGTGCGCACCGAACGGTCTTCACCCGGCGGTAGGCTGCGGCGCCGTGGTCCTGTCCGACAAGTCGATCCGCGAACAGCTCGAGAGCGGAGGGATCGTCATCGATCCACTGGGAGAAGGCTGTGTTCAGCCGTCCTCAGTTGACCTTCATGTCGACCGGCTGTTCCGCGTCTTCCGCAACGACACGACGCCGTACATCGACCCCAAGCGCGCGCAGGAGGACCTGACCGAGCTGGTCGAGGTGCCGGACGGCAAGTCGTTCATCCTGCACCCGGGCGAGTTCGTCCTCGGCTCAACCCTCGAGCGAGTTGCCCTTGGGCCTGATCTCGTTGCGAGGCTCGAGGGAAAAAGCTCTTTGGGTCGACTTGGTCTTCTCATACACAGCACCGCCGGGTTCGTTGACCCTTCATGGGACGGACACCTGACGCTCGAGCTTTCCAACGTCGCGAACCTGCCGATCGCGATCTATCCAGGGATGAAGATCGGTCAGATTTCGTTTCTGCGCCTGAGCACTGAAGCGGAGGTCCCCTACGGAAGCGAGTCGGCTGGCTCGAAATACAAGGGCCAGCAGGGCCCGACCGCCTCGCGCTACTACCTCAACTTCCCGCCTGAAGAGCGAAAGCCTCCACAGAGTTCGGAGTGACCTTTCGGCAAGAAGTGATCCGCAGGGGATGGCGTGAGTACCATCCCGTGTAATGGATTTCAGCATTTGGCAGATCGCGATTGTCTTGGTCATCGCCCTGCTCGTGTTTGGGCCAAAGCGGCTGCCCGAGCTTGGCAGCTCGCTGGGCAAGGGAATGCGCGAGTTCAAGGACTCGATCACGGGCAAGGACGATGACGACGAGCAGGCGAAGCTGGAGACGCAGGCTTCCCGGCCGCAGCCGGCGGAGCCCGTCGAAGGCGAAGTCGTAGCCGACAACCGCAACTGAGATGGAGTCCGCCGCGGGCGGGCGCCGCCGTTCGATCCCGCGTGTGAAGCCCGCGGCGTTCGAGGACCGGATGTCGCTCGTGGAGCACCTCGACGAGCTGCGGACCCGGATCGTCGTCTCGCTGGTTGCCTTCGGCATTGCGTTCGCGTTCTGCTTCTGGCAGGACAACCGGCTGCTGGACATCGCCAAGGAGCCGCTGCCGGAGGGAACCAACCTCATCACGCTGAAGCCGACCGAGCCGTTCTTCACCACGGTCGAGATCGCCGCCTACGGCGCCTTCGTGATCGCGCTGCCGATCCTGCTCTACCAGCTCTGGGCGTTCGTGCTGCCGGCCTTCTCGCCCAGGGAGCGGCGGGCGGTGATGCCGTTCGTGATCGCGATGCCGTTCCTGTTCCTGGCCGGGATCGCGTTCGCCTACTTCGTCGTAATGCCGGTGGCGATCGAGTTCCTGCTCAACTTCAACGAGTCCGAGTTCGACATCCAGCTGCGGGCCGGCGAGTACTTCAGCTTCTTCGGCCTGTTCCTCCTGGCGATGGGACTCCTGTTTCAGATCCCGATCGCGATGCTCTCGCTGACCCGGCTCGACATCGTCTCGGCGGACTGGTTCGCCCGCAATCGGCGCTACGCGATCTTCATCATCGCGGTGCTCTCGGCCGCGGCCCCCGGCGGCGATCCGGTGAGCATGTTCATGATCATGATCCCGCTGATCGCCCTCTACGAGGCCAGCATCATCGTCGACCGCCGGTTCGGAAAGCCGGTCGAGGATGAGTAGCCTCTTCGCGCAGTGATCTTCGACCTGAAGAGCGGCAAGCGCCGGCGCGTGGTCCAGGTCGTGTTCGGCTTCCTCGCCTTCGTCTTCCTGATCAGCTTCGTCGGCTTCGGCATCGGCAGCGACGCCGCGGGCGGGATCTTCGACGCGATCGGGCTCGGCGGCAGCAACGGCGGCGATGCCGAGACCGAGTACGACCAGCAGATCGAGGACGCCGAGGCGACGCTGGAGACCGATCCGGACAACCAGCGGGCGCTGGTCGACCTCATCAACTACCACTACCTGGCCGCAACGCAGAGCGGCATCGAGACCAACTTCGAGACCGGGGAAACCTCGATCAGCGAGGAGTCGCGTGCCCAGCTCGAGGAGACCGTCGCCGCCTGGCAGGACTACCTGGGCTCCGATCCGCCGAAGCCCGATCCGGCCTCGGCGGCGAGCGCGACGCAGGCATACGTGCTGCTCAACGACGCCGGCGGGGCCGCCGAGGCGCAGCGGATCGTCGCCGAGAACGGCGGCACGGCGGCCGACTACGGCCAGCTCGCTCTCTACCTCTACGCCGACGGCAAGCTCAAGGCCGGCGACGCCGCCGGCGAGCAGGCGGTCAAGGCCGCCGACTCCTCGCAGCGCGCCCAGATCCGCAAGAACATGGAGTCGCTCGCCGAGTCGGCGCGCAAGCAGCAGCGCCAGATCGCGCGCCAGGCAGAACAGGGCGGCGACGAGGTCGGCGAAGCGCAGCTCGAGAACCCGTTCGGCGGCCTCGGCGGCGGCAGCACCGTGCCCCCGGTGCCCTCCGAAACGCCCTAAAACGCCCCGCTATTCTGCCCTCCGGGCCGTTAGCTCAGCTGGTAGAGCAGGAGACTCTTAATCTCAAGGTCACAGGTTCGATCCCTGTACGGCCCATCGCCTGATTGGCAGGATAGGCGCGGCGCAGACGCCTCTAGATGACGATCTGGCAACCTGAAGACGATGGCCAGACAGGTCCTCCCACTGACGCTCGCGCTCGCGCTGCTGGCCGTGGCGTCTCTCGCGGCGCCCGCGTTGGCCCCGTCGGCGCCATCGGCCCCGCCAACGGCGGCTTTCACCGCCAACCCCAACCCGGCACTCGTAAACCAGACGGTGTCCTTCGACGGGTCGGGCTCCACTGGCGATGGTGGCGGCAGCACCGTGACGGACTATCGCTGGGACCTCGATGGCAACGGCTCCTTCGAGAAAACCACGGGCACCATTCCGACCGTCTCTCAGGCGTATACGAACGCGGGCCCGGTCGACGTCAGCCTGCAGGTGACGGACAACGAAGGCGACACCGACGTGGAATCGGCCAGGCTTACGGTCCACACCCCGCCAACCGCAAGCTTCATCTTCGAGCCCTCAAAGCCGGCGGCGGGCGAGCAGATCACCCTCTCCTCGACATCCTCGGACTCCGACGGACCGTTGGCCAGTCAGGACTGGGACCTCGACGGCGACGGCGCATTCGACGACGCGGCGGGCGGGCTCGTCCGGACGAAGTTTCGGCGCAAGGGCAAGGTCGATGTCGGCCTGCGTGTAACAGACGGGAGCGGGGCCGGCGACACCGAGACGCAGACGATTCGCGTACGTCGGCAGCCGCTCGAGCTGATGAGCCCGTTTCCCGTCGTGCGGCTCAGCGGCAGCATCCGCCGCAGCGGCAAGACGCGGATCGATCGCCTTTCCGTCCGCGGCCCGAAGGGAGTTGACGTGACCGTGCGGTGCCATGGCCCCGGCTGCCCCTTCGACCGGCGGAGGCGGGCGGTGAAGAAGAGGCGGGTCGGCTTCCCCGGCATCGAGCGGGTGCTCACGCCGCGGGTCGTGCTCGAGATCCTCGTCTCCGACCCAGATGCGATCGGCAAGTTCACGAAGTTCATGCTGCGCGACGGCAAGGCACCGAAGCGCATCGACAAGTGCCTGAAGCGCGAGCGGCGCAAGCCGATCCCGTGTCCGCGCTGACGGCCAAGCGTGGTATGGCCCACTAAGGCATCGTGGCCGCCAACTAAGGGGTGAGCGGGCGAAATCGTGGGCATTCGCCCGTTGTGGGACCCCTGGCTTAGCCGTAGTTTCGATCCCGGAGTCATTCGACGAAGGGAACGACATGAACAGCCAGCTGATGGCGATGGTGGTTCAGGCGGAGCTCACGGACCGGCGTCGTTACGCCGAGCAGAGGCGCCGCGCCGCCAAGGCACGCAACTCGTCTCGCAACCCGGTTTCGTTTCTGCGGCGGCGATACTTCCGTCATGAGCGATCGGGTCAGCTCGGCGAGCTTCATCGGGCGCGAGCACGAGCTTGCTGAGCTCGAGGCCGCATTCGCCGATGCCCGTCAGGGACGCCCCACGCTGGTCTTCATCTGCGGCGAGTCAGGAGTCGGAAAATCAAGGCTGCTGACGGAGTTCGAGCGGCGGACCGCCGCGGATGGGGCCAGGTCGCTGGGTGGGGAGTGCATCGAGCTGGGAGCCGACGAACTGCCCTACGCACCGTTGGTGGCGGCGATTCGCCCGCTGGCGCGCGAATCGGATCCGGTCTTCGAGCGCCTGCCCGAGACGGTGCGCTGCGAGCTGGCGCGCTTGGCCCCCGAGCTCGGCGAGCCACCGGCTGAGCGCGGCGGGACCGAGCGCGACGGCGAGGCCCAGCGCCAGCTGTTCGCGGCACTCCTGGACCTGCTCTCGGCTCTCGCCGACGAGGGCCCGGTCGTACTGTGGCTCGAAGATTTGCATTGGGCCGACGGGTCGACGCGCCACTTCGTCAACTTCCTCGCGCGCAGCCTCCGCGGAGAGCCGATCCTCGTCCTGCTGACCTACCGCTCCGACGAGCTTCACCGCCGCCATCCGCTGCGCCCGCTGCTCGCCGAGCTGGAGCGCTCGTCAAAGCGCATCGATCTGGAGCGGTTCGACCGCGACGAGATCCACGCGCAGCTCGCGGACATCCTCGGCGCCGACCCCGAGGACGACGTCGTCGAGCGGTTCTTCGCTCGCAGCGAGGGCAATCCGCTGTTCACCGAGGAGCTGCTCGCCGCGGGCCTCGACGGCCGCGGCGCGCTGCCGCCGACGCTCAGGGACGCCCTGCTCTTGCGCTGCGAGCGGCTGCCCGAGCCCGCCCAGGAGGTCCTGCGGATGGTCGCGGTGGCCGGTTCGGCCGATGACACCCTGCTCGCCGACGCGGGCGGCGGTGAGCTGGCCGACGTGCGCGAGGGGGTGCGGGACGCGGTCGCGGCAAACGTGCTCGTCGCGGGTGACGACGGACGCTTCGCGTTTCGCCATGCGCTCTTGCGCGAGGTGGTCTACGACGACCTGCTTCCGGGCGAGCGCACGGACCTACACCTCGCCTTCGCCCGCGCGCTCGAGCGCCGAGCCGACGATGCCTCGGTTACTGCCGCGGTCGCGCGACACTTCCACCAGGCGGGCCAGCAGCCCGAGGCGCTGGCGGCGGCGATCGCAGCGGCGGCCGAGGCGCATCGCGTTCGCGCCTACGGCGAGGCGGCGGAGCTGCTCGATCGGGCCCTGGCGCTCTGGTCGCGCGTTTCCGATCCGGAGGCGGTCGCGGGCATCGATCATCCCGAGCTGTTGCTTCGCGCGGCGCACGCGCACTTCTTGGCGCTGGAGGACGACCGCGAGATCGCGCTGCTCGAGGAGGCCGCGAGCGAGCTGGATCCCGGGCGCGACCCACGCCGGCTGGCAAAGGTGCTCGGTGACCTCGCGGGGTCACAGTGGATGGCGGGGCAGGCGGGGACCGCCAGGCAGACGCTCGACTCGGCACTGGCCCTGCTCCCTGACGAGCCCACGCCCGAGCGCGCCCAGCTGCTGGCGACCCGGGTGCGCTTCCGCCTCCTGCAGGGCCGCTTCCGAGAGGTCGAGGAGGTGGCGGAGGAGGCCCTCGCCGACGCCGACGCCGTCGGCCTGCCCGCAGTGCGCGCGAGAGTGCTGCACCGGCTCGGCACGGCGCTCTATCACCGCGGCGAATACGACCGCGCCGACGCGATCGTCGAGGAGGCGCTTCAGGCGGCGCGCGACCACGGCAGCGTCGATGACCTCGGCGGCGCCTACGCAAACCTCGCCGAGGCACTCGACTACGCCGGCCGAGGCCGCGATGCGCTCGCCCTGGTGGAACGGGGCGTCGCGGAGGTGCCGTTGGGCGCGCGCACCCGGCGCTGGCTCGACCTCGGCCGTTCCGAGCTCGCCTTCAACCGAGGCGACTGGGCCGCCGCCGAGGCGCTGATCTCGCCGGACGCCGGCCGCCTTGAGGGTGGGACGACGCTCGTCTACGCCAACCTCCGCCGGGGCACGCTCAGCCTCGGTCGCGGCGACCTCGAGGCGACTCGCTCCGCCCTCGACGAGGTCGACGAGCTGATCGTGGATGTGATCGAGCCGCAGTACCTCGCGCTCGCGACCGCGATGCGCGCCGAGCTCGAGGTCCGCAGCGGCGAGTTCGAACGGGCGCGGAAGACGGTCGTGGGCGGTTTGGACCGGCTCGAGTTCTGCACTGAGGACCTGGCGCGGTTGGCCCTGGTCGCAGCGAGCGGGGTCGAGGTCGAAGCGAGCGTCGCCCAACGGGCGCGGGACCTCGGCGACGAACCAGCGCTGGCCGACGCGCTCGAGCGCGCCCGGTCGATGCTCGCGCGGGTCGAGGCGGCGGTCGAGGACGCCCCCCATCCCATCGAGCTTGCCCGCCTGGAGATGGCGCGAGCGGACATGGCTCGGGCCGAGGACGACGACGGGGCGGCCGAGCTGTGGGGCCTGAGCGCCGAGAGCTGGGATCGGCTGGAGCGGCCGTATCCGGCGGCGATCTCGCGCTGGCGCGAGGCCGAGGCGCGGATGGCGGCTGCGGATCGCGATGGTGCGACGGCCGCTGCGCGCATGGCGCTCGAGCCGGCGCGCAAGCTCGGCGCGCAGTGGCTGGTCGACGAGGTCGAGGGGTTGGCGGCACGGGGGCGCCTGTCGCTGACGCCGCAGGCCGTCGAAGCGGGCGCGGAGCCGGCCGAGGCAGAGCCCGAGCGGCCGTTCGGGCTGACCGAGCGCGAGTTTCAGGTGCTCACGCTGCTGGCGACTGGCGCGACCAACCGCGAGATCGGTGACGAGCTCTTCATGGCCGAGAAGACGGCGAGCGTCCACGTCTCGCGGATCCTCACCAAGCTCGACGTTCGCAGCCGCACCGAGGCCGCCGCGGTCGCACACCGCCAGGGAATCGCCCCTGCACAGCGCGCTTAAAAAACTTAGTTGCGCGGGCGGGTCTCGCCGGTGAGCTGGTAGGTGACGTACCAGGCGAGGTGGCGAGCCGCGCTGGCGCCGATCGCCAACGGTGCGAGCAGCCGTCTCATCGGACTGAAACGCTAGTTGTCGATGCAGATGACATTGGTGGTCGGAGAACGCCTACCCACACAACGGCTGGCGCAAGCGCTTTCTCAGCGCGGACGCACGGCCCGTACCTGGAATCAGGGAGGTGATCCCACCCCGGACCATTCGGTCCAGCCGCTCGCGGCGGCACTGGTGGCGTTCGAGCAGGCGCTGCAGGCGGACCGGCCCGAGCTCGTCCTGCTCGCCGACGATTCCGACGCCGCGCTGGCGGCGGCGCTGGTCGCGACCAAGCTGCTGATCCCGGTCGAGGCGATCGAAGGCGCTGCGGCGGGCTCAGGCGTCAACGCACGCCTGATTTCACAGCTGGCGGCTACCTACACTTTGCCGGGATGACGATCGGCCGCCGCCGTCCAGAGCAACGTGCCGATCGGCTCACGCTTGGCCTGGCCGGGGTGGCGCTGACGACGGTGGGCACGGTGATCGGTGGCGAGCTGTTGCGCCTGGCGCGGCGACGCACCCTGGTCGCAGAGACCCCCGAAGGCGTGCTCGACACCGCCGAGCAGGCGCTGTCGGTGGCTGGGGAGGCGGCCCAGGACACGGTCGCGGTCGCGATCGGTGGCTACGAGGCGACACCCCACAACGAAACGGTGCTGTTCAACATCCTCTCTGGCTTCCTCGGCGGCTTTGCCCTGATGCGCGTCTCGACCTGGGGCATTCGCGGCGGCTGGTGGCCGTTCGGCGAGGTCAAGCTCCGCGGGCGCCACATCCACCACTTCGTCCCGGGCATCCTGCTCGCCTTCGCCAGCGGGGGCGCCGGGCTGGTGACCAAGTCCGACCGGCTCGAGTCGATGCTCGCCTTTCCGTTCGGCGTCGGTCTCGGGCTCACGTTCGACGAGGCGGCGTTGCTGGTCGATCTCGAGGACGTCTACTGGACCCGCCAGGGCGTGTTCAGCGTGCAGGCCAGCTTCGGCACGGCGGCGTTGCTGGGGGCGACGATCATCGCCCTGCGGATCCTGCGCCGGGGCGAGGAGCGCTCGGTGGCCCGGGGCATCATCCCCGGCACGGACGAGGTCGCCGCCTGAGACTGGCGACGGTCCTGGTTGCCGCCGCGGCGCTCGTGACCGCCGCGGCGCCGGCGCGGGCGGCCACGGCGATCGATGCCGGGGCGCTCAAAGCGCGGGTGAGCTCCGACCCGTGGGCGCTCGAGCTCGTCGACCAGCGCGGGCGCACGGTGCTCGCCGAGCTTGATCTCGCCGAACCCGGAGCCGCCGGCCGGCTCGGCTTCCGCACCGCGACCGGCTGGGAGCACGCGACCCGAATCGCCGCGGAGGAGCAGACACCCGAGGGCTATAGCGCCCGGCTTCAGACCACCGATCCGGGGCGCGAGATCGAGCTCACGCTGACCCGGGGCGGGCAGGGCGTGATCGCGCTTGACGCGCGACTGACCGGGCCGAGCGCCGGCGTCGAGGCGATCGGAATCGGCTTCGCCGCTCGCGGCGGCGAACGTTTCCTCGGCTTCGGCGAGCGCTCCGACGCCGCGCTGCGCTCGGCCGGAGTGGTCGAGAACTACGTCGCCGACGGGCCCTACCAGGCTGAGGAGTACGCCGGCATCGGCCTCTTTGCGCCCGCATGGGGCCTGCGCGACGGCCGCCCCGACGCGACCTACTTTCCGGTTCCCTGGCTGCTGTCGACGGCGGGCTACGGGGTGCTCGTCGACAACCCGGAGACGAGCTACTTTCGCCTGCGCGCCGATTCCGACGACGCGTGGAACGTCGAGGTCGTCCCGGCCCCCGCCGGCGAGACCGGAGCGACTGGCGCGCCGCCGCCCGAGCAGCTGGCGCTGCGCTTCTT
>DAIRGH010000186.1:0-2983 GCA_036794585.1 Solirubrobacterales bacterium | reverse complement strand
CGGCGCTGCTCGTTCATCACGTCGTCGTACTCGAGCACCCGCTTACGGATCAGGAAGTTCTGCTGCTCGACCTTCTTCTGCGCGTTCTCGATCGTCCGCGTCAGCATCTTCGCCTCGAGCGGGTACTCCTTGCCCTCCTCGTCGACGGGGCCCAGCCGGTCGAGGATCTTGTAGATCCGCTCGCCCGCGAACAGGCGGATCAGGTCGTCCTCGGCGGAGAGGAAGAAGCGCGATTCGCCCGGGTCGCCCTGGCGCCCGGAGCGCCCGCGGAGCTGGTTGTCGATCCGGCGCGACTCGTGGCGCTCGGTGCCGCAGATGAACAGCCCGCCGAGCTCGCGCACCTCGTCGCCCTCTGCCTGGGTCTGCTCGTTGAACCGTGCGGCGTGGTCCGCAAGCTCGACTTCCCAGCTCTCGTGGTCGGGCGAGACCCCAAGCTTGCGCAGCTCGTCGACGGCTAGCTGCTCCGGGTCGCCGCCGAGCTTGATGTCGACGCCGCGGCCGGCCATGTTGGTGGCGATTGTGACCGCGCCGAGGCGACCTGCTTGCGCGACCGTTTCGCCCTCGCGCTGCGCGTATTCGGGCTTCGCATTGAGGACCGCGTGCTCGATCCCGTGGCGCTTGAGCTGCTCGGAGAGCATCTCGGAGACCTCCACCGAGATCGTGCCGACCAGGATCGGCTGCCCCGCCTCGTGGCGCTCGGAGATCTCGTCGACGACGGCACTCCACTTGCCGTCCTTGGTCTTGTAGATCTGATCGTTGTGGTCGGCGCGGATCATCGGCTGGTTGGTCGGCACCTCGACCACCGGGATCTCGTAGATCTTCATGAACTCGGTCGCCTCGGTCAGCGCCGTCCCGGTCATGCCGGCGAGCTTGTCGTAGAGGCGGAAGTAGTTCTGCAGGGTGATCGTCGCCAGGGTCTGGTTCTCCTCGCGGATCCGCACGCCCTCCTTCGCCTCGACCGCTTGGTGCAGGCCGTCCGACCAGCGCCGCCCCTCGAGGATGCGGCCGGTGAACTCGTCGATGATCTTCACCTCGCCGTCGATCACCGCGTAGTCGGTGTCGCGCTTGAACAGCGACTCGGCCTTGAGCGACTGGATCAGGTGGTTGACCAGGCTGCCGTGCTCTGAGACGTAGAGGTTCTCGACCCCGAGGAACTTCTCGGCCTTGGCGACGCCGGCCTCGGTGGGAGCGACCGTCTTGTGCTTCTCGTCGTACTCGTAGTCGTGCTTGGCCTCGGACGTGTCGCGCGACTCGCCCAGCGACTTCAGCTTCGGCTTCATCTCCTCGCCGACCATCTGCTTGGCCAAGCGGGCGAACGTGTAGTAGGTGTCGGCGGCCTGCTCGGGGCGACCCGAGATGATCAGCGGCGTGCGCGCCTCGTCGATCAGGATGTTGTCGACCTCGTCGACGATCGCGAAGGCGTGCTTGCGCTGGACCGTCTCCTCGAGCGAGCTCGCCATGTTGTCGCGCAGGTAGTCGAAGCCGAACTCCGAGTTGGTGCCGTAGGTGACGTCGCGCGCGTACATCTCGCGCCGCTCCGCCGGGGCCATCTCCGACTGGATCACGCCGACGCTGACGCCGAGCAGGTCGTAGATCGGCTTCATCCACTCGGCGTCGCGGCGGGCGAGGTAGTCGTTGACGGTAACCAGGTGCACCGGGTCGCCGGCGAGGGTGTTGAGAAAGACGGCAAGCGTCGCGGTCAGCGTCTTGCCCTCGCCGGTGCGCATCTCGGCGATTGCGCCGGAGTCGAGCACCATCCCGCCGATCATCTGAACGTCGAAGTGGCGCTGGCCGAGCCCCCGCTTGCCGGCCTCGCGGGTCAGTGCGAAGGCCTCGGGAGTCAGCGCCTCGAGCGACTCGCCGCCGCGAGCGCGCTCGCGCAGCTCGTCGGCGTGCGCGCGGATCTCGGCGTCGTCGAGCAGCTCGACCTCGGGCTCGAAGCGGTTGATCGACTCGACGCGGCTCTCGTACTCCTTGAACTTGCGCCCCTCGCCGAGCCGCAGCGCCTTGTCGATGATCCCGCGTGCCATCTACCTGAGGGTACAGGCAGCCCTACCGGCGTCCGGGGCGCGCGAAAGGTCCTTCAGGCCCGCCGCAGACGGCCCAACACCCGCCGCGAACGGGCGCGACCCCGGCGCTTCTCACGGTGGCGCTTGACCTGCCGGCGGATGTCCTCGGCCAGCTCGTGAATCGAGTGCAGCATGTCGGGCGACGCCTCATGCGCGCGCAGCGTCGCGCCCTTCAGGTAGATGGTCGCCTCGGCCACCTGGCTGTCGGCGATCGCCGGGTTGCGCTCCTCGGAGAGCTCGACTTCGAGCGTGGCGTGCTCGGAGACCTGCTCTCCGACCCGCGCAAAGCGCTTCTCGACCGCCTCGCGAAGCTCCTCGGTGACCTCGGTGTTGCGGCCTCTCACCTGGATCCTCACCCTGCCCTCCTTCGAGTCGAGTGCGCTTGGCGGGACCCATGTTAAGACGAGATTGCCCCGACGCCAAGCGCCCGGGCGAAGACTGCCGCGTGGAGCCGCGGGCAGCCGACTTCGCGCACGGCCACTGCGCAGGCGCGCAGGGTCGCTCCCGTGGTAAGCACATCGTCGACCAACAGGGCTGGGTAGGGAGGGCATGCAGTAGCGCGAACCCGTGGCGGCGAGGCGATCCGGTCGCGTCGACTCCGCCCTACCTGCCTCGGACCGCCGCCCCGTCGCAGCACCGGCTCGAACGGGACGTGCAGCAGGTCCGCGACCGCGGCGGCGATGGACTCGGCCGGGTCGAAGCCCCGGCGGCGGCGTCGCCACGGCGACGCGGGGACCGGGACGACCGCGCGGGGTTCCAGCTCCGCCGGCAGGGCGCCCACGATCGCCGCCGCGGCGCGCTCGGCAAGCGTGAGCCTGCCCGCGAACTTGAGCGCCGCGACGAGCTCCCGGGCCATGCCCTCGTACGGAGCAGCCCCTCTACAACAACCTGATCTACGCGGCACCGACCCTCAC
>DAIRGH010000185.1:0-2992 GCA_036794585.1 Solirubrobacterales bacterium | reverse complement strand
AGTCCACGTAGCGGCGATAGCGCGGATGGAGCGGCATGGGCCAGAGATAACGCCGTGCTCGGCTACGGCTTTCGAGGCGTGCTGCGGCCGCGGCTGGCGACCGGCTAGGTCGGCCCGAAGCGCTCGGTGCGGATTCGCTGCGCCGGCACCCCGGAGTCGAGCAGCAGCCCACTGGCGGACTCGACGAAGCCGTGGGATCCGCAGACGAACGCGGTCAGGTCCGGCGAGCCCCCGACCGCCTCGCCGACCAGCTCGGCGTCGATGCGACCGGTATGACCGCTCCAGCCGGCCGGCGGCTCGCGGGTGAACGTCAGCAGCGCGTCATCTCCGAGCTCGTCGGCATAGATCAATTCGTCGGCCGACCGCACCGAGTAAGCAAGCCGCATCGCCGCCTCCGGCATTGCCCGCCGCCGGTGGCGCAGCATCGCCATCAGCGGCACAACGCCCGAGCCGCCGCCGACCAGCAGCACCGGGTCCTCTCCGCGCCAGACGAAGTAGGAGGTGAACGGCCCTCGTACCTCGACCTGGTCGCCGACCTCCACCACGTCGTGAAAGTAGGGCGAGACCTCGCCGTCTTCGAGCCGGTCGATCGTCAGCTCGATCTCGCCCTCGTCCAGCGGCGACGAGGCGACCGAGTAGGAGCGCTGGGCGCGGTAGCCGTCGGGCGCGGTCAGGCGGACGTCGTAGTGCTGGCCCGGAAGGTGGGGCATCCACATCGGCAAATCGACCCGAAACGACTTCACCCGCGGCGTCTCGGGTTTGACCTCCACGACCTCGCCGATCTGCCAGCGGCCCGGTGCCCGCTGTTCGACCGGCGTCAGTCGCTCCAGTAGCGCTCTTCGTTCCAAGGGTCGCCCCTGTTGTGGTAGCCGTTGGCCTCCCAGAAGCCGGGCTCGTCGTGGTCCATCACCCGCAGGCCGGCGATCCACTTGGCGCTCTTCCAGAAGTACAGGTGCGGCACGAGCAAGCGCGCCGGCCCGCCGTGCTCCGCCGGCAGCGACTCGCCCTCGTGCTCCGTCACCACCCAGGCCTTGCCGTCGGTCAGGTCCTCGATCGGGAGGTTGGTGGTGTAGCCGCCGTAGGAGTAGGCCATCGCGTAGGCGCCAAGCGGCTCGACCGCCTCGAGCAGGGTGTCGACCGAGACGCCGCCGAAGCTGGTGTCGAGCTTCGACCACTTGGTGACGCAGTGAATGTCGCACGGGACGAGCTCGAATGGCAGCGCATGGAACTCCTCCCAGCTCCACTCGGCCTCCTCGGCGACCATGCCGTCGATCCGCAGGCTCCACTCCGATGTCTCGACCTGAGGTGTCGGACCGGCCGTGAGCACGGGAAAGTCGCGCTCAACGTACTGACCTGGGGGCAAGCGCCGCGCGAGCTCCTCTGGCTCGCGCTGGCGCCCGGTGAATCCGCGGGAGACGAAGTCGTTCAACTGCTCGCGGGGGTCGGCTCCTCCGCGGTGGCGGTCGGCACGACGCCGGTCGGCCGGGGGCTCTGCGCCCACTCGAGCGCGAAGTCGGCGACCGCCTCCCACCCGGGAACTCCGGGGAAGTGCGGCCGGCCGGGAAACTCCTTGTAGGCGACGATCGCCGGTCCTTTGTACTTCTCGGCGTTATGACGGGTCGCCTTCGCCGGCACCACGTGGTCGGCGCCATTGCCGATCAGCAGCAGCGGCGCCCGATCAGCCTTCTCGAAGTCGACCTTCGTCGGCGCGTGGCGGTTGAAGTTGCCGAGCGCGATGTCGAACAGCACTGTGTTGGCCGACGGCACGCAGTAGCGCTGATAGAGCTCATCCGACTCGTCGCGCGGCAGCGTGTTGCCGAACGCGTAGTGGAATTGCTTCGCGCTCATCGGCGTCGCCTTGCCGCGGTTCAACGGGTTGCGAAGCACCGGCCCAGCCGCGCGCAGGGTCGACAGCGGCAGGTCGTAGACGCCCTTGACCGTCGCCGCCGAGATCCCGACGCCGGCCTTGCCGAGGCCGCGGTCGAGCAGCACCTGCATGATTGCCCCGCCGAGCGAGTGTCCGATGATGATCGGCGGGCTGTCGAGCCGCTTGATGATCCGCTCGTAGTTGTCGATCACCTGCTTGGCGTCGAGCTTGGTCAGCGGCGTCGGGTCGGCCCGCAGCGCCTCGACCTCGACGTCCAAGCCGGGCCACGCCGGCGCCAGCACCTGTAGGCCGCGCTGCTCGTAGTGATCGGCGAACTTCTCCCAGCTGCGTGGAGTCATCCACAGCCCGTGGACGAAGACGACGGTGTCGGAGGACGGCGAGGGCGCGCGCTCGGCGGTCATGGGGCTCCCCTTTGTTCGTGGAGCCTCGAAGCTACGCCCGCCAAAGAGCCGAGTCAAGGCCCGGCTCTTGTCACCTCAACCGCAGCCGGTGTTGTTACCGCAGCTCGAGCACGTGTAACACGAGCCGGTGCGCTGCATCATCCCGCCGCACTGCTCGCAGGCGGGGCCGAGGTCGCCGCTGGGGGCGATCTTGGCCGGCACCACCGGGGGCGTGTCGGTCATCGCCTCCGCGGCGGCGACCGTCTTGCCCGGCTGGTGGATCGTCTCGGCCTCAGGCTCGGCGTGGCCGTTGCCGTGCCCGTTGCCGCCGTTCGCGGCGTCGTCGGTGAACATCGCAAGCTGTGCCTCCTTGCGGGCCCGGACCTCTTTGGTGAGGATGCCGAGGTCCTCGAGGTCGTCGAGGTCGTCGATGAACCGGCTCGCGACCCAGCGCATGATGTAGTCGGGCATCGACTTGGCGAACGGGATCTCCGGGTTGCCGGTGATCCCCTCCGGCTCGAAGCGCATGTAGCTGAACTTCTTCACGAAGACGTCGAGCGGCACGCCGTACTGCAGGCCGATCGAGACCGCCGTGGCGAAGGCATTCATCATGCCCTTGATCGTCGAGCCCTCCTTGCCGATGTCGGTGAGGAAGATCTCGCCGAGCGAGCCGTCCTCGTACTTGCCGGCGGTGATGTAGCCCTCGTGGCCGGCGATCGAGAAC
>DAIRGH010000184.1:0-2996 GCA_036794585.1 Solirubrobacterales bacterium | reverse complement strand
GGAGTCGTCGCGGCGCTCACGGGGACGCGCCCCAACGACCTGTACCGCGCGCTCACCGGCCGCGATCCGCGCGAGTGACGCGGCCGCGAGCCGACTAAGGCTCGGTTAACCGTGCCTGGCACGCACGGTTGGCGGCGCTCGAAAGGACGTAGGATGGCCACGGGCTGTCGAGAGAGGAGCGAGGCGAGGGCCGTCCCGGGGTGCATCAGACACCTACGCATAGAGGAGGCGCCGGAAGGATGTTGGCGCGGTTGGCGGGTATCGGCGCACTGGTTGTCGCCGCGGTGCTCGTGGCGATGCTGCTGCTCGGCGGCGAGGACGGCCACAAGTACAAGCTGAGGTTCGAGTCCGGCGGCCAACTGGTCGCCGGCAACCAGGTGCTCGTCGGTGGCCAGCCGATCGGCACCGTCGACAGCCTCGATCTGACCGACGACGCCCAGGCCGAGGTCGCGATCACGGTCGACGAGCCGCTGCACCAGGGCACGACCGCGGTCGTGCGCTCGACCTCGCTCTCGGGCATCGCCAACCGCTACGTCTCGATCGCGCCCGGCCCCAACTCCGAGCCCGAGCTCGAAGACGGGGCGGTGATCACCGCCGACAAGACGACCTCGCCGGTCGATCTCGACCAGCTCTTCAACACCTTCGACGCGAAGACCAAGGCCGGGCTGCGCGACTTCATCCAGGGCTACGCGACCGTCTATACCGGCAACAACGAGCAGGCGCGCGAGACCTACAAGTACTTCGCTCCCAGCCTCCAGGAGAGCTCGCGCCTGTTCGCCGAGCTGACCCGCGACCAGGAGGCCCTCAGCCGCTTCCTGGTCTCGGGCTCGCGGGTGTTCGGCGCGCTCGCCGAGCGCCGCGATGACCTGGCGGACCTGACCGAGAACGGAAACCGCGGGCTCGGCGCGATCGCCGACGCCAACGAGGGGCTCGACCGCACGCTCGCCGCACTTCCGCCGGCGATGCGCCAGGCGAACACGACCTTCGTCAACCTGCGCGCCGCTCTCGACGACCTCGACCCGCTGATCGCCGACACGGGGCGCGTCGCTCCCGACCTGGCGCCGTTCCTGCGCGAGCTGCGACCGGTGACGCGCGACTCGGTGCCGGTGTTCCGCGACCTGCGGCTGGCGATCTCGCGCGACGGCTCGGCCAACGACATCACCGACTCGCTGCGGACGCTGCCCGGCGCCCAGCGCTCGGCCGACGCGGCGGTGCCCAGGACGCTGCGCGCGCTGCAGGAGTCCCAGCACCTGATCGAGTTCGCCCGTCCCTACTCGCCCGACCTGCTGGCGCTGCTCGGCAGGCTCGGCGGCACCGCCGGCTATTACGACTTCAACGGCCACTACGTGCGCGCTCAGCCGGCGGGCGGCAACGTCTTCGACTACGACGAGGCGACGGGCGAGCTCGAGCCGATCTCGCTCAGCCAGCAGTACGACGCCTACGGCTCGCTCGGCGTGGGCCCGTTCACGCGCTGCCCCGGCGCCTCGACCCAGGCGAACCTCGGCTGGCCGGCGCCCACGGATCACCCGTTCCTCGACGACGGCGCACTAACGGGCGCTTGCGACCCCAACGACGTCCCACCCGGACCATGAAGCGAATCGCCGCCATCCTCGTAATCGCCTGCGCGACCGCGGCCGTGCTCGTCTCGGGCACCGCGGCCGGAGGCGACGAGGGCGACTACGAGGTCCGCGCGATCTTCGACAACGCCGGCTTCCTGGTCACCGGCGAGGACGTCCGCGTCGCCGGGGCGAAGGTCGGCTCGGTCACCGACATCGACGTCACCGCCACCGACGAGGTCGCGCACGAGGACGGCACGGCCGAGGGCGGCAAGGCGGTGGTGGTGATGCGGATCGACGACCCGGCCTTCCATGACTTCCGCGCGGACGCCTCGTGCCTGATCCGGCCGCAGTCGCTGATCGGCGAGAAATTCGTCGAGTGCGAGCCGACCCAGCCGCGCTCGGCGGCCTCGATCGAGCCGCCGGCGCTCGAGCCGATCCCCGACGGCGAAACCGGCGAGGGCCAGTACCTGCTGCCGGTGGAGCGAAACGGCAAGGCGGTCGACCTCGACCTGTTCAACAACATCATGAAGGAGCCGTATCCGGACCGGTTCCGGCTGATCCTCAACGACCTGGGCGCCGGCCTGGCCGCACGCGGTGAGGAGCTCGGCGAGATCGTCGAGCGCGCCAACCCGGCGCTGCGCGAGACCAACGAGGTGCTCGCGATCCTCGCGCGGCAGAACCGCGCGCTCAGCGGCCTGGCCCGCGACGGCGACGCGATCCTGTCGGCGCTGGGGCGCGAGCGCGAGAGCGTCGTCGGCTTCATCAACTCCGCGACCGTGGCCGGCGAGGCGACGGCGGAGCGGCGCGAGGAGATGGAGGAGAGCATCGCGAAGCTGCCCGGGTTCCTGCGCGAGCTGCGCTCGACGATGGTCGAGCTCGATCGGTTCTCGGGCGCGGCGACGCCGGTGTTCAGCGATCTCGGCTCCGCGGCGCCGTCGCTCACCCGGCTCAATCGCGCCCTCGGCCCGTTCTCGAACGCGGGCGTCGGCGCGGTCACCTCGCTCGGCAAGGCGAGCGCGGCGTCTGCGCAGCCGCTGGCCGCCTCGGACCCCGTGCTCCGCCAGACTCGCGCCCTCGCCAAGGCGGCAAGTCCGGCGACCAAGAACACGGCGAAGCTGCTGGCCTCGTTCCAAGAGACCACCGGCTTCGAAAACCTGCTGCGGACGATCTTCGGCGTCAGCGGCGCGGTCAACGCATTTGACAGCTACGGGCACTTCCTGCGCGCGCTGATCCCGGTCAACAACTGCTTCGACTACACGTCGGTTCTGCAGTCGGGATGCGTGGCCAAGTTCGTGCCGCAGGTCACCTCGGCCGCCCCTGCGCAGAAGCAGAAGCGCGCGGGAGGGGATCGCTCGCCGCGCGCGCCCGAGGCTGCGGACGCCGGCAGCCTGCTCGCCCCGCTCGCCGAGCTTGGGCTCGAGGAAGAGTCGCGGGGGG
>DAIRGH010000090.1:0-12427 GCA_036794585.1 Solirubrobacterales bacterium | reverse complement strand
GGCGCCTCAACAGCGGCGCACCTCCGCTTCGCCCTCCGGGCTCCGCGATCGGAGGCGGCGCGGCTCGGCTACGCCTCACTCGGGGCCGGCGGCCGGGTCGCCGCCAACCCGCTCGGCGGCCGCCTGCAGCTCGGAGAGCGAGGCGCCGGCCCGGCCGCCGACCCAGCAGGCCACGGGTGCGGCGACCCGCTCGGATGAGTGAGCGGCGACCGCCGCCAGCGCGAGGATCGCCTCGAACTCGTCCTCGGTGGGCGACTCGGCGCCGAGCTCGGCGGCGAACGCGTCGACCCACTCGTGTGCGTTCAATCTTCTACCGCCACCATCACGTCGGAGGCCTTGACCAGCGCGGTCACCTCGCTGCCCACCTCGATCCCCAGGTCCCGCACCGCCTCGACCGTGATCGAGGCGACCAGGCGCTGCCCGTTGGCGTCCATGACCACGTTGGCGATTGCCTCGCCCGCGTTGATCTCGACGACCTTCGCCGGTATCTGGTTGCGGGTGCTCAACCTCACGGCCGCAAGCGTATCGGCCTTGCTGGCAGGTCCTGCTCTCAGCCGCCGATCGCGCTCATCGTCCGCGGTGGGGCGACGAACCCGGGATCGTTGACCCGGTGCTTGAGCTCCTTGCGCCAGACCGCGTCGCGAATCAGCCGCTCGAGCTTCGCGTCCTCGGCGTCGGCGCGAAGCGGGCCGAGCAGATCGGTCTCGGAGATCGAGAACAGGCAGGTGCGAAGCTTGCCGTCGGCGGTCAGGCGGATCCGGTTGCAGTCGCCGCAGAACGGCTCGGAGACCGGGTTGATGAAGCCGATCTCGCCGCGGCCGTCGGCGAAGCGGTACACGCGGGCTGTCGCATGTGCCTCACGCGGGCGCTCGACGAGGGGGTGTACGGCTTCGATCCGCGCCCGGATCTCGGCGCCGGTGAGCACCTGGTCGGCGCTCCACGCGCGATCGCCGTCCAACGGCATGAACTCGATGAAGCGCACCTGGTAGTCGGTGTTCCGCGCGAGCTCGCAGAAGCGCTCGACCTCGTCCTCGGTGAAGTCGCGCATCGCGACCGCGTTGACCTTGATCGGCCGCACCCGGTCGAACGCGGCGATCGCAGCCAGCCCGCGCAGCACCTGGGGCAGGGCGTCGCGGCGGGTGATCTGGTGGAAGCGGTCGCGCGCCAGCGAGTCGACCGAGACGTTGACGCGGTCGATCCCGGCCTCGACCAGGGCGGCGGCGTCGCGCTCGAGCAGGTAGCCGTTGGTGGTCAGCGAGAGGTCGTCGATGCCCTCGATGCGCCGCAGCATCGCGACGAGCTTGGGGAACTCGCGGCGCGCCAGCGGCTCGCCGCCGGTGAGCCGCACCTCGCTGATCCCGAGCCGCGCCAGGAGCGAGACCAGGCGCGCGATCTCCTCGAACGAGAGGATCTGATCGCGACGCAGCCACTCCATTCCCTCGGCGGGCATGCAGTAGCGACAGCGGAAGTTGCAGCGATCGGTGACCGAGACGCGGAGGTCGGTGATCGCCCTGCCGTGGGCGTCTACGAGGGGCTCCATGTAGGGGGAATGATGACGCAGTAGGGTCCGCCGGGATGGAAGCTCGCGGACTGCCGGGGGGGCCGATCCTCACCGAGCCGACCCTGCGCATGACCGTCGGCGTGCTCGGCGTCTTCCACACCCTCGAGGGCCTCTACATGCTCCTGGCGCCGGCCTCGTTCTACTCGCGGATCGGCACCTACGGCGTCGAGAACACCCATTACGTCGGCGACCTCGGCTCGTTCGTGCTCGCCCTCGGCATCGCCCTGCTGCTCGCCGCGGGCCGTCCCTCGTGGCGCACGCCGGTGCTCGCCCTCGCGGCGCTCTGGTACGCGTTTCACGCCGTCAACCACCTGTTCGACATCGACGAGGCGCGCAGCACCGCCCGCGGCGTGATCGACACCGTGCTGCTGGCCCTGGGCGCGATTCTGCTCGCCTGGCTCGCGAACGTCGCTCAGCGCGAGCGCCGTCCGGAGCCACTGGCGCGGCGCCAGCGCGGACTGGAATGAGGGTTCTCGTTGCGGGGGCGAGCGGGGCGATCGGCCGTCCGCTCTCGCGGCAGCTCGCCGCCGCCGGCCACGACGTCACCGGAATCACCTCCAACCCCGTCAACGCCTCGCTGGTCGAGCAGTACGGCGCCCGCGCGGTCGTCTGCGACGCCCTCGACGCCGATGCGGTCGGCACGGCACTCGCCGAGGCCCGCCCCGAGGTGGTGATCTCGCAGCTCACCCGGCTGCCCAAGGACGACTTCGACCCGCGCACCATCGACTACGGGCCGACCAACCGCGCCCGGGCGAGTGGCGGGCACAACCTCCTCGAGGCCGCCCGCTCGGTCGGGGCCCGGCGCTTCATCACCCAGAGCATCGCCTTCCTCTACGCGCCCGAGGGCAGCGCGGTGAAGAGCGAGGAGGCTCCGCCCTGGACGGATCCGCCCGAGCCGTTTCTGAGCGGAGTCGCGCCCACGCTCGAGCACGAGCGAGAGGTGCTCGACTCCGCTGAGATCGAGGGGCTCGTGCTGCGTTACGGGCAGTTCTACGGTCCCGGCACGTACTACGCGGCGGACGGCGGCACCGCGCGCCGGGTGCGCAAGCGACGCTTTCCGATCGTCGGCAAGGGCAACGGCGTGTTCTCGTTCGTGCACGTCGATGACGCGGCCGCGGCGACCGTGGCTGCGTGCGAGCGCGGCGCGCCCGGGATCTACAACGTCGTCGACGACGAGCCGGCGCCGCTTCACGAGTGGCTGCCCGTGTATGCCGAGGCGCTTGGCGCAAAGCGTCCGTTTCGGGTTCCGACCTTGATCGGGCGGATCTTCGGCGGCGCCTTCGCGACGATCATGGCGACCGAGCTGCGCGGCGCCTCGAACGAGAAGGCGAAGCGGGAGCTCGGCTGGGAGTTGCGTCATCCGAGCTGGCGCCAGGGGTTCAAGGAGGCGCTTGGCTAGGGTCTAGTGAAGACCGATCGAGAGGAGACGAAATGGCTTACGAGGTACCCGACCTGCCCTATGACTACGACGCGCTCGAGCCGCACATCGACGAGGCGACGATGCGCGTGCATCACGACAAGCACCACCAGGCCTACGTCGACAAGGCGAACGCGGCGCTGGAGGGTACGGAGTGGGCGGACAAGGACGTCGACGAGGTGCTTCAGAACCTCGACTCGCTGCCCGCAGACAAGCAGGGCCCGGTGCGCAACAACGCCGGCGGCCACTCCAACCACACCTTCTTCTGGCAGATCATGAGCCCCGACGGCGGCGGCGAGCCCTCCGGCGACCTCGGCTCGGCGATCGAGGACAAGTTCGGCTCCTTCGACGACTTCAAGGAGGAGATGAAGAACGCCGGCGTGGGCCGTTTCGGCTCGGGCTGGGCGTGGCTCGTCCACGATGGCTCCGGGCTCGCGGTCACGAGCACCGCCAATCAGGACTCGCCGATCTCCGACGGCCAGACCCCGCTGCTGGGCATCGACGTCTGGGAGCACGCCTACTACCTCAAGTACCAGAACAAGCGTCCCGACTACATCGACGCCTTCTGGAACGTCGTCAACTGGGACGAGGTCGCGCGGCGCTACGACGAGGCGAGCTAGAGCGCGCGGGTGGCGGAGATCAGGTGGTAGCGCGCCTCCGCGGGTGAGTCGACGGCGACGTCGGTGAAGCCGGCGTCCGAGAGGGCGGTCTGGATCTCGTCGGGCGGGCGGATGGTGAACACGTCGCGGCTGACCTTGCGCATGACCGCGGGATCGCGGATGCCGATCACGAGCCGGCCGCCCGGCTTGAGCACCCGCCCGAGCTCGGCGAGGACGGGCTCGAGCCGGGGCCAGAAGTAGACCGTGTTCACGGTCAGGATGCGGTCGAAGCTCGCGTCTGCGAGGGGCAGCGCGCCGGCGTCACCGTGAGCGACCTCGAGCCGGCCCGCTTCGATCGCGTCGCGATGCGACTTCCTCGCAGCCTCGACCATGTCGCCCGACTGCTCGACGCCCACCACCTTCTCGGCGCGCTCGATCAGAGCGGGCAGGCTCGTGCCGCCGCCGAAGCCCAGCTCGAGCACGGTGTGGCTGGGCTGCGGCTCGAGTTGATCGATCGCGGCGCGGTTCATGGCCGCGTTGCCGCGGTTCATCACCGCGGCGATCACCTTTCCGCCGATTCCGGCGGGGTTCGAAAGCTGCCGCGAGATCCGGTTCCGGAGGCCCATCGTCAATCGGAGTCGAGCGCCTCCTGCAGGGGCGCGAAGTTCTGGGCGCGGGCGTAGAGCTTGTATAGCCGGAAGTCGCCGGAGTAGCCGGTGGAGCAGGCGTTCTCGAACAGCTCGTAGGCGGCCTCGTCGGACATCGGCGATTCGGCCGTCTCCGAGCTCTGGGGGGTCAGCTGGCCGCGGATGTCCTCGATCGTCGCAAAGCGGGCCTCCTCGGTACCGCGGTTCCAGTCGCGGCAGCTCGCGAACTGCGCCGAGGAGTTGGCGCGGATCGGCCCTACCCCGGGAACCTCGCCGTCGCCGCTGGCTGCGTCCTCGCCTTCGCCGCACGCAGCGAGCGCGAGGCTCGCCAGGATCGCGAGCGCCGCCAGCTTGGCGCTACGGCGCGTACCCAAGTGCCGCCAGCGCCTCGCGGAATTCATCCGCCTCCGCTGAGCGAGACCAGCGCGCCATCGCCGATGCCGTGCGCCGCTGCTCGCGCGCAGCCGCTTGGCTTCCGGGCTTGGGCGGCACCTGCCACCACGGGCAGTCCATCGGCCCCGTGTCCTCGTCAGGGCCGTCGGCGCAGTCGACGAGGATCGCCTCCTTCGCGGCGTCGCCGTTGCCCGTGCTCGAGTCGCAGTCGCTGGGCAGCGGATCGGGCGGCGTGCCGGGGCCCGGGCCGGTGATTGCGCCGGCGGTCCCGTCGAAGCCGATGTTCTCGAACCAGCAGTTGCCGGTGTTGCCGGAGAACTCGTCCCACCAGAAGTCGACCCCGTTGGGCAGCGAGGCGCCGCCGAGAGTGCCGTGGGCGACGCCGAACTGGTCGAGCGCCTTGGGGAACTCGAAGCCCTCCGGCACCTCGCCCATGTGGTTGTTGAAGTACTGGTTGTGGCAGGAGGTGGAGACCGTGTTCTGCGGCGCCCCCGGGCAGGAGACGCCGGGATTGATCCGTCCCTCGGCGCCGCTGGGGCCGCCCGGGCGCGCCGGGCTGCCGCCGCTCAGTAGGCCGCCGTTGGTGATCGCGTCGGGCACCGCGATCAGCAGGGTCCCGTTGCGCCAGTTGTCGAAGATCCAGTTGTCGTGGACACGGGCGTCGTTCATGCCCGCGTAGATGATCCCGGTGCCGATCGGCACGGTGACGATCGGGTGAACCGGCGCGTCGGGCCGGTAGAGGTCCAGGTTGTTGGAGTAGATGAAGTTGTGGTCGATCTCGGAGCTGTCGGCCGGGAAGCCCGGATGCCCGGCGGCCGAGAGCGTGTCGCTGGCGATCCCGGTCGTGTTGCCGTAGATGTGGTTGTTGGTGATCCGGACCGCGTTCCCCATCGAGCCGGAGTAGCCGAGCGCGCTGCCGCGCATGTCGCACTTCTTGATCACCGTGTTCGCCCGGGGCGAGTCGGGATGGAAGCTGGTCGCCTGCGTGCCGGTCTCCGGAGTGGCCCCCGGGTACAGGACCGAGTCGCCGGCGCCGAAGCCGTCGCAGTTCTTGTACAGGCCGTGGTCGGAGGTGAACGTGAGGTTGTTGTAGTCGGCGGCCCAGAACATCTTGGTCCGCTCGATCCGGTAGCCGTCGGTCTCCTCGACGTAGATCCCGTGCTCGCGGGCGCTGCGGGTGAGCAGGTTGCGGATGACGATCCCGTCGGCCCGGTCGGCGCGGATGATCACGTCCTTCGCGAGCGCGCCGGGCTTCGCCTCGGGACGCTTGGAGTTGTACTTCTTGCCGCCGTCGATGATCACGTCGGTGGGCTTGACGCCCGAGCCCTCGATCTGCAGGTTGCAGCGCACGCACCGGCCGAGCTCCTGCGCTGGGATCCCCTCGCGGTTCTCCAGCGGCGGCTCGGGTGGCTCGCCGACCACCTTGCGCCCCTGGACGTAGACCAGGTTCTGGTCGTTGGGGCAGGTGACCTGGTACTCGTAGCTCGGCGTCAGGTCGCCGCTGGCGTCTTGCTGCAGCAGCGACGGGCTGCACTTCGGGTCGTTGAGCGGCGCCTTGCGCGACTTGGGCTCGGTGTAGCGGCCGGGCATGATCACGACCCGGTCGTTGTTGCCGGCCTCGAACACCGCCTCCTGGACGGAGTGGTGCTCGCACTGCTCGGCGAGTCGGTTGTTCATCCCGCGGATCTTCTTCGCTCGCGCCTCGGGCAGCAACTTCGTGCCCTGGCTCGGCCGGATCTGAAAGCCCTTGGAGGTGGCGGCCGCGAGCGAGTTGCGAAGCAGCGCCAGCGAGCGCGCGCCGTCGTTGCCCTTGCAGACGACGTGCACTTCGCCCGGGCCCTTGCCGGTGACCGCGGAGGCCAGGCTGCGCGCCTTCGGCACCTCACCGCCGGCGGGCGGGCTTATCGAGGTGTCGGGCGCGGGATCGGGCCAGTAGGAGGGCCGCTCGAGGTGCGCCGAGGCGAACGCCGGCAGGCTCAACAGCAGGACGCCGAGTGCCGCCAGCGCCAAGCGCGCCAGCGACGAACCTCCGATACCCCCCGGTGCGCTCAACTGAGTTCCTCTCCTCTGCTGCCCGACGTCTGCTCCGGCGCGAATGTATCAGCGGTCACGTTCGCTCGCGTCACTTCCGCCGCGGGCACAAGCGAGATCGCCCGCTCGGCCAGCGCCGTGATCGTCAGCGAGGGGTTGACCCCGGGGTTCGCCGGGACCGCCGAGCCGTCGGTGATCAGCAGGTTCTCGTAGCCGAAGGCGCGGTGGGCGCTGTCGACGACGCCCTCCTCGGGAGTCGCGCCGATCACCGCCCCGCCGAGGATGTGGGCGGTGGTGGGGATGTTGAGCGCCGACTCGGTGAGGCCGCTCTGCGGGACGCCGCCCACGCGCTCGGCGAACCAGCGCGCCGCCGCCTGGGCGGCCGGGATGTAGGTCGGGTTGGGGCGCTCGGGGTCCTGCTCGGTCTGCAGCCGGACGCCGCGTCCGAGCAGCCGCCGCTTCGGCACCAGGCGCATCGCGGTGTCGAGCGACTGCATCACCAGCAGGATCACCGTTCGCCGCGACCAGCCGACCGGCCACCAGAACATGCGCAGCGTCTGCAGCGGGTGGCGCGCCATCGCCCCCAGCCACTTCAGCGGTCGCGTCACCCGCGTGCCGTCGCCGGTCATCGTCGTGAACAGGCGGCTGATCGCGTCGCCGTTGCGCCCGTAGCCGACGACCTCGATGTGGGTGTCGGGATCGGGGTAGATGCTCGACGAGATCGCCACGGCCTTGGCGAAGTCGCGGCTGTCGTCGGGCGCGGTGACGGCCTGGATCGACTCGCTGTTGGTGCGGACCAGGTGGCCGACCCGATTGGAGAGCCGGGGCAGCGTACCCCGGTGGCGGCACTCGGCGAGCAGCTTGTTCGTGCCCAGGGCGCCCGCGGCGACGACGACGCCACGGGACGTCAACGTGCGCCGGCGCTTGCGCAACCAGGCGCCGGGATGCTCGGTGACGAGCTCGTAGCCGTCGCTGCCGTCGGCGGCGTCGAGCGGGCGGATCTCGGTCACCTGGCGCTCGGGGATCACCGTGGCGCCGAGGCGCTCGGCGAACCAGAGGTAGTTCTTGACCAGGGTGTTCTTGGCCCCGTAGCGGCAGCCGATCATGCAGGCGGCGCAGCGCACACAGCCCGTGCGCGGTGGCCCGTCGCCGCCGAAGTACGGGTCGGGCACCTCCTGGCCGGGCGGGCCGAAGAAGATCCCGACCCGGGTGTGGCTGAAGGTGTCGCCGACGCCGATCTGCTCGCCGTACTCCTTCAGCAGCTCGTCGGCCGCGGTCATGCCCTCGTAGTCGGCGACGCCGAGCATTCGCTCGGCGGTCTCGTAATGGGGCTGGAGCTCGCGTTCCCACTCGGCGAGGCCGTCCCACTGGCGGTCGGTGAAGAAGGCGGGGCGGGCGCGATAGAGCGTGTTGGCGTAGCCGAGGCTGCCGCCGCCGACGCCATTGCCCGAGACGATGAACACGTCCTTGAACACGGTCATCCGGAAGATCCCCCGCAGGCCCAGCCGCGGCATCCAGAAGTAGCGGCGCAGGTTCCAGGCCGACTTGGCGAAGTCCTCGTCGCCGAAGCGCCGCCCGCACTCCAGCACCGCCACCCGGTAGCCCTTCTCGGCCAGCCGCAGCGCCGCGACGCTGCCTCCGAAGCCCGAGCCGATCACCAGCCAGTCGTAGTCCCAACGCCTACTCATCGGGCGATTGTCCGGCAAAGCCCGCCGCGCGGCCGTAGAGCTTGTACAGCAGGAAGTGGCGGGCGAGGTCCTGCTCGCAGTACTGGTCGAAGAAGTCGTATGCCACCTCGTCGTCGAGGACCGTGCCCGTGCCGGACACCCCGGTGCCCGTGACCTGACCGCCGACGACGTCACGGATCTTGGCCACGGTCGAGAAGCGGGTCTGCGGGTTGGCGCGGTTCCAGTCCTCGCAGGTGAAGACCTCGACCCGCGGACCGGCGGTCACGCCGACGCCGACGTCCGCCCCCTGCGGGGGCTGATCGGATCCACCGCAGCCGGTGAGCGCGAGCATCGCGATCACGAACGAGATGCCGGCGGCGTTCAGCGCGAGCTCAGCAGATCCGCGAACGGGGCGCACGTCGGCATCTCGGTGCCCATCTCGTCGCAGAATGAGAAGAACGTCTGCCGCATCGCGACGCGGTTGTCGCGCCGCTCCTGGCGTGCCGCGGCTGTTCCGGGCTTCTCGGGGCTCTTGAACCACGGGCAGGTGGCCGGGTCGTAGTTGCCGGTCTCGAACGCCGCCGCGCAGGCGATCAGCTCGCCCTGGTTGGCCGGGTCGCCCTGGCCTCTGCTCGATTCCGGGTCTTTGCCGCCGTTGCAGTCGGGCAGCGGCGACGGCGAGGTCGTGATTGGCGCGGGACCGGAGTTGTCGTACCAGCAGTTCCCCTGGCTGTCGGGGAACGCGTCCCACCAGAAGTCGGTCCCGTTGGGCTTCGCCTTGCCCTTGGGTGTCTCGCCCATGACGTTGTCGTAGTAGCTGTTGTAGTGGGAGGTGGAGTTCCGGGACGGGTCGCAGCCGGCCTGGCTGTTGCCGGTCTGCGGGCCGCAGACGAGCGCGTCCGGGACGGTGAAGGTCATCGTGCCGCGGCGCCAGTTGTCGTAGATGTGGTTCTCGCGGGTGATCGTGAGGTTGCTGCCGGCGACCCACATGCCGGTCCCGACGGGATATGGGAACGCCGCCTCGACGTCGGAATCGGGCTCGTAGGGGTTGAAGTTGTTGGAGTAGACGTTGTTGCGCTCGAAGAGCTGCGAGTCGCCCGGAAAGCCCGGGTGGCCGGCGGCCGTGACGACGTCGGTCTGCACCCCCAGCGAGTTGTCGAAGAAGTTGTTGTGGTGGACGTGGACGGCGTTGCCGTTCGTCGCCGAGTAGCCGGCGAGGTTGTGGTGGGAGTCACACCGCCGGACCTCCTGGTTGTAACGGAACTCGGTCCCAGGGGCGCGCTGCTCGCCCGTGTCCGCCGGAGCACCGGGGTAGAGGCCCGAGTCGCCGCCGCCGACCGCATCGCAGTTCTGCATCAGCCCGTGGTCCTCGACGAACGTCAGCACGCCGTAGAGCCCCGGATAGAAGGTCTTGAAGCGCTCGAGCCGGTATCCGTCGGACTCGAGCACGTAGATGTTGTGCTCCTTCGCGTGGCGGACGGTCACGTTGCGCAGTACGAAGCCGTCGGCGCGGTCGGCGCGGATGCCGACGTCCTTCTTCGTGCCGACGCCCGACGGGCCGCCGTTGCCCGCCTTGGCCGAGCCCGCCTCGATGATCACGTCGTCGGGGCTCACCCCCGAGCCCTCGACCTGCAGGTTGCAGCGGATGCACCTGCCGGCGTCGGGGATCCCGCGCCGGTCGACGAGCGGGGGCGACGGCGGGTCGGTCTCGCTCACCGCGCGCCCCATCACCGCGATCAGGTTCTGGTCGTTGGGGCAGTTGAACTGGTACTTGTAGGAGAGCGCTTCGCCCTCCTGGCCGGCGCGGTCGCCGCTCACGCGGTACTGCTCGCAGGCCGGATCCTGGGTTGGCTGGGACCGCGAGGTCTTCTCCTTGTAGACGCCGGGCATGATCACGACCCGGTCGTTGTTGCCCGCCGCCGTGACCGCCGCCTGGATCTCGGAGAACTCGCAGCGGTCGAAGAGCTTGTGGTTGACCGCCTCGAGCTTCTCCGCCTTGTTGCCGCTGAGCTTGCGATGGTCGGTCGGACGCAGGTCGTAGCCGTCGGCGCGGGCGGCCGAGATCGCGTCGTTCAGGCGCGCGATCGAGTCCGGCTTGCAGACCACGTGCGTCTCGCCGGCCGGCTCGGCCCGGAGTGCCGAGGCGAGCGTGCGCGTCTTCGGCACCTTGCCGCCGGTGGGCGGCGTGATCGTCCTGTCGACCGCCGGGTCGGGCCAGTACGCGGGGCGCTCGATGTGCCCGGCGGCGAGCGTCGGCACCAAAACCGCCGCCAGCGTCGCGCAGCCGATCGCGATCCGCAGAGCCACTCGGTTGACGCCGGCTGCCATGGGTGCGGCGCGAGTCTAGTCCTCGCGGAGGGGCGCGCCGAGGCGATCCGGACCGCCTGTGGCGCGGCTTAACGTGATCTCAAACCGCGACCGGACAGAATCGGCTTGCTAATGCCATTTGCAGCGATGGTTCCCTTTTGACACCCGTGCGTGACGGTTGCTAGGTTCGCGAGCACTCGGAGGAGGAGCTTCGGGGCCGGTTAGGGATACGCGTACCAGGGAGCAGTGAGGACGTCAACGATCATCGGCCGCCTCGCGGCCATCGTCGCCCTTGTCATCGCAGTCGTCGCGATCGTCGTTCTGCTGAGCGGCAACGGCGACGAATACGAGGTCACCGCCGAGTTCGAGAACGCCAGCCAGCTCGTCAAGGGCAACGAGGTGGTCATCGGCGGCGCGGCGGCGGGGACGGTCAAGGAGATCGAGCTCGGGCCCGACGGCCAGGCGCTGGTCACGTTCACGGTCAACGAGGACTTCGCGCCGCTTCATCGCGGCACGGTGGCGACGGTCAGAAGCCCGTCGCTGTCGCAGATCGCCGGCCGCCAGATCCAGCTCACCGTGCCCGCGGAGTCCCAGGCGGGCGAGGAGATCCCCTCCGGGGGCGAGCTCGACCAGTCCGAGACCGTCTCCACGGTCGACCTGGATCAGCTCTTCAACACGCTCTCGCCGAAGACGATCAAGGACTTCAAGCATGTGATCCAGGGCTTCGAGCTCTCCTACGACGGCGTCGGCGAGCAGGCAAACAAGGGCCTCAGGTACCTGAACCCGTTCCTGTCGACCTCGCGCCGGCTGTTCAGCGAGCTGACCGCCGACGAGCAGGCGTTCAGGGACCTGATCGTCGACACCTCCCAGCTCTCAGGCGCGCTGGCCGAGCGCTCCGCCGACATCTCGGGCCTGGTCGGAAACCTCAACCGGATGATGAACGCGATCGGCGACCGCAAGGAGCGCCTGGCGTCGGCGATCTCGCAGTTCCCGGGCTTCATGCGCCAGGCGAACACGACCTTCGTCAACCTGCGCGCCGCGCTCGACGACGTCGACCCGCTGGTCGAGGCGTCGAAGCCGGTGGCCGTCAGGCTGCAGCCGTTCCTCGCCTCGCTGCGGGCAGCAGCGGCCGACGCCGTGCCGACGGTCCGCGACCTCGACGCGATCGTCAAGCGCGGCGGTGAAGCCAACGACCTGGTCGACCTGAACCGGATCCAGCCCACCCTGACCTCGGCCGCCGTCGGCGCCGGCGCGCCCGACTGCGGCAAGGACCCGGTCGACGACTTCGCCACGGCGGCCGACGACGACTTCAGCCAGGGCGCCTTCGGCGAGTCGGTCTGCTCGCTCGCCAACAGCATCCCCTCGCTCGAGTTCTTCCGCGCCTACACGCCCGAGCTGATCGGCTGGTTCGACGGGTTCTCGCACTCCGGCGTGATCGACGCCAACGGCGGCTCCGCCCGAGTCGCGGCGTCCTTCAACACCTACACCGTTGCCGACGGAACCGGCCTGCCGATCGTCGGTCCCGGGATCCTGCCGGAGTCGCTCGCCGAGCCGTCGCGCCTCGACGTCCTCACCATCGACGCGACGCAGAAGTGCCCGGGCGGCAACGAGCGCCCGCTCGGCGCCGCCGACCCGAGTGACGACTCGACGCCGTTCACCGATGGCGGCGCTCTGACCGACGGCAGGGCGGGCGAGTGCAACCCCGATGACGTGCAGCCCGGCCCATGAGACGCCTCGCCCTCATCGCCACCCTGCTCGCCGCCTCGATCGCCGGCCTCGCCGCCTCCGCCGGCGCCGACGACGCC
>DAIRGH010000089.1:0-12454 GCA_036794585.1 Solirubrobacterales bacterium | reverse complement strand
CGCCGCAGCCACCGCCTCCGGCGCCACGCGCAGCTCATCCGGTGCGGGCTCGCCGAGCTCCGCGCCGAGCTCGCGCAGAGCGGCGTCGCCCCCGTCGCGGACTCGGGCGATGATGGCGGCGACCGCCTCCGAGACGTCCTCCAGCCCCGGCGCGGCTGCGCGCAGCCTGGCCGCGAGCGCTGGGGCGTCGGCGCCGTCCCACTCGATCCGCTCGATCCTCATTCCCGCGCCTCGCGCAGGCGCTCGACGAGCGCGTCGATCTCGGCCGCGCGCAGCTTGTGGGCGACGCGATTCGCCACCAGCCGCGCGGTGCACGTGGCGATCTCCTCGCGGATCTCGAGCTCGTTGTCGGCCAGCGTGCGTCCTGTGTCGACCAGGTCGACGATCCCGTCCGCGAGCCCCGCGATCGGGGCGAGCTCGACCGATCCCTTGACCTCGATCACCTCGGCTTGCCGCCCGGTGCGCTCGAAGTAGCGCTCGGCGGTGCGCGGGTACTTGGTCGCAATTCGCATCGCGCCCAGGCGCCGCTCGCTCTCGCCGAGTCGCTCGTCGCCGCGCCGCCCGGCGAGCACCATGCGGCAGGCGCCGTAGCCGAGGTCGAGCAGCTCGTACACCGCCCGGTCGCTCTGCTCGACGAGCACGTCCTTGCCGGTGATCCCGAGGTCGGCGGCACCGGCCTCGACGTAGGTCGGCACGTCGGACGGCCGCATGGTCACCAGGCTGAGCTCGTCGAGCTCGAACACGAGCGCCCGCGAGTCGCCGCGAAGCGCAGTGGTTTCGATCCCGATCCGGTCGAGCAGGTCCAGAGTGGCCGCAAAGAGCGCGCCCCGAGGCACCGCGAGCGTCAGCGACCCGCTCATACGACGCCCTCCTCGGCCTGGGCGACGTGCACGCGCTCGAGATACAGGGCGAACCCGGCCGCCGGCAGCGGCCTGCCGAAGCGGCCCATGAGCTCGTCGTAGCGCCCGCCACCGCCGAGGATGTGACCGAGCGCAGGGTCGTAGACCTCGAGGATCGCGCCGGTGTAGTAGCCGAGGTCGCGCAGCAGCCCGAGGTCCAGGCGGACGCGGTCGGCCACCCCGCGCGAGCGCAGCTCCTCGAAGGTCGAGGCGAGGCGCGCGGTCGCGCGCTCCGTGACCGCTCCGCCCAGCGCCTGCGCCTGCTCCAGCACCTCGGGCCCGCCGCGGAGGTTGGGCAGGCGCACGAGGGTCTCGCGATCCTCGGCGGCAAGCTCGAGCTGGCCGAGCTCGGACTCGAGGCCGACCAGGTCGTGGGTCGCCAGCAGGTCCAGCAGCGTCCGCCGCGCGTCGTCGCCAACGCCGAGGTCGGCGAGCAACTGGCCGTACAGGTCGGCGTCGCCGAGGCCGATCACCGCCCGCGTCAGTCCCGCGGCGTCGAGCGCCGCGGCCAGCACCTCAACCACCTCTGCGGTGCCTTCGGGCGCCGGGGAGCCGACCAGCTCGACGCCCGCCTGGGTGAACTCGCGCATTTGGCCGCGCTGCGGCCGCACTGCGCGGTAGGCACGGGCGAGATAGCAGAGCCGGAACGGCGGCTCCTGGTCCGCGTAACGGTTGGCCACCAGCCGCGCGATCGGGATCGTCATGTCGGAGCGCATCGCCAGCAACTCGCCCGACTCGTCGAAAAACCGGTAGGCGACCGGGGCTCCGCGCTCGTCGCCGCGCGCGAGCACCTCCTCGTACTCGATCGTCGGCGTCGCCACCTCGCCGTAGCCGAAGAGCTCGAACGCCTCGATCAGCGCCAGCGAGAGCCGCCGCAGCTCACGCATCTCGTCGGGCAGGATGTCCCGGGTGCCGGGAGGAATGGGGTGCGTCATGGGTCCCCCCTTCCGGGGCGTCGCTCAGGCCGGAACCGGTTCGACCGCAACCCGCTCGATGCGGGCTCCGAGGTTGCGCAGGCGCTCGTCGATGCGCTCGTAGCCGCGGTCGATCTGCACCACATTGCCGATCTCCGACGTGCCGTCGGCGCACAGCGCCGCGATGAGCATCGCCATGCCGGCGCGGATGTCGGGGCTTTCGACGCGCTCGCCGTGAAGACGGCTCGGACCGCTGACGATCGCCCTGTGGGGATCGCAGAGCGTGATCCGAGCGCCCATGGCTACGAGCTTGTCGACAAAGAAAAGGCGGTTCTCAAACATCTTCTCGAAGATCAGGATGGTACCCCTGGCCTGCGTGGCGAGAGCCAGCGCGATCGAGGTCAGGTCGGCGGGGAACGCCGGCCACGGCCCGTCGTCGATCTTCGGGATCGCGTCACCGAGGTCGTCGAGCACCTCCAGCGCCTGGTTGGGCGGGACGAGCACGTCGTTGCCCTCGACCATCGATTGCAGGCCGAGGCGGCGAAAGTGGCGGCGGATCGTGATCAGGTCGTTGGGCTCGGCGTCGCGGATCCGCAGCTCGCCCCGGGTCGCCGCGGCGAGCGCCATGAAGCTGGCGACCTCGATGTGATCGGCGCAGACGCGGTGCTCGGCGCCCCCGAGCCGGTCGCGCCCGTGGACGGTCATCACGTTGGAGCCGATGCCGTCGATCTGGGCGCCCATCTTCGCCAGCAGGCGGGCGAGGTCCTGAACGTGCGGTTCGCAGGCGGCGTTGGAGATCGTGGTCGGCCCCTCGGTCAGCGCGGCGGCCATCAGCGCGTTCTCGGTCGCCATGACCGACGGCTCGTCCATGAAGATCCCGCATGGCTTCAGGCCCTCCGGCGGCGACGAGATCAGGATCTCGCGCTCGCCCTCGACCCGGGCGCCCATGTCGCGGAAGGCGTCGAGGTGGGGGTCGAGGCGGCGGCGGCCGATGAAGTCGCCTCCGGGCGGGGGCATACGCGCCTCCTTGAAGCGTGCGAGCAGGGGACCGGCGAGCAGGAACGACGCCCTGATCCGCGCCGAGAGCGCCTCGTCCGGGGTAGTGTGATCGACTGCGTCCGCCTGCAGGCGAAGCTCGCCCTCGCCCGCCCATTCGGCGCGTACGCCGAGGCCCTCGAGCACGGCCACCTGGGTCTCGGTGTCGCGAATCCGGGGGACGTTGGTGAGCACGATCTCCTCGTCGGTGAGGAGGCAGGCGGCAAGGATCGGCAGGGCGGCGTTCTTGTTGCCCGCCGCTGTGATCTCGCCGGACAGCGGCGGGCCCCCTTGGATGACGAACTTCTCCATCGCGCGGCAGCGTAACAATGCCCCCTGTGAGCCAGCCAACGCGCGAAGAGGCATGGGCATTGGTCTGCGAATGGGTCGAATCCGACTCGTTGCGCAAGCATCTGCTGGGCGTAGAGGCGGCGATGCGCGGCTACGCCCGCAAGCTTGGCGGCGACGAGGAGCAGTGGGCGGTGGTCGGGCTCGTCCACGATCTCGACTACGAGCGCCATCCCGATCTCGACGACGCCGAGAACGGCCATCCACGTACGGCGCTGCGGCTCTTCGAGGAGAAGGGCTGGCCGCAGGAGCTGATCGACGCGGTCGCCGGCCACGCGACGTTCCTAGGCGTGCCGCGCGAGTCGCAGATGGCGAAGGCGCTGTTCGCCGTCGACGAGCTCTCGGGCTTCATCGCCGCCTGCGCCCTCGTCCGCCCGACGGGGATCGAGGGAATGACACCGAAGTCGGTGAAGAAGAAGCTGAAAGCGCCGTCGTTCGCGGCGGGCGTGAACCGCGACGAAGTCCGCCAGGGTGCCGAGGAGCTCGGCGTCGACTTCGATGAGCACGTCGCCTTCGTGATCGAGTCGATGGCCGAGTACGCCGAGGAGCTCGGGCTGGCGCCGCGCGAGGAGCCCACCGGGGGTTGAAGCGCCGCTGGAAGATCCTGATCGGCGTCGTGGTCGCGCTGGCCGTGCTGCTGGCCGTCAACGCGATCGTCGTCGACAACGAGACCAAGGAGGCGGAGATCACCGTCGACGGGGGCGAGATCCTGACGCTGCCGGGTGGCGACGTGCAGGTGACGAATGTCATTCAAGCGATCGGCAACGCGGGCCGTCCCGGGGCACCGATCGTGCTCCTGCACTGCTACGCCTGCTCGCTTCACTGGTGGGACCGGATCGAGCCGCTTCTCCTTCGCAGCGGCCACCGGGTGATCCGCGTCGACCTACTCGGACACGGCGGCTCGCAGAAGCTCGCCAGCGGCTACGGAATCGAGGACCAGGCGGCGCTCGTGGGGGCGGCGCTCAACGAACTGGGCGTCCAGGGGGCGGTCGTCGTCGGCCATTCCTTGGGCGGCACGGTGGCGGTCTCGCTCGCCGAGCAGGCGAGCCAGCTCGTCGACCGTGTCGTGATCATCGGCCAGGCACCTGACGGCAGCTTCGGCGATTCCAGCCTGGTCGACACCCTTGCGGGCACCCCGGTGATCGGCGAGGCGATGTGGCGGGTGAGGATCGACTCGCTGGTCAAGAACGCCTACGAGGTCGCGTTCGCGCCGGGGTTCGACCAGGCTGACGGCTTCTCCGACCCGGACCAGGTCGTGCGCGACAACGAGGCGATGACCTATACCTCGTTCGACGAGTCGCCGGACGCCGAGGACGAATACTCCGGTGCGATCCCGCTCGACACCCGGATGCGCAACACCGCCGTGCCGCTGATGGTGATCTTCGGCTCCGAGGACCAGATCTACGACGCCGACGACGCGCTTGCTGCCTACCAGGAGACCGTCCCGGGCGTCCGCGTCGCGACCATCGAGGAAGCCGGCCACTCCCCGCAGGTCGAATTACCGGACGAGACCGCGGCGCTGATCGAGGAGTTCGCCGCCGACGCCGGCGACGAGACGATCGAGGCGCCGCCGAGGGACGTCGGCCAGGAGCAAGACAAGCCGGGTCGCGACAAGCCCGGGCGCGAGCAGCGACGCAACGGCAACGACGGCAAGTAGCGCCGCGCGGGCCTACTGCCAGCGCCCGCCCGCCTTCGCCCACTCGTTCAGGTGCTCGACCGAGCAGAAGGCGTCGGCGACGCGGTGCTCGCCGCGGTGGCGGACGAGGAGGACGTGCACGTCGCCGAGCTCGGCCTCGCAGTGTGAGCAGCGCAGCGGGCCGGCGTCGAGCTCGGGCGGCTCGGTCAGGGGCCCGGCTTCCCAGTGTCCACCGTGGATCGCCCAGGGAACGACGTGCTCGAGCCGGCAGAAGGTCGCGCGGCGCTCGCCGGCGGGCTCGTAGGCGCGAAATCCGTCGCCCTGCTCGACCTCCACGCCACACCACGAGCACATAGATTCTCCCCGCATGGCGCCGCTGAGGATAGTCGCGCTCGAGGGCGATCAAACGGGGCAGGAGCTGCTCGAGCAGGCGCTGCGGGTGCTTGACCCCGAGCTGCTCGACCTCGAGCTCGAGATCGTCCGCTTCGACCTCTCGCTCGAGAGCCGTCGCGCGACGGACAACGGCGTCGTTGCCGAGGCGGCCGAGGCGATGCGTGAGACCGGTCTCGGGCTCAAGGCGGCGACCATCACCCCAGAGGGTGCCGACGACGTCGGCAGCCCGAACCGGATCCTGCGCGAGGCGGTCGACGGCAAGGTGATCGTCCGCACCGGCCGGCGGATCCCCGGCGTCACCCCGGTCGCCGGAGTGCACGAGCCGATCTCGGTCTGCCGGATGGCGGTCGGCGACGCCTACGGCGCCGAGCAGTGGCGCGAGCACGACGGCGACGACGAGCTCGCCCACCGCACCGAGACGATCCGGCGCTCAGACTGCCGCGCCGTCTCGGAGTACGCGTTCCTGCAGGCGGAACGGCTGGGCGGCAAGGTCTACGGCGGGCCGAAATGGACCGTGAGCCCGATCTACGAGGGCATGCTGAAGGAGGAGATGGACGCCGCCGCCGGGCGCCATCCCGACGTCGCGTACGAACCCGTGCTGATCGACGCCACCCTCGCCGGGCTCGTGGGCGGCGCCGCGTCGGACCCGCTGGTGATCCCCTGTCTGAACCGCGACGGCGACCTGCTCTCCGACCTGGTTCTGCCGCTGTTCGGCTCGATCGCCGGCGCCGAGTCGGTCCTGTTGGCGCTCGACGACGAGCTGCAGCCGCGGGTCGCGATGGCCGAGGCGCCGCACGGCACCGCTCCGGTGCTCGAGGGCAAGGACATCGCCAACCCGATGGCGATGATCCTGGCCGGCGCGGCCGTCCTTCACTACGCCTCAGAGCCGCGGGCCGAGGCGGCGTCGCGAGCCGTTTACGACGCGGTCTTCGACGCCCTCGCCGCCGGAATCCGCACCGCGGATCTCGGCGGGCACGCCGGGACGACCGAGTTCACGGACGCCGTCATCGAACGAGCAAAGCGCAGCGCTCCCAACCCGGGATAGGATCCGCGCGGGTATGGAGGCCGGAACCCTCACTGCCGGGGATCAGCCGTCCGGACTATCGCGGCTCAGAGAAGCCGCGCGCGACCATCCGGCCCGCACGGCGCTCTTGATCCTCCTGGTGATCGTCGTCGTGATGATCGCCAGCAAGGGCCTTCACGACGTCGCCCAGCGCGGCCTGAACGGCCTCTCGCTGGGCGCGATCTACGCCCTCGGCGCCGTCGGGCTGACGCTCGTCTACGGGATCCTCAAGCTGGTCAACTTCGCCCACGGCGACTTCCTCACCTTCGGCGCCTACATGGCCTACCTGGTCAACGTCACCTGGGGCCTGCCGCTGATCGTCGCGATCTTCTGGGCGATGGCGATGACCGCGGTGCTCGGGATCTTCCTCGAGAAGGTGATGTGGGCGCCGATGCGCGCCCGCGGCGCCGGCATGCTCCAGTTCCTGTTGATGACGATCGGGCTCGCGCTCGTCATCCGCTACGGGATCCAGTTTGCGTGGAGCACCGAGATCCGGCAGCTCGATGTCAACAACACCGCGACGGTCGAGTTCCTCGGGCTCAGGATCGGCCGCACGGCGCTGATCGTGATCATCTCGGGCTTCGTCATCCTGATCGCCACCGGCCTGATGCTGCGCTACACGCTGCTGGGCAAACGGATGCGGGCGCTCAGCGACGATCTCGACCTCGCCGAAACCTCGGGTATCAACACCTCCCGGGTGATCCTCTGGACCTGGGTCTTCGCCGGCGCCTTCGCCGGCCTGGCGGGGGTGTTCGCGGCCGCGCTCACCAGCATCGACCCGGAGCTCGGCTTCGAGCTGCTGCTGCCGATCTTCGCCGCGGTCGTGCTGGGCGGGATCGGCGACGCGTTCGGCGCCCTGGCGGCCGGGATCGTGCTCGGGCTCGTGATCGAATGGTCGACCCTGTTCATCGAGGCTCGCTGGAAGATCGCGATCGGCTTCGTCGTCCTGCTGATCGTCCTGATCATCCGCCCGCAGGGGATCTTCGGCAAGGCGAAGGCGATCTAGGCGATGCTCGACGTCCTCGCCAGCCCCCCGCTCGCGGTCACCTTCGAGGCGTTCACCGACATCGACTTCTGGACCGGCGTCGGGATCCTCGCCGGCACCTACACGATCTTCGCCCTCGGCCTGCAGGTCAACGTCGGCTTCACGGGCATCTTCAACTTCGGGCAGGCGGGCTTCATGGCCGTCGGCGCCTACACGATGGCGATCCTCGTCACCGACCACGGCTGGTCCTTCTGGCTCTCGCTGCCGGTCGCAATCCTCGTCGCGGTCGCCTTTGGGTTGCTGATCGGGCTGCCGTCACTGCGCCTTCGAGCCGACTACTTCGCGATCGCGACTATCGCCGCCGCCGAGACGATCCGAATCGTCGCCGTCAACGCGCGCGACTTCACCGGCGGTCCGAACGGCATCTTCGGGTTCTCCGACGACTGGGACTCCGTCTCGGAGTCGATCGAGAACTTCATCTCCTCCGACATCGGCTGGACCGACGTGCCGCGGCTGATGCCACTGCTGCTGGTCGTCTGGGGTGTCGCGCTGACGCTGATGTTCGTGCTTACCCGGGTCCAGAACACTCCATGGGGCCGCGTCCTGCGAGCGGTCCGCGAGGACGAGGACGCGGCCCGGGCGCTGGGCAAGAACGCCTTCTCCTACAAGCTGCAGTCACTGGCGATCGCGGCATCGCTGGCGGCGATCGCCGGCTTCTTCCTGGCTTTGAACCTCAAGTTCGTGGTCCCGGACGAGTTCCTGCCGATTTTCACGTTCACCGGCTACGCGGTGTTGGTCCTGGGAGGGCTGGCGAACTATTGGGGGGTCGCGATCGGGTCGATCATCATCTGGACGGTGCTCGAGGGCCTGCGCTTCCTGGAGCTCCCCCTGGAGGAGGTGCAGATCGCCGCGCTGCGGTTCATCCTGCTCGGACTGACGCTGATCCTGCTGATGGCCTTCCGCCCGCAGGGCATGTTCGGCAAACGCGAGGAGATGGTCCTCGGTGAATGAGAAGAACGGATCGATCTTCGAGGCGGATGCGGTCGTCAAGCGCTTCGGCGGGATCCGCGCCGTCAACGGCGCCAGCCTGGACGTGAACGAGGGCTCGATCACGGCCCTGATCGGGCCCAACGGCGCCGGCAAGACGACCTTCTTCAACGTGATCACCGGCTTCTACCGGCCGGACGGCGGCTCGGCCGCGTTCGGGGATCGCGAGATCCTCGGCCGTCCCCCGTACGCGATCGCCCGCCTCGGGATGGTCCGCACCTTCCAGATCACCAAGGCGCTGGCGCGGATGCCGGTGATCGACAACATGATGCTCGGGGCCCCGGACCAGCCGGGCGAGAAGCTCGCGAACGTAGTCTTCCGACCCGCAGGGTGGCGGCGGCGCGAGAGGGAGGTTCGCGAGCAGGCGATGGAGCTGCTCGAGGTCTTCAACCTGACGAAGCTGGCGGACGAGTATGCCGGCACCCTCTCGGGCGGTCAGCGCAAGCTGCTCGAGCTGGCGCGGGCGCTGATGGCGCGGCCGCGCTTCCTGCTCCTGGACGAGCCGATGGCCGGAATCAACCCGACGCTCGGTCGCCGTCTGCTCGACCACATGCAGCGGCTGCGCGCCGAGGAGGGCGTCACCTTCCTCTTCATCGAGCACGACATGGAGGTGGTCATGGGCCACTCCGACCGCGTGATCGTGATGGCCGAGGGCCGGGTGATCGCCGACGGCCTGCCCGACGATGTCCGCAAGGACCAGGCCGTGATCGACGCCTACCTGGGCGGCGGACCGAGCGCTGCCGAAACCGAGTCGGCCGACCCCTACACGAAGCCGACCGGTGATTCGGATGAGTGACGGCAACGGCGCCGCGAAAGCGCTGCTCACCACCGAGAGCGTGGTCGCCGGCTACCTCCCGGAGGTCGACATCCTCAGCGGGGTCTCGATCAAGGTGGCCGAGGGCGAGATCGTCACCATCGTCGGGCCCAACGGGGCCGGCAAGTCGACCCTGATCAAGACCATCTTCGGGCTCCTGGGTCCGCGCTCGGGCCGGGTCGTCTTCCGCGGCGAGGACATCTCCGGACTGAGCCCGCACAACATCTGCCGTCGCGGCCTCAGCTACGTGCCCCAGGTCGACAACGTCTTTCCCACGCTCACCGTGTCGGAGAACCTCGAGATGGGGTCGCTGGACACCGCGACGACCGCGGGCCAGATGGAGCGGATGTACGAGCTCTTCCCCCGACTCGGTGAGCGTCAGACGCAGCAGGCGGGGACGATGAGCGGCGGCGAGCGCCAGATGGTGGCGATGGCGCGGGCGCTGATGCCGGACCCGCAGCTGATGCTCCTCGACGAGCCCTCGGCGGGCCTGGCGCCCGCCTTCGTCGACGCGATCTTCGAGCAGATCGCCCAGATCGGGGCCGCCGGCGTGACCATCGTGATGGTCGAGCAGAACGCCCGTCGCGCGCTGGCGATGTCGGACCGCGGCTACGTGCTCGATCTCGGCCAGGACCGCTTCGAGGGTCCGGGCAAGGACCTACTCAACGATCCCAAGGTCGCCGAGCTCTACCTCGGCGGCACCGCCCGGATCGACCGGCCCGAGATCGCTCCGCAAAGCGAAACGGCCGGGGACTGAGTCCCCGGCCGCTTGCCGCTGCGGTCGTCGTCGCCGACGACCGTTCCCTTGTCGCTACTCGGCCAGGCTGCCGACCGGAATCGGCTTACCGACCGGCTCCAGCTTGTCGCCGTTGAACTGGTTGACGCTGTAGAGCGCCGCCTGCGGATCGCCGTTCTCATCGAGATCGATCGGTCCGGAGGCGCCTTCGTAGTCGACGTCGTCACCGTTCTGCAACGCGGTGATCATGTCGGCCATCTGCTCAAACGTGAACTTGTCGCCGGGAGGTCCGCTGACCGCGGCCAGGTTGTCCCGGATGTCAGGACCTTCTGTGGACCCGCCGGCAACTGCGGCGAGGTAGCAGAGGATCGCTGCGTCGAAGTTCTGAGCATCGAACGTCTGACGCTTGACGTTCGCCGGCTCAGACGACGTGAACAGCTTGTCGAATGCCTCGATTGCGTCACCTGACTCCGGGGTTCCCGGAGCGGTGCCGCGGAGGCCGTCGACGACTTCCACACCGGCCGCGTCGGGCAGGGTGGAGTCGATCAGTCCATCGGTGATGAACGTCGTGCTCGCATCGTAATTCCCGGTCCGCACGAGCGCGGGTCCAACCTTGTTGAACGGCTCGGGGAAGTCGATGATCACGGTCGCGTCGGCGTTACCCGACGTGATCTCATCGGCCTCTGAGTCGTAGCTCGGCTGATCGATGTCGTAGATGACCGGGTCGTTGACCGTCGCGCCCAGGTCCTCCAGGGCGGGCACGAGGAAGTCCGTGAACCCGGTCCCGTAGGCATCGTTACGCGCGCCGATGCTGACCGTCTTGCCATCGAGGCCACCGAGCTCCTCGTCCATTACGGTTGCGAGCACCTCAGCCTGCAGGTTGTCGCCCGGTGCCGTTCGGTTCATGTAACCGTCGTCCTCGAGTGTGGTCAGGTCCGAACGCGTCGAAGCCGGCGAGATCAGCGGGATCTCGTCGGGGATCGCGACGGACTCGGCCGTCGGCAGCGTGTCGGCAGAAGCCCACGCGCCCAGGAGGCAGGTCGCTCCATCCGAGTCGACGAGCTTGCGAGCCGCTTGCACGGCGCACTGCTGGTCGTCGCCACCGCAGTTGTCCTCGGTCACGGTCGTAACCGTGTGATCGGCCCCGACTTCCTCGATCGCAGGAGTGATCACTTCGCTCACCGCGATGTCGGCCGCCTTCTGGCCGGGCGGGCCGTACGGGGCGAGGGAACCGCTGAGCGGGATCGAGTCACCGATCGTCAGCTCGAGCGAGGCCTCTCCGCCGCCTCCGCCTCCGTCGTCGCCTTCGTCGTCGCCACAGGCGGCGATTCCCAGCGACAAGCCGGCCACCACAAGGGCGAACAGGACCAGCTTGATCCTCTGCATGAACACTCCTCTCTCGGAAAACAGACACGCAAGGGCCGGAACCTCTGCCCTCAGTGCGCATTCCTATCAGGATCGGAGCCGCGGGCGCAAGCTGCAAAGCCGTTTGTGAGCAGGCCCTTAACCAGGCTCTTACCGAGCGACCGTCACGTTCACGCCGAGCTGCTCGGCGCATCCGGCGCCAGCTCTTCGTCCGTGATCACCCGGCGCCACTCGACGATCTTGCCGTCCTCGATCAGGAAAGCGGTCTGCGCCGTCTCGCCCGCGCCCGATCCGCAGCTGCCGGGCCCGGGTCGCTCGGTGAGCCGGAAGGTGGCGAGCACGAGGTCCCCGTCCGGCTCGGCGCGGACGAGCTCCGCGCCGCACGGCAGCGAGGCGTTGAAGCGGCGGGCGTCGGCGAGGTCCTCGATCCGGATCGTGAGCACGTTCTGGGCGACGCTGGGGATCGCGAAGAGGTCGGCGGCGGCGTCGACGTCGCCATTGCGGAGCTTTGTCGACCAATCGTCGATCACGGCGACCGCGGCTGGGTCGGCGTCGCCGGGGATGTCGGTGGTGGGTTCGTCGTCGCCGCACGACGCGAGCCCCGGCGTCAGTGTCAGGACGATTAGCAATGAGGGGAGGCGCCTGAGGCGCATGTAGCCAGTATCGCGCTCCGAGATCGTCGGCAATGGCGGGTTATTGGCGCTATCCGCCAAGAACCCGCCACTCCGGTCCGGATACCAATTCCGTCACCCCTACCCAGCAGAAAGTCCCTTGACAGGCGCTGGGATGTATACGAACATGTGTTCGCATAGTGATCGTCTGCGCTCTCATCCCCCGTCTCTCGCTCACGAGCGCGCTGGGGGAACGGCGCGAGATGCTCGGCCGGCCGGTGGCGCTGGCGCCAGAGCCGGGCGGACCGCAGATCGTCGGCGAGGTTTCGGGGGCGGCTGAGGCGTTCGGGGTGCGGGCGGGGATGCGACTCGCCGAGGCGCTCTCGCGCTGTCCGGGGCTGGGGTTGATCCCCGCCGACCCGGTGCGCTCCGAGGCGATCTGGGAAGACTCGCTGTGCAGGTTGGAGGCAATCGGCGCGGCGGTCGAGCCTGCTCAGGCGGGCGAGGCGTTCTTCGCCACCGCGCCGCTGCGCGGCCTGTACGGCGGGGTCGAGTCGGTGCTCGCCCGCGCCCGGCGCGCCGTCGGACCGCCGGCACGGTTCGGCGCC
>DAIRGH010000088.1:0-12485 GCA_036794585.1 Solirubrobacterales bacterium | reverse complement strand
GCGCGCAGTCCGCCGCCCCGTCTCGGCCCCGCCGCGCTCCCAGGGCCGCGAGGCGCGCAGGGCGGCGAGCACCGCCCGCGTGCCCGGCGCCCGGTTGAGCGCGTAGAAGTGGATCCCGGGCGCGCCGCCGGCGAGCAGGTCCTCGCACTGCTGCGCCGCGTAGGCGACACCCAGCAGCGCCTCGGCCTCCTCGTCGCCGCCCAGCTCCTCCATCGCCGCGCTCAGGTCCTCGGGGATCGAGGCGTCGCACAGCGAGCAGATCCGCGCCACCTGGCCGAAGCTGGCGATCGGGATCACCCCGGGGATGATCGGCACCTCGATGCCTCGCTCGCGGGCCGCGGCGACGAAGTCGAAGTAGACCCGGTTGTCGAAGAAGAGCTGGGTGATCAGGAAGCGAGCGCCGGCGTCGACCTTGGTCTTCAGGTAGGCGAGGTCGGACTCGAGGTCCTTCGCCTCCGGGTGGACCTCGGGAAAGCAGGCGCCGCCGATCGTGAACCCGTAGTCGCCGGTGATGAACTCGGTCAGCTCGGTGGCGCTGGAGAGGCCGTCCTCGGGCGGTGTGAACTCGGTCTCGCCGCGCGGCGGGTCGCCGCGCAGCGCGAGCACGTTCTCGACCCCGATCGCGTCGAAGCGGTCGAGGATCGAACGCAACCCGTCCCGCGTCTCGCCGACGCAGCTCAAGTGGGCCATTACCTCGATCCCGTGCTCGGTCCTGATCCGCTCGGCGATCTCGACGGTGCCGTCGCGGGTGGCGCCGCCGGCGCCGTAGGTGACCGAGACGTAGTCGGGCTCGAGCGGCTTCAGCGCATCGACGGTCTCGAACAGCAACTCGAACCCCGTCGGGGTCTTCGGCGGAAAGAACTCGACCGAGAAGACCGGGCTCTGCGTGGCGAGCAGCTCGTCGATGCGCATCGGCCGAGATGGTAGAGACGCCGGCTGGGCTACTCGCGCCTGTGCACGATCTTCGCCGTCGCCTGCGCGGTCGGCTTGATCGTGACGTAGTCGACGTCCACGTGCGCGGGGCGGGTGGCGCAGAAGGCGATCAGCTCGGCGACGTCCTCGGCCCGCAGGGGCTCCAGGCCCCGGTAGGGCTCGGCGGCACGCTCGGCGTCGCCATCGAAGCGGACCAGCGAGAACTCGGTCTCGACCAGCCCGGGGGCGACCTCGGTGACCCGGATGCCGTCGGCGAGCAGCTCCAACCGCAGGGTCTGTGCGAGTGCGTGCGCGGCGTGCTTGGCCGCCGTGTATCCGCCGCCGCCCTCATACGCCTCGACCCCGGCGACCGAACCGACGATCACGATCTGCGCGCCCGGCCGGCCGTGCAGGGCGGGCAGCAGGGCTTTGGTAACCCGCATCACGCCGGCGACGTTGGATTCCCACATCTGGCGCCAGTGATCCTCGTCGGCCTCGGCCACCGGCTCGAGCCCGAGCGCGCCACCGGCGCTGTGGACGATCAGGTCGAGCGCGGGCAGCTCCTGCGCGAGCGCCGCGACCGATTCGTCATCGGTGACGTCCAGCCGCAGCGCCCGTCCCCCGACCTCGGCCGCGAGCTGCTCGCAGCGCTCCAGGCGCCGGGCAGCCGAGACCGTCTCGAACCCGGCCGCGGCGAGCGCCCGCACGGTCGCCTCGCCGATCCCGCTCGAGGCGCCGGTGACCAGGGCGATGCGGCGCTTGCCGTTCACGAACAACGAGGCTAGTAAGGGGAGGGTCTCGGCGGGAGGGCGGGCACCGGCTCGCCGCGAGCGCCACCCCGCCTCGCATGGGTGGCCGAGTGTATGACGAAACCCGCGCCGCGGCGCCGGGTAATGGGGGCCATGGAGCAGGCAGGACTGAAGGATTCGGTCGAGGCGACGCGCGAGCCGAGCTTTCTGCTCGCCAAGCCCGAAAAGCGGTTGCTCACCTGGATCGCGGCGCGACTGCCGCGCTGGGTGCTGCCCGACGACCTCACCGCTGTGGGCGTGTTGGCGGCGTTCGGTGTGTGCGCCGCCTACCAGCTCTCCAACGACTCGACCGACTGGCTCTGGCTGGCGAGCGCGCTGCTGGTCGCCCAGTGGTTCGGCGACTCGCTCGACGGCACGCTCGCTCGCGTCCGCGGGATCCAGCGCCCGACCTACGGGTTCTACCTCGACCACCTGGTCGACGCGATCGCCACCGCGGCGATCGGCATCGGCCTTGGCCTTTCGCCGCTGATGCTGCTCTCGATCGGCACCTTGATCGTCGTCGCCTATCTGATCCTCTCGATCAACGTCTATCTCGAGAGCTTCGCCTTCGGCCGCTTCTCGATCGGCTACGGCCTCGTCGGCCCCACCGAGGTGCGGTTGATCCTGATCGCGCTCAACACCGTCGTCGCCCTCGGCGCCGGGCTCGACTTCGTCGTCGCCGACCTGCAGCTCACCGCGTTTGATCTGATCGGGCTTGCGATCGCCGGGGCGATGATCGTGCTGCTGGTCGGTCGCGCGGTGCGCAACCTGCGCGAGCTCGCCCGCAGTGAGCCCGCGGCGCCTCGGCGGTGAGGCTTTTGTCCCTAATTTGCGGGAATGGACCAGGCCGACCCCTTGCATTCCCCGGGCGCTGGGAATAAGTTGATCCTGCGGTTCGGAAGAGAGGAAACCTCCGCGAAAGCCAAGCGGAAGGGCCTCTCACAGGAGACTCGCAAAGCTTTGTTCGGACAAAGGCTATGTCCGAGGCAGGCAGCGCAGAGTTCTCTCCGGGCCGCTTTTTCTTTGCCTGCTTTGCCTGCAAGGTGCCGCCCGCTCACTGGTCTCTTACCGTCGGGCGACAGAATGTAAGCCGGTGTCCGCAGCGCCTGGAGAGCTCGAGCGGAGGCAGTTGCTGGTGGTCGACGACGAGCCACCGATGCGCGCCGCGCTCAAGCGCGCGCTCGAGCTCGGCGGTTTCGAGGTCGAGCTGGCGGCCGACGGCAGCGAGGGGCTTTCGCGGACGGCCGAGCTTGGCCCCGACCTGGTCGTGCTCGACATCCTGATGCCGGGGGTCGACGGGCTCGAGGTTTGCCGCGCGCTGCGCGCCCGCGGCGACCGCACTCCGATCCTGATGCTCACCGCCCGCGACGCCGTTGCCGATCGCGTCGAAGGGCTCGAGGCCGGCGCCGACGACTACCTGGTGAAGCCGTTTGCGCTCGAGGAGCTGCTGGCTCGGGTCAGGGCGCTGCTGCGGCGCTCGGGCGATCCGCGGCGCGAGAGCTCGCTGAGCTTCGCCGACCTGCACCTCGATCCGGTCACCTACACGGTGACCCGCGGCGAGCGCACGCTCGAATTGACGCGGACCGAGCACCTGTTGCTCGAGTTCCTCCTCGAGAACCCGCGCCGGGTGCTCTCGCGGGAGCTGATCTTCGAGCGCGTCTGGCACTACGACTTCGGGCCGAGCTCGAAGGCGCTCGACGTCTACATCGGATACCTGCGTCGCAAGACCGAGGCGGGCGGCGAGCCCCGCTTGATCCACACGGTGCGCGGCGTTGGCTACGTGCTGCGCGAGCCATGACCTTCCGCCGCCGGGTGATCGTGCTCTCGGGCGTCGCGGTCGCCGTCGCGGTCGCCGCCGTCTCGATCCTCACCTACTTCCTGGTCCGCGACGAGCTTCACGGGCGGGTCAACGCCGAGCTCGAGCACGACGTCGCCGACACCTTCGCCGGTCCCCTTTCGAGCTTCAGCGATCCGCCGCCCCTCGGGAGGCTGAGGACCGATCGGGGCCATCCCGCGCTGGCCGAGCGTCGCGGCGCCGCCGCGCGACGGCTGCTGTTGCCGTCAGGCCCGCTGGGCCGCAGCCTGTACGCGCAGGCGGTGGACGCCGACGGCAGGGTGACTCACCCGAGGGGGCCGCGGACGAAGCTGGGATCGATCGAGGAAGCACAGGAGGTGGCCAGCGGCGATCGCGAGCCCTACTTCTCCGAGGTCGAGGAGAACGACGTCCACCTGCGGGTCTACACGGCGCAGATCGAACGCGGTTACGCGATCCAGGTCGCGCGTCCGCTCGACGAGGTCGACCACGCGCTCTCCGAGCTCGCCCTGATCCTCGCGCTCGTCAGCCTCGGAGGCATCGCGCTCGCGGGGGCGCTCGGGTACTTCGTCTCGCGCGCCGCCGTCGCGCCGGTCGAGAGGCTGCGCCGCGCTGCCGAGGAGGTGGCGACGACGCGTGACTTCAGTCGGCGGATCGAGGCAGGCTCCGAGGACGAGCTGGCTGCGCTCGCCGACAGCTTCAACCAGATGCTGGTCGCGCTCGAGGGCGCGCTGGACGCCCAGCGACAGCTCGTCGCCGACGCCTCGCACGAGCTGCGCACTCCGCTGGCCAGCCTACGCACGAACATCGACGTGCTCACGCACGCCGACCTGATCTCCGAGGACGAGCGCGCGGCCCTGCTCGATGACGTCCATGCCCAGATGGAGGAGCTCACGGGCCTGGTCGCCGACCTGGTCGACCTCGCGCGCGACGCCGAGCACGAGGGCGAGCCGCCGACGCTGGCGCGCTTCGATCTGCTGGCCGCGGATGCGGTTGCGCGGGCCAGAGCGCGCAACGTGACGGTCGCCTTCGAGCTCGACGCCGCCCCGTGCTGGGTACACGCCGTCGAGGGTCGGCTGGACCGCGCGATCTCGAACCTGCTCGACAACGCGGTCAAGTGGAGCCCGCCGGGAGGCACGATCGAGGTCCGGGTCGCCGAGGGCGAGCTCTCGGTGCGCGATCACGGTCCCGGCATCGCCGACGAGGACCTTCCCCAGGTCTTCGACCGCTTCTATCGCTCGGCCTCCGCCCGGGGGCTGCCGGGCTCGGGTCTGGGTCTCGCGATCGTGCGCCAGATCGCCGAGCAGCACGGCGGCTCGGTGACCGCAGCGAGCGCTCCGGGCGGCGGCGCGCTGCTGATGCTGCGGCTACCGAAGGTGGCCGTGAAGGAACCGGCAAGCACGGTCGCGGCCTAGGCGCTCTTACTCAACTCCTACTTACCCAACTCCTAACCCGCGCTGGAGCGACTCTCACCCTCGGATGGGTCAATCTCCGTACCGCCGAATCCGTGGGGAGGTGGCTTGTATGGAGCGCAGGGACGGGACGAAGATCTCGAGGCACGCGTAGCGAGGCTTGGGTGGCCGCCGGTCTTGCGACCCTGGAGCTCGCAGAGCTCGAGCGCAGGCCGCTGCGGGTCGAGCTGAGCCCGGCTCCGACCCTGTTCGCGCTGGTCGCCGATGCGGTCGGGGCTCGCCGCGGGGCCCCGGTCGACTGGCTCGAGCGCGTCCGCGCGCAGCTGGATCCGAGTGACCTCGCCGCGCTCAGCCCGTTGGCCGTTCCTCCCGGCGGTTGCACGCCCGCAGGGGTGATGCCGCGCCGCGCGGTCGCCGACGGCGAGCTCCACGACGAGCTCGACCGGATCGCCGAGCTGCCGGCGCAGTTGTTGCTTGACGACATCGCCTTCGCCTGCGGTCCGTCCCCGCGGGGGGCATGGGGCGTCGTCGCCCGCCACCCGCGGCGCTGGTTGCCGCGGTACGCCGGCGCGCTGCGCAAGGCGTGGCGGGCCGTGCGCGAGCCCTGGCTCACCTCCGCCGAGCTCTTCGACTGCGAGCTTCGCCGGGTCGGGGTCGCGAGCGCTCGCGGAGCCGCCGCGGAGCTGATTGCGGGGATCCATCCCCGCGCCCGGGTGGCGGACGGCAAGTGGCTGCTCCCCGACCCCGACCTGACCGAGCTGCGGCTGCCCGAGCGTGGTCTGACGCTGATTCCGATCCTCGGTGGCCCCGACTCCCAGGGCGCGGGCCTGCGCGAGGACGGCACGCTCGACTGGATCGCCTACCCGCTCGACGAGGCCTGGGCCGGGAGCGACGAGCGGCCGCGACCCGCCGCCTGCCTGGAGGCGCTGCTCGGGCCGCAGCGCGCGCTGCTGCTCAGCGCACTGCGCGGCCCGCTGAGCATCGGCCGGCTCGCCGAGGTGCTGATGGCCGTGCCGAGCGCGGCGACCCATCACGTCGGCGCGCTGGAGGCTGCGGGCCTGGTGACCCGCGAGCGGGCCGGGCGCAGGGTGATGGTGCATCGCACCGCCCGCGGCGCCGAGCTCGTCGCCCTCTACGAGGAGAGCTGAGCCGCGCCTACTTCAGCGAGGTGAAGCTGAGGTCCCAGTTGGCGTTGAACTTGTTGATCACGCCGGCGACGTCGGCCGAGGCGATGTTCGCCTGGTTGTCCCAGATGTACATCACCACTGGTGCCTGCTCCATGATCATCGTGTCGATCTCGGCCCAGGCCTGGTTGCGCTCCTCCTGGTCGGCGATCAGCTTCGCCTCCTCGATCGCCGCGTTGATCTCGGGATCGTCGAGCAGCGCAGGGTTGGAGTTGTTCTCGGGGACGATGCTCTCGCCGTTGAAGGTGGGGTCGAACATCGACTGGCCGTCGTTGAAGTCCTTCAGCCAGCCGTAGTTCGGGCAGATCTCCGGGGTGTTCTCCGGCACGTTGCAGAACCGCGTGAGCATCACGTCGTGAGTCACCTTCTGCAGGTTGACGTCGAAGCCGAGCTCCTCGAGCTGGCTCTTGGCGACCTCGGCGGTATCCGTGCCGGGAGGCGAGTCGTCGCCGACCATTGTGATCTCGCACTCGGCCCCCTCGCACTTGCCGCCTTCGTATCCGGCCTTGCGCATGTACTCGGCGGCGAGCTGCGGATCGCCCTCGGGATTGGCGAGGAAGTCGAGGCCCGAGCCCTCGAGGCCGCCGGCCTCCTCGAAGCCCGGGAACTCCGGTGGCAGGTAGTGGCTGGCGACTGGCCCCACGAGCTCGCCGCCGCGGGTGTTGCGGAGGTCGACGCGGTTGGCGTTCGCCACGACCGCCCTGCGCACGTTGATGTCGTCGAACGGCGGCTTCTGCGTGTTCATCGCCATGTAGCGGTTGCCGCCGCTGGCAATCACGGTCAGCTGGCCCTCCTCGCCTGACTGGGCCGCCTGCTTGATCACGGTCGGCGGCGCGGTGAAGTCGCCGTTGACCATTGCGCTGCCGGCGAGCACCTTCTTGCCCGCCGAGACGGTGTCGGCGAAGCCCTCCTGGATCGTGACCTCGTCCAGGTACGCGGGGCGGTAGTCGCCGTCGGATGGCTCCCAGTTCGGGTTGCGGACCAGGTGAATCTCCTTGTTCGGCGTGTAGCCGACCAGCTCGCCCTGAGCATTGTTCTCGATCATGTACGGGCCACTCGACACCTGATACTCGCCGTAGCTCGACGGGTTCTGGGCGTCGAACTCCTTCGCGTATTCCTCTGGCACCGGCGCCCCGATCGGGAGGGTGAGCGCGCCGATCACCCCGATCGCGCTGGTGTCGGTGAGCTCGATTACCAGCGTCTGCTCGTCGGGAGTCGTGATCCCGCTGATGTCGGGAGCACCGCCCGTCGGATCGGACTGCGCCTGCTCGACCGCCTCCGGGAAGCCGTCGACGCCGCCGAGGTATGCCTGGACGAATCCGTTCGCGACGCCGGGCAGCAGTGCTCGCTCGATCGCGTACTTGACGTCGGCGGAAGTGACCGCCCGGTCGACCGGCGGTCCGAACATCACGTTGTCGCGCAGGCGGTAGGTGATCGTCTTGCCGTCCCCGCTCAACTCGGGATCGTCCTCGGCCAGCAGCGGGGTGGGCTGCTCAACGTCCGCAGGCGCATATCCCTGAAGGGTCGAGAGCGTCGCCGAACTGATCATGTAGCTGAACTGGTAGTACTGGGCGCCCGGGTCGATGTAGTCGACGTCGCTGGCCGCGATCACCCGCAGCGAGCCGCCCTCCTGGGCGCCCTCCGGAGCCTCGGTCGGGGCCGCAAACTCGCCAACCGCGGCCTCGGAGTCGCCACCGTCCTCTTCGCCGCAGGCACCCAGCAGGGCGACCGTGCCAAGTGCGCAAGCGACCATCGACGCGAACCGGGAGGAGCGTTTCATGCCGATCAGGCTGTAGCCGCCGCTCTCGGACGGCAAGCCTTTCGACGTTCCTGAAAGCGTTGGCGCCTCGGCCGGCGTCCGATCGCGACTCTAACTTGGGATCCGCGGCGACGGACCGCCGCCGACTCGGGTTGGCCTGCCGCCACGGGTCGCGCGACCGGGGCGCAGCTCAGAGAGCAGGCGCCGTCGGGTTACCCCGGCAGACCCACGGCTAGCCCGCTTGCTCTCGCTCCGTACCATGGTGGGGTGGCGACGGTTCCGGAGTTAGATCCAGCCGCCGTGGCGGAGGCTGGCGCGCGCTTGGCGGAGAACGTCACCCGCGCGGTCAAGGTGGATGAGCGGGTGGTTCGCGACGTGCTCGTCGCCCTCCTCGCCGAGGGCCACGTGCTGATCGAGGACTACCCCGGGGTCGGCAAGACGGCGCTCGCGCGGGCGCTCTCGCGCTCGCTCGACGCCGAGTACGCGCGCGTGCAGTGCACCGCCGACCTGCTTCCAGCCGACATCGTCGGCACCAACGTCTACAACCAGCGCGAGAGCCGCTTCGAGTTTCATCCCGGCCCGGTGTTCGCCAACGTCGTCCTGGTCGACGAGATCAACCGGACCTCGCCGAAGACGCAGTCCGGCCTGCTGGAGTGCATGCAGGAGCGTCACATCACGGTCGACGGACATCAGCACGAGCTCGCCCGGCCGTTCATCGTCATCGCGACGCAGAACCCGGCCGAGTACGAGGGCACCTACCCGCTCCCGGAGGCTCAGCTCGACCGGTTCATGGTCCGCGTCTCGCTCGGCTATCCGAGCGCCGACCAGGAGGCCGAGATGCTCGAGCAGCACGCCGAGCACGACCGCGTGCTCGACCTCGGCCCGGTGACCGAGGTCAACATGATCCGCGCGGCGCAGGCCGCGGTCGCCTCGGTTCACGGCTCGGAGGCGCTGCGCCGCTACGTCGTCGCGCTCGGCGAGGCCACCCGGGTTGACCCCCGGGTCGAGCTGGGCGCGAGCCCGCGCGCGGTCCTGATGCTCTTCCGCGCCTCGAAGGCGCTGGCGGCGCTCGAGGGACGCGACCACGCGCTTCCCGACGACGTCCAGAGACTGGCGGCGTCGGTGCTCGCCCACCGCATCCTGCTCGCGCCCGACGCCGCCCCGGGCGACGCCGAGACGGTGGTCGGCGACGCGATCGACCGCGTCCCGGCGCTCTAGCTCCCAGCGATGCCCGGAGCGCTGACCGCCGCCTTGCTGGGGCTGGCGCTCGCGCTCAGCGGCGCGGGGTTCGATAGCCCGTCGCTGCTGGTCGCCGGCCTCGGCCTGGCTGGACTCGCCGCGGTCGCGGTCGCGTGGGTCGAGCTCGCGCGCCCGGCCAGGTTGGTGCGCGAGCCGGGCCCCGCGCGGGTGATCGAGGGCGATCCATACCCGGTGCGGATTCGAGCTCACGGCGCGCGCCTGCCGCCGCCCGGGGGCGAGCTCGCCGACGCGGTGCTCGACGCGCCGGTGGGGCTCGGACCGCGCTGGCGAGGCGAATACTTCACCGAGGTCCGGCTCGAGGGGCGCGGCAGGCGCCACCTGGGCCGGGCGCGGATGGAGGTTCGCGACCCGCTCGGTCTGCGCGTCCGGGTGGTCGAGAGCGCGAAGGCCGGGGAGCTGCTCGTCCTGCCGCGGATCGAGCCGGTGACCGCCGCGGGCACCGGGATCGGCGGGCGCCCCGGCGCGATCCCCGGGCTTGACGAGGGCGCCGCAGCAAGCCGGCTCGACGCCCGCACGATCGAGCTCGAGGTCGACGGCCTGCGGGCGTACCGCGAGGGCAGCCCCGCGTCGCGGATCCACTGGCCCGCCGTGGCTCGCACCGGCGAGCTGATCGAGCGCAAGCTGGTCGCGGGCGCCGACGCCGCGCCGCTGGTGGTGCTCGACGGTCACCGACCCTGCGACGAGCGGTCGTTCGACGCGGCCGTGCGGGCGGCGGCGTCGCTGTGTGTGCATCTCGCGAGGTCCGGCGGCTGCGCGGCGCTGCTGCCAGGCGACCGGCGGCTTACCGAGGTCGAGCCGGACTTGCACGCCTGGCCTCACCTTCACGCGAGATTCGCGGTCGCCGAGGCGGGTGGCCCGGCCCCGGCGATCGGCAGAACCGTGCGTGCGGGAGCGGTGTTCTGGGTCACCGCCGCGGCATCCCCGGCGCTGCCGAAGGCGCTGCGGTCCGGCGGCTCCGGGCCGCGCTATCTGGTTGCGCCGGCCGCCCTCGTTGGCCTGCGTCCCGGCAGCGCGGTGTTCGAGGTCGCCGGGTGCGTGGGTACGCGGCGGGTTGCGCGCTCACGCCGGATCCGGAGAAGGGCCGCGTGACCGGCGAGGCCCTGCCCGCGCGCACCCCACCGCTGGTGGTGAAGCCGGCCGCGACCGCGCGCGACGCGGTCGAGCCCGGCCGGCGCCCCGCGGTCGAGCTCATGGTCTTCGCCGCGCTCGGCGGCCTGGCGCTCTATCAGTGGTCGCGACTCGTCGCCGGGGCGCCGGCCGGGCGCCTGCTGCTTGCGCTCGTGGGCGCCTGTGCAGCCGCCGCGCTGCTCGCCCAGCTCCCTCGCAGCGGCCTGCGCCGGCCGGTGTCGAGCATCGTCGCGATCACGATCGCGGTCGGCGGCCTGGCCGGTGCACTGCTGGCGATCGGGATTCCCGGTCGCCTGCTCCTGCCGGCGAACTGGTCGGAGCTTCGCGAGAGCCTCAGCTTCGGCTTCGCCGGCATCGAGCAGACCGAGCTGCCTTACCGGGGCGCGGACGAGTGGCTGCGCCTGGCGCTGCTGTGTGTCGCCCCGGCGACGACCGCCGTCGCCGCGGCGGTCGCGTTCTGGCCCGGCCCGAGGATCAAGGGACGGCGACTCGTCGCCCTCGTCATGTTGCTGGCCGCCTATGGGATCGCGGTCACGCTCGACTCGCCGCCCGGCGAGCTGCTCTGGGGCATAGCCGTGCTGGCGCTGGCGGCCGCCTGGATGTGGGCTCCGCGGATCGTGTCATCGCACGGCGCCGGCGCAGTCGGCGCCGTCGCCGCGGCGGGCGCGCTCGCGCTCCCACTCGCCTCGAGCCTCGACCCGGCGAGGCCCTGGTGGGACTACGAGAGCTGGAGCTGGTTCGGTTCCCAGCGCGAGGTCACGTTCCAGTGGGACCACGGCTACGGACCGCTGGACTGGCCGCAGCGGGGCACGACGCTGTTCGAGGTCAAGAGCGCCGAGCCGCTGTACTGGAAGGCGAGCGTGCTCGACCGCTTCGACGGCTTCACCTGGCAGCGGGCTCGCGACGCCGACATCTACGCCTCCCGCGAGCAGGCCGCGCGGCGACACATCCCCGGGACCTACCTCAACGAGCGCCATTCCGGCTGGGTCAACCTGGTGGAGTTCGAGATCAGAGCGCTGTCGAGCCCGTTCGTGATCGGCACCGGCGCGCTTGCAGACATCGAGGGCGTGCAGAGTGCTTCGGCGAGCAACGACGGCACCTTGACCAAGTTCGGCAGCCCGGTCGACGCCGGAGACGAGTACACGATCACGGCCTACGTCCCGGATCCCACCGTCGATCAGCTGCGCGCGGCCCCGAGGAGCTATCCGCCGCGGCTGCGAGGCCAGGTCCTGCTCGGCCTGCCGATCGCGGGGGCGTCCCCGTCGGCGGCCGCCGACAGCGAGCTGACGCTGGGCACCGTCGATCCGGTCGAGGGCCAGCCGATGGCCCTCTGGGGCAGCGAGGATCCGCGGGCCCGGGCGGCGGCGCTGGGCTCGGCGTACGCCGAGGTCTACAGGCTCTCGCACCGGCTGGTCGCCGACGCACGCACGCCCTATGACGGGGTGATCGCCGTGCAGCGCTACCTGCACCGCAACTACACCTACAACCCGGACGTCCGCCGCGCCCCCTACCCGCTCGCCTCGTTTCTCTTCGATCAGCGCGAGGGCTACTGCCAGCAGTTCGCCGGCTCGATGGCGCTGATGCTGCGCATGGTCGGGATCCCGACGCGCGTCGTCGCCGGCTTTGCGCCGGGAACGCTCGACGCCGACCGCGACATCTACACGGTTCATGACACCGATGCGCATTCCTGGGTCGAGGTCTACTTCCGCGGCATCGGTTGGGTCACCTTCGACCCGACGCCCGCCGCCGCACCCGCCGTCTCGCAGTCGCTCAACGAGCTCGCCGCCTTCCGTGGCGTAGATCCGGCCGCGGTCGAGCCCGGCGGTCGCGACACACGCCGGACGGAGGGGGAGGCCAGGGCGCCGAGGCAGGTGGCTGAGGCCGAGGACGGAGGCCTGCCGTGGGGACCGATAGCGCTCGGCGCGCTTGGGCTGGCGGTGCTCGCCGGCGCCACATACCTGATCGCGGCCTGGCGCCGCCACCGGGCCCTGGTCGGCGGAACCGCTACCGAGGCGCAGCTCGGCGAGCTCGTCGAAGCGCTCACGCGGTTGGGGTGGGGCCTGCCTCAGCAAGCGACCCTGCTGGCGGTCGAGCGTCGCTTCGAGAGCGCCGGCCGGCCCGCGGTCGCGCGCTATGCGGCGGCCCTGCGGTTGCATCGCTTCGCCCCGGGACGCCAGCCCGCGCCGGGGCCGAGGGCCCGCCGGGCCCTGCGCCGGGCGCTCGCCGGCG
>DAIRGH010000183.1:0-3057 GCA_036794585.1 Solirubrobacterales bacterium | reverse complement strand
TCGCTGCTCGCCAAGCGCCGCGCCCGTGGCGTCTCGTCGGTGATCCCGAAGCGGTTTCGCGACGTCAGCTTCGAGCTCGCGGAGAACGCGGGTGTTGGTCGCCACGTGCTGCCGATCCTGCGCGAGTACGTCGAGGAGATCGACAACCGCCTCGCCGCCGGGCGCGGGCTTTGGTTTCTCGGCGACGTCGGCACCGGCAAGACGATGCTCGCGATGATCATCTCCAAGGCCGCCGCACAGGCGGGTCACAGCGTCGCGATCTACTCGATGCCCGGGCTGCTGGCGCGGATCCGGCGCACCTACGATGCCGAGCGCGGTGAGGACTCCTATCTGGACTTCTTCGAGCGGCTGACCTCCGTCGACCTGCTACACATCGACGACCTCGGTGCCGAGAAGCGCTCCGACTGGGTTCTCGAGCAGCTCTACGCGATCGTCGACGAGCGCTATCAGTCGCAGCGGGCAATGATCGTGACGTCCAATCTCGAACGCGAGGAGCTCAACGAGCAACTGGGCGCGCGGGTGGTGTCGCGCCTGACCGAGATGTGCGAGGAGCTCTACATCACGGGCCTGGACATGCGCGACCCGAACACGGCTCCGGCACGGAAGTACCTGGCCTCTTCTCCATAATCAGCGGTCGCAATGCCGGCCACGGTGATCATCGGCACCCAATGGGGCGACGAGGGCAAGGGCAAGGTCGTCGACCTGCTCGCCGAGCGCGCCGACGTCGTCGTGCGCTTTCAGGGCGGCAACAACGCCGGCCACACGATCGTCCGCAACGGCGACGTGTTCAAGTTCCACCTGATCCCGTCGGGGATCCTGTATCCGGGCAAGGCGTGCGTGATCGGAAACGGCGTCGTCGTCGACCCTTCGGTGCTGATCGACGAGCTCGACGGGCTGCGCCGCCGCGGCATCGACGTCAGCGGGCTGCGCCTGTCGGCCAACGCCCACCTGATCATGCCCTACCACGTGATGCTCGACACCGCGGGGGAGGCGAAGCTCGGCAAGCTCTCGATCGGGACGACGAGACGGGGAATTGGCCCCTGCTACGAGGACAAGGCGGCGCGGCTGGGAATCCGGGTCCAGGACCTGCTCGACGCGAAGATCCTGCGCAAGAAGATCGCCGCCGCGCTGGAGCCCAAGCAGCAGCTGCTGCGCCCGTTCGCGCGCGATCCCAAGCTCGACCTGCACACGATGACCGAGGAGTACCTGCGCTACGGCCATCGGCTGGAGCCCCACATCGCCGACACCTCGCGCCTGTGCTGGGACGCGCTCGACTCCGGCCAGACGCTGATCTTCGAGGGCGCCCAGGCGGCGATGCTCGACCTGGACCACGGCACGTATCCGTTCGTCACCTCGTCGAACCCCATCGCCGGCGCGGCCTGCGTCGGCGCCGGCATCGGGCCGACCGATATCGACGAGGTCTGGGGCGTCTGCAAGGCGTATACGACCCGGGTCGGCGCGGGGCCGTTTCCGACCGAGCTCGACGACGAGACGGGCGCGTATCTGCGCGATCGCGGCCACGAGTACGGCACGACGACGGGGCGCGAGCGCCGCTGCGGCTGGCTCGACCTCGTCGCGCTGCGCTACGCGACCAGGCTCAACCGGCTCGCGGCTCTGGCGATCACCAAGCTCGACGTGCTTTCGGGGCTCGACCCGCTGCGCGTCGCGGTGCGCTACCGCGGCAGCGAGGGCGCGGTGTTCGAGGAGTTTCCCTACCACCAGTCGATCATCCACACGGCGGTGCCCGAGTACGAGGAGCTGCCGGGATGGGAGGGCGACATCTCGGGCTGTCGCAGCGAGGCCGACCTGCCGCGCGAGGCGCGCGACTACCTCGCTGCGATCGCCGACTCGGCCGGCGTGCCGATCCGCCTCGTCGGCGTGGGACCCGGCCGCGATCAGGTGATCTGGACCGGCTCGGCGGAGCTCAAGGCGGCGTGATGAGCTACCGCGAGCGTCTCCCGCAGCTCGACGGCGGCCTGTTTCTCACCGACGGCGGGATCGAGACGACCTTGATCTTCCACCAGGGCATCGAGCTGCCAGCGTTCGCCGCGTTCGTCCTGCTGGACGACGAGAAGGGCACCGAAGAGCTCCGCCGGTACTACGAGCCCTACCTCGAGCTCGCCGCGGACCGCGGCAGCGGCTTCGTGCTCGAAACGCCGACCTGGCGCGCGAGCCCGAAGTGGGCGACCAAGCTGGGCTACTCAGACGAGCAGCTCGACGCGCTCAACCGCAAGGCGATCGCGCTGATGGAGGACCTGCGCCACGCCTACGCCGACCGCGTCGAGCAGATCGTGATCAGTGGCTGCATCGGCCCGCAGGCCGACGCGTACGCGCCCGAGGAGGTGCTCGACGCCGAGGCCTCGCGCGACTACCACTCGACCCAGATCCACACGTTCGCCGACACTGCCGCCGACATGGTCACCGCGATCACGATGACCTACGTTGACGAGGCGGTCGGGATCACCGAGGCGGCGAAGGCGGCCGCTATGCCGGTCGCGATCTCGTTCACGCTCGAGACCGACGGGCGCCTACCGAGCGGCCAGCCCCTCGACGAGGCGATCACCGAGCTCGACGACCGTACCGGCGAGGGCGCCGACTACGTGATGCTCAACTGCGCGCATCCGACCCACTTCGATGACGTCCTCGAGGAGGGCGCGTCGTGGGTGGACCGGATCGCGGGCCTGCGCGCCAACGCCTCGACCCGCAGCCACGCCGAGCTCGACGAGGCGCCCGACCTCGACGCCGGCGATCCGGCGGATCTGGCTGAGCGCTACGCGGCGCTGGGGCAGAAGCTTCCGCGCTTGAACGTGCTCGGCGGCTGCTGCGGCACCGACGCGCGCCACATCACCGAGATCGCGGTGGCCTGGCCGGCCAGCATGCGCTAGCCGCGCCGGCGCTCCCTGATCGCCATCGCCGCGATCGTGGCGATGACCAGCATCGGCGCGCCGGCGTAGCCGAGCGTCAGCAGCCAGTGCCCGGCGTGTGCGAGGACGAGCGAGCTCATGCGGGCACCTCCCTCGGCCGAGGCTGGGCTTGGCCGCCCGCCGGCCGGCGGGG
>DAIRGH010000182.1:0-3059 GCA_036794585.1 Solirubrobacterales bacterium | reverse complement strand
CGCGCTCAGCGTCCCGCACCGCCGCGGCGGCGGCGTCGCCTTCGGCCCGAAGCCGCGCCACCACACCTTCAAGGTCAACCGCAAGGCTCGCCGCCGGGCGCTGCGCTCGGCGCTCTCGGTGCACGCGGCCCGCGACAGCATCGCGGTCTTCGACGGCGCGGGCTACGACGCGCCCTCGACCAAGACGGCCGCCGAGGCGCTTGCCAACTGGGGCAAGCAGGGCCCGACGCTGGTGATCGTCGACGCCGAGGAGACGGCGGCGGCGAAGAGCTTTCGCAACCTGCCCCGGGTCGCCGTGCTGCCGGCTTCGGCCGCCGGCGTCGCCGACGTGATCGGCGCCCGCGCGCTGGTGGTCTCCCAGGCGGCGCTCGCCACGCTCGAGGCGCGCGCCGCCGACGTCAAGCGCGGCGACGCGAAGGAGAGCGACTGATGGAGGCTCGCCAAATCATCTTGGAGCCGGTGGTCTCGGAGAAGAGCTACGCGTTGATGGCGGACGGCAAGTACACGTTCCGCGTCGACGACCGCGCCCACAAGACGCAGATCCGCAGGGCGGTCGAGGAGATCTTCGGCGTCGCCGTGGTCGAGGTGCGGACGATCCAGATGCGCGCCAAGCCCAAGCGCCGCGGCCTGCACCGCGGCCGCACGCGCTCGTGGAAGAAGGCGATCGTCCAGCTCGCCCCGGGCGACCGGATCGAGCTGTTCGAGGGAGCGGCGGTGGCTGAGTAATGGCGATGCGAAAGACAAAGCCGACCAGCCCGGGGCGCCGCTTTGCGACCTACCAGCAACGCGAGGAGGTCACCTCGCCGAAGCCGCACAAGCCGCTCACCAAGGGCAAGTCAAAGAGTGCCGGGCGCAACTCTCGCGGCCGCGTCACCGCTCGCCATCGCGGCGGCGGCGCCAAGCGCCGCTACCGCGCGATCGACTTCAAGCGCCGCAAGGACGGCGTGCCGGCGAGGGTGGCGACGATCGAGTACGACCCCAACCGCACGACCTACATTGCGCTCCTGCACTACGCCGACGGGGCGAAGTCGTACGTGCTCGCGCCCCAGGGCGTCACGGTCGGCGATCAGCTCGAGTCCGGCGACAAGGCCGACATCCGCCCGGGCAACGCGCTGCCCCTGCGGATGATCCCGACCGGCACCGTGGTCCACAACGTCGAGCTCATCCCGGGGCAGGGCGGCAAGCTCGGCCGCTCGGCCGGCTCGGCGATCCAGGTGGTCGCCAAGGAGGGCCCGCTGGTGACCCTGCGCCTGCCGTCCTCGGAGATGCGGCTCGTGCGCGCCGACTGCCGCGCGACGGTGGGTACCCTCTCCAACTCAGAGCACCAGAACGTGAAGGTCGGCAAGGCGGGCCGCAACCGCCACAAGGGCAAGCGCCCGCAGACCCGTGGCGTGGCGATGAACCCGGTCGACCACCCGCACGGCGGCGGTGAGGCACACCACACGCCGGGCGGTCACCCGGTGACTCCGTGGGGCAAGCCGACACTCGGCTACCGCACCCGCAAGAAGGGCAAGAAGTCCGACGCGATGATCGTCCGCGGCCGCCGCCGCGGCAAGAAGACCAGGCAGAGGTAAGTGAGCTAAGTGGGACGTTCAACGAAGAAGGGACCTTTCGTCGAGGAGCGCCTGATGCGGCGCATCAGCCAGATGAACGAGGCAAACCAGAAGCAGATGCTGAAGACCTGGTCGCGGACGTCGACCGTGTTCCCGGAGATGGTCGGCCACACGATCGCCGTCCACGACGGCCGCAAGCACGTGCCGGTGTTCATCTCCGAGTCGATGGTCGGCCACAAGCTCGGCGAGTTCGCGCCCACCCGCACCTTCCGCGCCCACGGGGGCAAGGAGCGCTGATGGCGCAGGCCGCTGACAGCCAGCCGGAGGCCCCGGTGGTGCGCGCCAAGGCGCGCTTCGTGCGCGTCGCGCCGCGCAAGGCGCGCCTGGTCGCCGACCAGGTGCGCGGCATGTCCGTCGAGGAGGCGCGCACGCTGCTCGACTTCTCCGGCCGCGGCGCCGCCCGCGACCTGCGCCGGCTGCTCGACTCGGCGACCGCCAACGCCGAGGCCAACCACGACCTGGTCGCCGACGACCTGCGGATCTCCGACATCCGCGTCGACGAGGGCCCGACGCTGAAGCGCTGGCGCGCTCGCGCTCGCGGCCGCGCGACCCGGATCGAGAAGAAGACCAGCCACCTCTCGGTGGCGCTGACCCCGACCGACGAGTAGGAGCCCGAGCCAGCATGGGACAGAAGATCCACCCCGAGGGCTTTCGCGTCGGCTACATCCACGACTGGAAGTCGAACTGGTTCGACGAGCGCAACTTCGCCGACCTGCTGCTCGAGGACCTCGCGATCCGCGACCACATCGAGAACAAGCTTTCCCACGCGGGCCTCTCGGACATCAACATCGTCAAGCAGCGCGGCGAGATCACGGTCGACATCCACACGGCGCGGCCGGGGATCGTGATCGGCAAGTCCGGCGCCGAGGTCGACGCTCTGCGCCGCGACCTGCACCGGATCACTCAGAAGCCGGTCAAGGTCAACATCCGCGAGATCAAGCGGCCCGAGCTCGACGCCAAGCTCGTCGCCCAGTCGATCGCCGAGCAGCTGCAGAACCGGGTCGCCTTCCGGCGGGCGATGAAGCGCGCGTTGACCTCGGCGATGCGCTCGGGCGCCAAGGGCGTGAAGGTCCAGGTCTCCGGCCGGCTCGGCGGCTCGGAGATGGCCCGCACCGAGGGCTACTCCGACGGCCGCGTCCCGCTCCACACCCTGCGCGCCGATATCGACTACGGCTTCGTCGAGGCGAAGACGACCACGGGTCGGATCGGCGTCAAGTGCTGGATCAACAAGGGCGAGGTGATGCCCGAGGGCTACCGCTCGGCGACCGGAGACGACGAGGAGCTCGCGCCGCGCTCGTTCCGGCGCAAGCCGCGTGGCGCCGAGCGCCGCGCGCAGGACGCTGGCCCCGCCCCCGCGAAGCCAGCCGCCCCCGCGACGCCACCTGCCCCCGCGAAGCCACCCGCCCCCGCGAAGCCCCCCGCCGCCGAGCCGCCGGCCGCGGCGCC
>DAIRGH010000181.1:0-3059 GCA_036794585.1 Solirubrobacterales bacterium | reverse complement strand
CGCCGCCTCCACCCGGGCGGCGACCGGAGCCGCGGCGTGACCCGGCGCTCGCAGCCACGCGTCTTTGCCGACGCACTCCGGGAGGTGCGGGCCGAGGTCGAGCCGCAGACCTCGCTGGCGGCGGTCCAGAGCGTCTGGCGGGGGGCGCTCGGCGAACGGATCGCGGCCCAGTCGCGCCCGGTGCGCGAGCGCGACGGGGTGATCACCGTCGGCTGCTCGGCCGCCACCTGGGCGCAGGAGCTGGACCTCCTGCAGGACGATCTGCTCGAGCGACTCAACGCCGAATTGGGGCCGCAGCGCGTTCGCGGCCTGAGGTTCGTCGTCGGTGAGGTCCCCGAATCATCGTAATGCGTGATTTGCAGGCCTTTTGTGACATCCGGTGCGCCTTTCCGGGGGGCTCAACTGCTATCCTTATGTGAACTTGCATCCTCGCCCCGAACCGCCCGGATGCGGCCCACTTTCCGGGCCAGGCGGTCGGGGTTTTCCATGAAAGCGACCGAGGGGGCTGAGGCTCACTAGTGGCAGCGAAGACGGGTCCCGGGCGCAAGCGCGCGCCCGCCTCGAAGCAGAAGAAGGACGGATACACCTCAGGTGAGATCACCGTCCTGCGCGGGCTCGACCCGGTGCGCAAGCGCCCCGGGATGTACATCGGCTCCACGGGTCCGCGCGGCCTGCATCACCTCGTCTACGAGGTCGTCGACAACTCCGTCGACGAGGCCCTGGCCGGTCACTGCGACAAGATCGAGATCACCCTGCACCCCGACAACAGCGTCACGGTCGTCGACAATGGCCGCGGGATCCCGGTCGACGAGCACCCGGAGGAGAAGCGCCCCGCCGCCGAGGTGGTGCTGACCACGCTTCACGCCGGCGGCAAGTTCGGCGAGGGCGGCGGCTACAAGGTCTCCGGCGGCCTGCACGGCGTCGGCGTCTCGGTCGTCAACGCACTGTCGGAGCGCCTGCACCTCGAGGTACGCCGCGACGGCTACAAGTGGACCCAGGACTTCGAGCGCGGCGAGCCCAAGGGCGACCTCAAGCGGGGCGAGAAGGTCAAGGGCACCGGGACCACCATCACCTTCCTTTCCGACGACGAGGTCTTCGAGACGCTCGACTACGACTACGACACGCTCGCCGAGCGCATGCGCGAGACGGCGTTTCTCACCCGCGGCCTGGAGATCCAGCTGATCGACGAGCGCGGCGCGGGCCAGCGCGACACCTTCCTCTACAAGGGCGGGATCGTCGACTTCGTCAAGCACCTCAACGAGAACAAGGACCCGCTGCACCGCAAGCCGGTGTTCTTCGACAGCGAGACCGAGGACGGCATCGTCGAGGTGGCGATGCAGTGGAACGGCTCTTACCAGGAGTCGGTGTTCTCGTTCGCCAACAACATCAACACCCACGAGGGCGGCTCGCACCTGTCGGGCTTCCGTGCCGCGCTCACGCGCACGCTCAACGCCTACGCGCGCGCCAAGGGCTTTCTCAAGGAGAAGGACGAGAACCTGAGCGGCGACGACGTGCGCGAGGGGCTCACCGCGGTGATCTCGGTGAAGCTCGCCGAGCCGCAGTTCGAGGGCCAGACCAAGAGCAAGCTCGGCAACCCGCCGGTCGAGGGCCTGGTCAAGGAGACGGTCAACCGCAAGCTCGGCGAGTTCCTCGAGGAGCACCCCACCGACGCCCGCCGGATCGTCTCGAAGTCCGTCGACGCCGCCCGCGCCCGCCACGCCGCGCGCAAGGCGCGCGACCTCACCCGCCGCAAGTCGGCGCTCGAGAACTCGACCCTGCCGGGCAAGCTCGCCGACTGCACGGTGCGCGACCCGGCGCTGGCCGAGCTCTTCATCGTCGAGGGCGACTCGGCGGGCGGGTCGGCCAAGCAGGGCCGCGACCGCAATACGCAGGCGGTGCTGCCGCTGCGAGGCAAGATCCTCAACGTCGAGAAGAGCCGCATCGACAAGGTGCTCTCCAACGAGATGATCCTCGCGATGATCACCGCGATCGGCACCGGCGTGCGCGAGGAGTTCAACCTCGAGGACGCCCGGTACCACAAGATCATCGTGATGACCGACGCCGACGTCGACGGCGCCCACATCCGCACGCTCGTGCTCACGTTCCTCTACCGCGAGCTGCCCGACCTGATCGAGGCCGGCTACGTCTACATCGCCAAGCCGCCGCTCTACAAGGTCAAGAACGGCAAGGTCGAGACGTACATCGAAAAGGAATCCGAGCTCGAGGAGCTGCTCCTGCGCGACAAGCTCGAGCAGTTCCAGCTCTCCGACGCTCAGGGCAAGCGCCCGAACTTGACCGCCGCCCGCTGGCAGCGGTTCAACCGCCGCTTCAAGGAGTACGAGGGCTGGGCCGACTCGCTGCAGGCCGAGTTCGGCCACGAGGCCGTCCGGTTCCTGGCCGAGTCGCAGATCCTCGACTCCGGCGCCGCCACGCTCGCGCAGGTGAAGAAGGTGCTCGCCGGGGCCGACCCGGAGGAGGAGCCGTTCGAGACCGAGGTCGTCTCGGAGTCGAAGCAGGGGATCGAGGTCAAGGCCGTGCACCGGCGCGACGGGCTCGCCCGCACGCACTCGCTGAGCGCCGAGCTCTTCACGTCCAACGACTATCGCCACCTCGTCGAGGTCCACGGCGACCTGCTGAAGCAGGTCGGGCGGCCACCGTTCAAGGTCACCCTGGGCGACAAGGAGCGCCCGGCCGAGTCGTTCGCCGAGCTGCGGCGGGCGGTGCTCGAGATGGCGCGCCAGGGCGTCGGCATGCAGCGGTTCAAGGGGCTCGGCGAGATGAACTCCGAGCAGCTGCGCGAGACGACCATGGACCCGGGCACCCGGACCCTGCAGCGGGTGACGATCGACGACGCGGCGCTCGCCGAGCGCATGTTCACCGAGCTGATGGGCGACAAGGTCGAGCCGCGCAAGGCATTCATCGAGCGGCACGCCAAGGAAGTCCGCTTCCTGGATGTCTAGATGAGTGATTCCACGACATCGCACGCGCGGCTGACGCACGGATCCCTTCGCTGGATCGCGCCCGTCGGGACTCGCACATGCCAACCGGCATGCGCTTCG
>DAIRGH010000022.1:0-34661 GCA_036794585.1 Solirubrobacterales bacterium | reverse complement strand
CCTGCTCGCCGAGCTTGGGCTCGAGGAAGAGTCGCGGGGGGGAACGCCGCGGACCTCGGAGCCGCCGTCCGAGCCGCCGGCGCTCACCCCCGAGACCGCGCCCAACGACGGCAGCGGCACGGGCGTCGGCGGCGGTCGTCAGCTGCGCGCCGCCAAGCAGCTACTCGACTTCCTGATCGGGGAGGACGGGCGATGAGGCGGCGCGGAGCGGTCGCGACGCTCGCCGGCAGCCCGACCCTGGTCGGCGCGGTGACGGTGATGATCGTGATCCTCGCGGTCTTTCTCGCCTACAACGCGAACACCGGGCTGCCCTTCGTGCCGACCTACCGGATCTCGGCCGAGGTGCCCGACGCCGACCTGCTGGTCCCCGGCAACGAGGTCCGCGTCGGCGGCGTCCGCGTCGGCCTGATCGAGACGATTGAGCCGATCCAGCACGAGGACGGCAGCGTCAGCGCGCGCATGGACATGAAGCTCGATCCCGACGTCGACCCGCTGCCGGTGGACTCGTCGATCATCGTCCGGGCCCGCTCGGCGCTCGGGCTCAAGTACCTGGAGATCGTCAAGGGCGACTCGCCCGAGGGCTACGAGGAGGGCGCCGTGATCCCGCTCGAGGCCGCGCATCCGGTGCCGGTCGACATCGACGAGTTCCTGAGCATGTTCAACGAGCCGACGAGGTTGGCGATCCAGGAGAACCTGTTCGAGTTCGGCAACGCGCTTGCCGGCCGCGGCCCCGAGCTCAACGAGGCGATCGGCGAGCTGCCCGGGGTGCTCGAGGTACTCGAGCCGGTGATGGAGAACCTCGGCGACCCGGACACCCGGCTGGAGCGGTTCGTGCTCGCGCAGGCACAGACGGCGGCCGAGGTCGCCCCGGTCGCCGAGGTCCAGGCCCGGCTGTTCGTCGACCTCGATACCACGTTCACCGCGTTCGCCGAGGTCGCGCGCCCGTTCATCCAGGAGACGATCTCCGAGTCGCCGCCGACGCTCGACCAGGCGAGCCGCTCGCTGCCGGTGATCCGCCCGTTCCTCGAGCACAGCACGGCGCTGTTCACCGAGCTCGAGCCCGGTGTGCAGACGCTGGCCGAGACCGCGCCGACACTCGCCTCGGCGCTCGAGATCGGCGTGCCGGCGTTGCGTGAATCGCCGACGCTAAACCGCGAGCTGGCGCCGACCGCCGAGGCGCTCAACCGCTTCAACGACGAAGCTCGCGTCCGCTCCGGGCTCTCGCGCCTGCAGCAGACCGTCGACATCTTCGGTCCGGCCGTGCGCTTCATCGCTCCGGCCCAGACTGTGTGCAACTACGGCGGCCTGCTGGTCCGCAACCTCTCCAGCGCGTTCGCACAGGGAAGCCCCGGCGGGCGCTGGCAACGGATCACGGTGTTCGAGCCCGCGGAGGGCCCCAACAACGAGGGCACCTTCTCCTCGGCTGCCGCCAACGGCGGGGCGGACGTCGAGAACTTCCTGCACTACAACCCCTATCCCAATACCGCTTCACCGGGGCAGAAGCCGCGCGAGTGCGAGGCGGGCAACGAGCCCTACCTCACCGGCCGGCAGGTGATCGGCAACGTCCCCGGCAACCAGGGGACGTTCACCGACGACCAGCCCGGGCTCTCCGACGACGCCGCCGACGAGGCGGCGCTCGAGGAAGCGGAGGAGGAGGCCGAGGAGTGAGGCGGCCCTTCACACGCAGGACCGCGGCGACGCGCGCCCCTGGCCGCCCGGTTCCCGACGAGCGCATCTGGGGCCGGCACTACACGGGCCCGGCGCCGTGGGTCTTCGGCGCGATCATGGTCGCTCTGCTCGCGATTGGCGTCTATCTCGCATTCGCGAAGCAGCTGCCGTGGTCGAGCCCGGGATATGAGCTCGAGGCGACGTTCGAGAACGCCGCCACTCTTCGGGCGTCATCGCCGGTGCGGATCGCCGGCGTCAACGTCGGCGAGGTGACCAAGGTCGAGGCCGACGGCGAGCTGGCCCGGGTCACCTTCAGCGTCGAGGAGGACGGCCGGCCGATCCACGAGGACGCCGAGGTCGAGATCCGGCCGCGCCTGTTCCTTGAGGGCAACTTCTTCCTCGACCTCGATCCCGGCAGCCCCAGCGCCGAGGAGCTTTCCGACGGCGGCGACATCCCGGTCACCCAGACCGCCACCGCCGTGCAGCTCGACGAGGTGCTGACCGCGTTGCAGGCGCCGACCCGGCGTGGCCTGCAGAAGACGCTTCAGGGCTTCGGCACGGGGCTCAACTACGAGCCCACCGCGGCCGACGACCTCACCCAGGACCCCGACGTCGCCGGCGAGTCGGCGGGTGAGTCGCTCAACGATGCCTTCCGCTACGGCGGTCGCGCGGGGCGCGACACGGCGATCGTCTCGCGGGCGCTGCGAGGCGAGCGCGAGGGCGACCTGGCCGGCCTGATCCGCTCCGGCGGGCAGACGTTCTCCAAGCTCGCCGGCGTCGAGGACGACCTCGCCGAGTTGATCACGAACTTCAACGTCACTACGAGGGCGCTGGCGCTGGAGTCCGAGAACGTCTCGACCTCGCTCAACGAGCTCGGCCCGACGCTCGAGGAGGCCGAGGTCTCGCTGCGCAGCCTCAGCGCGGCGCTGCCGCCACTGCGCACGCTGGCGATCGTCGCCAGGCCCGGATTCCAGGAGCTGCCGACGACGATCGACGAGTTCGAACCCTGGCTCGACCAGGCCGGTCAGCTGGTCGGCGAGCCGGAGCTGGGCGGCCTGGCGCGCCTGCTGAAGAACGCGGCCCCCGGCCTGGCCGGGACCTCCAAGGGCTCGGCGCGGCTGTTCCCGCAGCTCAGCCGGATCTCGCGCTGCTCGACCGAGAACCTGATCCCGACCGCCGACACGCCGATCACCGCCGACAGCTCCTGGGGCACCGGGCAGCCGAACTACAACGAGTTCTTCTACAGCGCCCTGCAGCTCGTCGGCGCCGGCCAGTCATTCGACGGCAACGGCCCGATCCTGCGGCTCCAGGCGGGCGGCGGCCCGGAGCTGGTGCACAACACGAACCCGACCGGCCTGCCGGAGGACCAGGTCAACTTCACCAACACCATCGAGGCCCCCAGCGGGATGCAGCCGGTGCTGTCGAGCTCGGCGCCGCCGTTCCGCCCCGACGTCAAGTGCCACACGAACGCCCTGCCCGACCTCAACGGCCCGGCCGCGGCCAGCGGTCCGCCCGACCTGGTGCCCTGATGAGACGCGCGATCAGAGAGCACCTCCGCGACTTCCTGGCGATCGGCGCTCTGCTGGTCATCGGCCTTGCCGTGACCGGCTACATCCTCTCCCAGCAGCAGCAGCCCTACCCGTCCTGGATCCCGATCCTCGGCGATGACCGGTTCGAGCTCAAGGCCGAGATCGAGACCGCGCAGGCGGTCACCCCGGGGCAGGGCCAGACCGTGAACATCGCGGGCGTCAAGGCGGGCGACATCTCCGACGTCGAGCTCGAGGGCGGCCACGCGGTGGTCACGATGCTGGTCGAGGAGGAGTACGCGCCGTTGCTCACGGACGAGACGACTGTGCTGCTGCGCCCGCGCACCGGTCTTCAGGACATGACCCTGGAGCTCGATCCCGGCAAGGAAGGCGCGCCGCTCGAGGAGGGAGCCACGATCCCTCTGGCGCAGACCCAACCCAACGTCAACCCGGACCAGATCCTCGCCTCGCTCGACGCCGACACGCGCGACTACCTGAAGCTGCTGGTCTCGGCGGGCGGCGAGGGGCTCGGCGGCCGCGGCAAGCAGCTCTCGGCGGGACTGCGCCGGTTCGAGCCGCTCGGCCGCGACCTGGCACGCGTAAACGGCGCCCTCGCCGAGCGGCGCCGCAATATCGCCCGCGCGATCTCGAGCTTCCGCAGCCTCACCGACGCGCTGGCCCGAAACGACACCCAGCTCGCCGAGTTCGTCACCGCCCAGAACGAGGTGCTCGGCGGGTTCGCCGACCAGGAAGCGGCGCTGCGCGAGACGTTCCAGGAGCTGCCGAGCACGCTGCAGGCCACGCGCACCGCGCTGGCCGGCGCCGATCGCTTCGCGCGGGTGCTCGGACCGTCGGCGCGGCAGCTGATCCCGGCGGCGGAGAGCTTCGCGCCCGCGCAGCGCGACCTGCAGACCTTCCTGCGCGACACCGTCGACCCGATTCAGAGCCAGATTCGGCCGTTTACGCGCACGGCTCGGCGTCCGATCACCCACCTGAAGCAGGCTGCGCAGCCGCTCGCGCAGACCACGCGCGCGACGGCGCGCGCGCTCACCGACCTCAACGGCTTCTTCAACGCGTGGGCCTACAACCCACAGGGCCAGGAGGAGGGCTACCTCTTCTGGACCGCCTGGCTCAACCACAACGCCAACAACCTGGCCCTGATCCAGGACGCCCACGGGCCGCTGCCGCGGGGGATCGTGCTGCAGTCATGCGGCACGGCCAAGCTCGCCGAGAGCCTCGCAATCGCGCGGCCGTTCATCAAGACGCTGCAGCAGTACACCAACGTTCCAGTGAGCGACGTGATCTGTCCGCTCGATCCGAGCGCCACCGTGATCCCGCCGTTCCCGAGGCCGGACTCGACCGAAGGAAGCGCCGATGGAGACTAGGCCTCCGACCACAGTTCGGATCCTGATCGCGGTCGGCTTTGCGATCTCGTGCTTCGCGCTCGCGCTGTTCCTCTGGCTCACCTTCGGCGGCACGATCCCGCTGAAGCCCGAGAGCTACCGGTTCACGGTCCCGTTCGACGAAGCGACCCAGCTTGCGGTCGAGTCCGACGTTCGGATCTCGGGCGTCTCGGTGGGCAAGGTGAAGTCCGTCGAGCTCAACGAATCAGGCCAGGCCGACGCCGTGATCGAGCTCGAGCCGCGGTACGCGCCGATCCCCTCCGACACCCGTGCGGTGCTGCGCCAGAAGACCCTGCTCGGCGAGACCTACGTCGAGCTTTCGCCTGGTACCCGAGAGGAGGAGCCGCTGCCCGAGGACGGAGCGCTGGAGCCTGCGCAGGTCTCCGACGCGGTGCAGCTGGACGAGATCTTCCGCACTTTCGACACCCGGACCAGAGCGGCGTTCCAGGCGTGGATGGTGGGCCAGGCCGCCTCCCTGCGTGGCCGCGGCGACGACCTGTCGCTCGCGATCGCCAGCCTCGACCCGTTTGCCGAGGAGGCCGACAAGCTGCTGCGGCTGCTCGACAGCCAGGACCAGGCGGTGCAGAAGTTCGTCCGCGACGGCGGCGAGGTGTTCGGGGCGCTCTCGGAGCGCCAGGGCCAGCTGCGCGGCTTCATCGAGAACTCGGCCACGGTGTTCGCAACCACCGCGGCGCGCGACCAGGAGCTCGCCGACACGTTCAGGGTTTTCCCGACCTTCCTGCGCGAGTCGCGGGCGACGCTCTCCCGGCTCGAGCAGTTCGCGCGCGACACGGACCCGGTGGTGCAGGCGCTGCGCCCAGCGGCTCAGGAGCTTCAGCCGACGCTGCTCGAGGCCGAGCGTTTGGCGCCCGAGCTCGAGTCGTTCTTCGCCGCGCTGCCGCGGACGATCGCCGCGGCGCCGGCCGGCTTCGAGGCGACCCGCAACCTGCTCGACGACGACCTGCCGCCGCTGCTTGCCGGCTTCGATCCGTGGCTTGCGGACTTCAACTCGATCCTCGAGGTCGTCCGCCTCTATCGCCGCGAGGTCACATCCTTCCTCGCAAATGTTGCCGCTGCGAGCAACGGGGTCTTCTTCGACACGGCGCTGGGCAAGACGTTCCACTACTTCCGCACCGAGGCGCCCCTGGGTCCCGAGGCGATCTCGACCTATCCGCGGCGGCTGCGGATCTCGCGCACCAACCCCTACCTGAAGCCCGGGGGGTACCTGGACGTAAGGACGTTCCTGGGGTCGTTCGAGACTCGCCAGTGCGCCGGTGGCCTCAGCGCCTTCCTCGATCCCAACACCCCGAGCGACCCCGACTTCAACTCCCGAGTCGGCGGCGACATGGAAGAGGCGCAGCTGTTCTTCGACCGGCTCAAGCGCTACGCCTTCGTCGATCAGCTGAGCACGGACTCGATCGCGGCGCCGCCGTGCGAGCAGCAGGCACCGTATGACTCGATCGGAGTCTCGCCCGAGCAGTCCAGCTATCAGCACGTCCGCGAGCTGCCCTAGCGGAGTCGCATTTTCCCCGCACGCGGCTATGCTGGGCATGCCTGGAGCTGCGATGAGCTCGGCCGAAGGGCAACTTCGCCAGGGCTCACGGGTTACAAGCCAATGTGGCCACGGGCATTCCCCCCCGCGGTCCGGATCCATGGATAGATCCGCAAATCACAATCGCGCGACATCCGGTCGCGCAATGTAGGAGGAGAAGTGATCAAGAAGTCACGCTTTGTCCTGGCGACCGCCTTGGTGCTCGCGCTCGGCGTAGCCGGGATCGCGTTCGCCACCGGCGCTGATGACAACACGCCGTTCGTCGATGGCAAGTTCTCACCGGCGAAGAAGCTGGGCGACGAGAAGTCCGAGGCAAAGAAGGGTTCTCTTTTCACGGGCCTGCGCAACGTGAACGCCGTCACCGGCCAGCAGTCCAACCCGGCCTCGGAGAAGATCAGTTTTCCCAAGACGCTCGACCTGAGCGGGCTCGCGGACCTGCCCGAGTGCCCCGCGGCGCCGGCCAACGGCGCCTCGCCCGAGCAGGCCAGGGCCTCGTGTCCGGAGGGTGCCTTCCTGGGCAGTGGTGAGGCCTCCGTACAGTTCCCGGGCCAGCCGCTGATCGAGGACGTCACCGTGACGGCCCTGCACGGCCCGACCGGGGCGACGCCGCCCGCGGCTCGCCGCGCGCAGGTCTCGGAGCCGGTGATCCTGCACACCTCCAGCCCGACGCTGAGGACCTCTGCGCCGTCCGTGCAGTCCTACATCGTCAAGTCGACGGCCGGCCCCAAGTACGGCTCGATGCTGTGGGTTCCGAACACGCCGCAGACCGGGTCGGGGCTGATCCTCAAGTTCAACGCCACGCTCGAGAAGTCGGTCGGCATCACTGCGTACTGCAAGCCCTCGGGCAACAGCAACAAGGGAGTGTTCAACTACCTGCGCGAGGTCGCCTACAAGGACGGTTCGGCTGAGTCCGTGAAGCTGAAGCAGACCTGCAAGGTTAAGAAGAGTCTGCTCGACGACTGAGTTTGCATCCAGGCTCCGCCTGGAAGCACGGAAAAGGGCGGCCTTCGGGCCGCCCTTTTCTATAGGTTCACCTGGATGGGCAGGCGAGGAGGAGCTTCTGTCGGGCTGCTCGCGCTGCTGTTCGCCCTGGTCGCCGCCGGCTGCGGCGGCGACGACAAGCGCTACAGCGACGACCGCATCGTCGAGCGCCTGCACCTCGAGGAGCTCGACGACGCCTACGCGATCGACGGCGATCCGTTCTGCGCGGTCGACCTCAAGCTGCTGAACGACTCCGACGAGGTCGATGCCACCGCCGACGAGGACGACGTCATCGTCGTCGCAAGCCGGGAGGGCAACGTCGGCGTCGAGGGCGTCGCGCCGTTCGCCCACGATTGCGCCGACACGGCACGCAAGCGGCTGAACAAGCTCGATCCCGCGCCGGAGGAGGATTGAGGGTCCCCGCCAGCCACGGCGCGTACCCTTTGCGGCGATGGCAAAGACCGTGAAGCGAGAACCACGCCTCGTCTCGCTCGGCTACGGCCGCTTCGTCCGCGCCGACCGCATCTTCGCCCTCGTCCCGCTCGAGCCCGGCGAGCGCGGCGACGGCCGCCGCACCTATGTCCACGTCGACGGACTCACCGAGCCGGTCGTCGCCTCGCGCTCGGAGCGCGCGATCCTCGCCGACGTCGAGGCCGCCCTCACCGAGGCCGCCGGCCTCCCCCGCCAGCGCCGCGGCGCCAAGGGCCAGGAGACGCTGCTCTAAGCGCCCCGCGACGCCGCGTTTATGCTCACGCCGCCGTGAGCTACTACGTCACCACGCCGATCTATTACGTCAACGCGGAGCCGCATCTCGGGCATGCGTACTCGACGATCGCGGTCGACGTGCTGGCTCGCCATCACCGCCAGCGGGGCGAGGACGTGTTCTTTCTCACCGGCACTGACGAGCACGGCGAGCCGGTGGTCACGGCGGCGGAGCGGCAGGGGTTGACCCCGCAGGAGCTGGTCGACCGCAACGCGCCGCGGTTTCAGGAGATGACCATGCTCGTCGGCGCCTCCAACGACTTCTTCATCCGCACGACCGACGGCCGGCACAAGGCGAAGGTCCAGGAGGTCGTGCAGCGCGTGCACGACAACGGCCACGTCTACGAGGGCCTCTATGAAGGCTGGTACTGCCCGCGCTGCGCCGACTTCAAGACGGACTCCGAGCTCGGGCCCGGCAACACCTGCCCGATCCACGAGATCCCGCTCGATCGCGAAAGCGAGCAGAACTGGTTCTTCCGGCTGAGCGCGTTCCAGGAGCCGCTCGAACGCCATTTCGCCGAGCAGGCGGACTTCGTGCTTCCGGACTTTCGCTACAACGAGGCGCTCTCGTTCATCAAGAGCGGGCTGCAAGACGTCTCGCTGTCGCGGCCGAAGCTCGCCTGGGGGACGCCGGTTCCGTGGAATCCCGAGCAGGTGATTTACGTCTGGTGGGACGCGCTGCTCAACTACTACACCGCGCTCTCCTACGCCCGCGACGGCCAGGACCTCACCGAGCGCTTCTGGCCGGCGACCTGGCACGTGATCGCCAAGGACATCCTCAAGTTCCACACCGTCTACTGGCCGGCGTTCCTGATGGCGGCGGACCTCCCCTTGCCCGAGCACGTCTACGTGCACGGCTACCTGCTGATGGGCGAGAAGAAGATGTCGAAGTCGCTGGGCAACGTGCTCGATCCGAACGAGGTGGTCGAGCGCTTCGGCGCCGACGCGCTGCGCTTCTACTGCTGTCGCGAGGTCTCCTTCGGCCAGGACGGAAGCGTCTCAGCCGCTGGCTTCGAGACCCGCTATGAGACCGAGCTCGCCAACGACTGGGGCAACCTGGCCAGCCGCACGCTGGCGATGATCGAGCGCTATCGCGAAGGCGTCGTCCCCGAGGGCACGCCCGATCCCGAGCTCGGCTTGGAGGGTCTCGACGGCGAGGTCCGCGAGCTCCTCGACCGGCTCGAGCTCACCCAGGCGCTGGAGGAGATCTGGGTCCGCGTGCGCCGGCTCAACCGCTACGTCGAGGAGAGCAAGCCGTGGGAGCTGGCCAAGGATGACTCCCAGGCGGCCCGGCTGGACACCGTGCTCTACAACCTCGCCGAGGGGGTCCGCTTCCTCGCCCTGCTGCTTCACCCATACATGCCGGAGACCAGCGGCGCGCTGCTGGACGCGCTCGCCGAGGGAAACCGCGAGCTCGACGCGTTCGGCGCCCGCGGCGGCGGCCAGACGATCGAGCGGATCGCGCCGCTTTTTCCGAAGCTCGAGGCGTGATCGATAGCCACTGCCACCTCGGCCTGTGCGAGCCCGACGCCGCCGAGCTCGTCGCCGACGCGCGCCAGGCGGGGGTGCGGCGGATGCTGTGCGTGGGCATCGACGAGGAGGCCGGCCGCGAGGCGATCGCGCTTGCCGAGGCGCACGAGGAGGTGCTCGCGTGCGTGGGGCGCCATCCCAACGGCTCGTCGGGGTTCGGCGACGGCGACGCCGAGGTGATCGAGCAGCTCGCCGGTCACCCGCGCGTCGCGGCAATCGGCGAGACCGGGCTCGACTACTACCGTGATCGTGCCCCGCGCTCAGATCAGCAGCGCGCCTTTCGCGCCCAGATCGCGATCGCGCGGCGGACCGCGAAGCCGCTCGTCATCCACGTGCGCGATTCGGGCCAGACGAGCGACGGTGAGGCGCTCGCGCAGACGTTCGAGCTGCTGGACGCAGAGGCCTCGGGCGTGGACGTGATCCTGCACTGCTTCTCGGCCCCGGCCGAGCGCGCGCTCGAGGCGGCGGAGCGCGGCTGGTACTGCTCGTTTGCGGGCAACGTCACCTACCCGAGCGCGAAGGTGCTCTCCGAGGCGGCCCGCCATGTGCCCGACGACCTGCTGCTGGTCGAGACCGACGCCCCGTTCCTCGCGCCGCAGCCGGTGCGCGGCAAGCCGAACCGGCCCGCCAACGTGGTCGCCACCGCCGAGCACGTGGCCGAGCTGCGCGACGTGTCCTACGCCGAGCTCGATGCGCTCGTCGAGGCAAACGCCCAACGACTGTTCGGCTGGTGAGCCGATGGTGCGCCTGGGCCAGAACTTCCTCGCCGACACCAACCTGCTGGCCGCGATCGTCCGCGACGCCGCGCCGCAGGACGGCGACGTGGTGCTCGAGGTCGGCGGCGGCGAGGGCGCGCTGACCGGTGAGCTCGCCCCCCGCGTCGCGACCGTGCACGTGGTCGAGCTCGACGAGCGCCTCCGTCCGGCGCTGGAGGAGGTCGCCGCCGAGCGCGGCAACGTCGAGGTGCATTTCGGCGACGCGATGCGGCTCGACCTCGGTGCGCTCGATCCGGCGCCCAACCGGATGGTCGCCAACCTGCCGTACTCGATCGCGACCCCGCTGATCGTGCGCACGGTCAGCGAGCTGCCGAGCCTGGAGTCGTGGACGCTGATGGTCCAGCGTGAGATCGCCGACCGGCTGCGCGCCGGTGCCGGCTCGCGGGTCTACGGCGCGCCCAGCGTGATCCTGCAGCTCGCCTGCGAGGTGCGGCTGCTGCGCGCCGTCGACCGGGCGGTGTTCACGCCGCGACCGCGCGTCGACTCGGCGCTGATCGGGCTGCGGCGGACCGGGCCGGCGCCCGAGCCCGAGGTCACGCGGCTCGTTCACGACGCGTTCGCGCACCGGCGCAAGTCGCTGGCGCGCTCGCTCGAACACGCGCGGCCCGGATCCCGCGAGGCGGCGCGCAAGGCGCTCGCCGAGCTCGGCCTGCCGGCCGACGCCCGCGCCGAGCAGCTCGAGCCGGCCCAGTTCGTCGCCCTCGCGGAGGCGTTGGGATGATCCTGCGAGCTCCGGCCAAGCTCAACCTCTGCCTGTATCTCGGACCGCGTCGCGACGATGGGCTGCACGAGCTGCGCTCGCTGTTCTGCCCGCTGGCGATCTCGGACCGGATCGAGGTCGGTCCGGCGGCGGGCCCTGCCGATGAGGTCATCTGCCCCGGGGTGGCGGGGCCGAACCTGGTCGCGGTCGCGCTCGAGGGAATGCGCGCCCGCGGCTGGGAGCACCCGCCGGTGCGGGTGGAGATCGATAAACGGATCCCGGTCGCCGCCGGGCTCGGCGGCGGCAGCGCCGACGCGGCGGCGGTGTTGCGGCTCGCCGCCGGCGAGCTTGACGACCTCGCCGAGCTCGCGCTCGGGTTGGGAGCCGACGTGCCCTCGCAGCTCGAGCCGGCGTTCGGGCTCGTCGCGGGCGCCGGCGAGCTGATCGAGCCGCTGCCAGCGCCGGGCGAGTTCGCGGTGGTGATGATTCCGGACGAGGAGGGCCTCGACACCGGTGCCGTTTACGCCGAGGCCGATGCGCTCGGGCTCGGGCGCGATCCGGCGGAGCTCGACGAGCTCGCAGCGCGCCTGCGCGATGCTGCTGCGGCCGGAGCCTCCCCGCTGGAGTACGCGGATCTGCTCGTCAACGACCTCGAGCAGGCGGCCGTCTCGCTGCGGCCGCAGATCGCCGAGGCGCTCGTGGCGCTCGAGGAGGCCGGCGCCGCCAAGGCGCTGGTCACCGGCGCCGGGCCGACGGCGGTGGGCCTGTTCGCCGACATCGCCGAAGCCGACGCCGGCGGGTCGGCGCTCGCGCCGCGTTACGCGAACGCGATCGTCTCCGCGCCGCCGCGGCTTCGATAATCCGACGATGGAGGAAGCGAGGGGCCACCGCCGGCGGCTGATGGTGATCGCGGCGATCGCGCTCGCCGCCTTCTTCGCCTTTCAGCAGTGGGGTCCCGACATCGACGTCGAGCAGCTGCTCGAGGATGTCTCCACCAAGCTCGGCGATTGGACCTATGCGCTGGTGGGCGTACTCGCCTTCCTCGAGACCGGAGCGTTCGTCGGGCTGGTCTTCCCCGGCGAGACGGCGGTGATCCTCGGCGGAGCGGTCGCCGGTCAGGGCGAGACCGAGATCGTGCTGACGATCGCGATCGTCTGGTTCTCGGCCTGGGCCGGCGACACCACGAGCTTCTTCATCGGCCGGCGGCTGGGGCGCGAGTTCGTGCTCAGGCACGGTCCGAAGGTGCGGATCACCCACGAGCGCTTCGAGCAGGTCGAGGGCTACTTTCGACGCCACGGCGGCAAGACGATCCTGATCGGCCGCTTCATCGGCATCGTGCGGGCGCTGGCGCCGTTCATCGCCGGCAGCTCGGGGATGCAGTACCGCGCCTTCGTGCCGTTCAGCGTGCTCGGAACCGGCCTCTGGGCGGCGGCGTTCTCGCTGCTCGGCTACGCGCTGGCGAACAGCATCGACACGGCGACCGAGATCGCCGGCAAGGGCGCGCTGGTCTTCGCCGGGCTCGTCGCGATCATCGTCGGCGTGGTCGTCGTCTCGCGCTACCTGCGCGAGCCCGAGAACCGCGAGCGGGTCGCAAAGCGGATCGAGTCGGTCCCCGGGATCCGCCGGGTGCTGCCGCAGCTGCGCTTTCTCTGGGGGCGGGTGACGCCCGGCGGGCTCGGGCTCGAGTTCACGACCCTGATGGCGACGCTGTCGGTCTCGGCTTTCGTCCTCGTCGGCTACGCGATCACCGTCTCGGGCGATCCGGGGCCGACCACGGGCGACACCCAGGCGATCGACGTGGTCGAGTCGCTGCGCACCGACTGGCTGACCGATCTCGCCGAGCTCGTGACCGGACTGGGCTCGACGCAGGTCATGCTGGTGGTCTCGGTGATCGTCGCCGCCGCACTCGCCTGGCGATTGCACTGGCCGGAGCTCGGGGTGCTCGTAGCGGCGACGGCGATCATCTTGATCGCGGTCCCGGCCATCAAGGATGTGGTCGACCGGCCGCGACCGCCCGGGGGCCTGGTCGAGGTCAGCGGCTCCTCCTATCCGAGCGGACACGCCGCGCACTCGGTGATCTACGCCTGGCTGGCGATCACGGTGGCCGTCCGGCTGCGCCCCGGCTGGACGTACGGGACGATGGTGGTCGTTGCCGGCTTCGTGCTCACCGCCGCAGTCGGGCTCACCCGCGTGTATCTCGGCGTGCACTACTTCAGCGACGTCGCCGGGGGATGGGCGCTGGGGGTGACCGCGTTCGCAGGTTGCGCGGTCGTGGCGATGGTGATCTTCCACATCCGGAACAATCTGGTTCGCCGGAGCGATAGCTGATGCCGCTGGTCGCCAAGATCGACACCGTCTACCTGCTCTTCGGGGGAGCCGGGCTGATCAGCCTGATCGCGTTCGCGACCCTGATCCTGGCGCCGACGATCGGCTCCTTCGGCCGCACGTGGGAGAAAGCGACCGCGGTGCTGGTCTCGATCTTCGTGCTGATCGCGCTGATCGCGCTCGGGATCGCCCTCGGGATCGCGATCGTCTACTACTGGGAAGACATCACCGAGCTGTTCGGATGAGCCCGGACCCCAAGACCAGGGAGAGGGCTGCGAAGCGGGGGGAGGAGGGAGCCCTCGACGAGCTCTCGGAGGCGATCCAGTCGGGCGCCGGGCTGCCGGCGGTCGCGCGCGCGGCCGGCGCGGCGCTCGGCGGAAGCGTGGCGCTGATCGACCGCTCGAGCGCGGTGCTCGCGGTTGCCGCCTCGTCGTCGGCCGAGGAGAGCAAGCTGCTGACCGGGGGCGGCGACGTGACCACGCTCGAGCTGCGGGTGGCCGATGCGGCGGTCGGCGAGCTGCGCTACCGCGCCCGCGGCGGTGAGCCCTCGGAGACGCTCACCAGGATGGTCTCGACGCTGCTCGCGCTCGAGCTCGAGCGCGCGCGGGCGCCGGAGTGGGCGAGCGACGAGGCGGCGGGGGCGTTCGTGCGCGCGGTGCTCGACCGCAGCGTCACCGACCGTGGCGACATCGTCGCCCGCGGCGCCGAGCTCGGTGCGGGAATCGAGGACGGGGCGGGCGTGGTGATCGCGCGCGCGGCGCCGCGCTCGGCGCAGACCGAGGATTGGCGCGCGCGGGTGCTGGTGGTGGCGCTGCGGGCGCTGCGAGCGGCGAGCATGGGCTCGATCGCCGAGCTGGGGTCGGAGGGCGACCGCGCGGAGGTCAGCGCGATCGTGCCGGGCGCCGAGCCGGCGCAGCTCGAGCGCGCCGCGGCGGCGCTCTCGCGTGAGCTGGGCGCCTCGCTGCCGGGCTTTCAACTGCTGGTCGCGCACAGCCGCTGGGTCGCCGATCCCGCCGACCTCTACCGCGCCGGACAGGAGGCGCTGCTGGCGGCCAACGTGGCCGAGGCCGACGGGCTCGAGCTGCTGGCGTTCGAGGAGACGGGCTCCTATCGCCTGCTGCTGCCGGCGATGAGCGAGGACTCGGGCGAGCTCGAGCGCTTCTACGAGGAGACGGTGGCGCCGCTTGCGGCCTACGACGAGCAGTACGAGACCGAGCTGGTGAAGACGATCGAGGCCTACCTCGAAAACGACGGCAACGTCACCCCGACCGCCGAGCAGCTCTTCACCCACCGCCACACCGTGCGCTACCGGCTCGAACGGGCGAAGGAGCTCTGCGGCCACGACATCACGTCGACCGTCGGCCGCGAGAAGCTCGGCCTCGGCTTGAAGGCGATGCGCGTGCTCGGCATCCACCCGCCGCGCGGCCCGGCGCTGGAGCCCGGCACCGAGGCGGGCCGGGCGAAGGTGCGGCGCAAGGCCGACGACTAGCGACTCGCGCGCGAGCGCGCGTAGGGCTCCAGGCCCTCGATCGCGCGCTTGATCGACCAGTTGTGGTTCCAGCGGAACACGGGTCGCAGGATCGGGGTCAGGTAGCGCAGCAGCGCCCGGTCGGCGTAGACGCGCCAGTCGAAGTGAACGTGGGTGCCGGCGTCTCGCGGGGTCAGCGTCCAGACGCCGCGCCCGCTCAGATCGCCTTCGACCTTGACCTCGAACTCACGCGGCGGCTCGGCGCGGACGATCTCCGAGCGGGTGTGCAGGTGGTAGGGGAGCTGGCCCTTGAACTCATGATGCGAGACCCGCCCCGGCTCCGGCGGGCCGTCGGCCTCGACCGATTTGTAGACCGGCGTCCACCACTCCGGATAGGTCCGCGCGTCGGCAAGCGCCTCATACACCGCCTCCTGCGGCGCATCCACATCCCACTCGTCGATGAACACGTACTCCGATGCCATGGCTCTCAGTACGCGAACCTATCGGCTGCGGATCAAGTTCGCCGTATTCTGGACACACTCGCGTTACCGATCCGGGGTGGTGTAGTGGCAGCACGTCAGGTTTTGGTCCTGAAGGCGAGTCTGGGTTCGATTCCCTCCCCCGGAGTTTCGATCCGATTTGTATGCGAACATACGTTCGTATGCCGTGGACGCTCAGAGTCAGCAGGGAGGCGGTAGCGGCCGCGATTGCTGATGCCCGGACGTGGCGTGAGGTCCTGGAGGAACTGGGCTACGGGTACCACGGGAAAAGCATCGCGGCGATTCGCAAGTGGGCTGAACGGTGGAACATCTCGACGCAGCACCTCACGGACTATCGGGGGGTCAGGCGCACGCGGTACGGAGAGGCGGAGCTCCGGGAGGCCGTTGCGGCTTCGCAGTCATGGGCTGAAACACTTCGGCGACTCGGCTACTGCCCAACTGGAGGCAACTGGCGCACGCTCAAGAAGCGGGTCGCTGCCTTCGGCATCTCGACTGAGCATTTCGATCCATATGCGCATGCGCGCGGCCCGCGTTCCGGGCGGACGATCCCGCTCGACCGGATTCTCGTAGCCGGCTCCACATACAGCCGGTCGAGCCTGAAGAAGCGACTATTCGCCGCCGGGCTCAAGCAGCGGCGGTGCGAGCTCTGCGGACAAGGCGAGTTGTGGAACGGTCGCCGGATCGGGCTCATCCTCGATCACGTGAACGGCGTACGCGACGACAACCGGCTCGAGAACTTGCGGATCGTCTGCCCGAACTGCGCCGCAGGCTTGGACACGCATTGCGGCCGGAAGAACCGCCTCGAGGCTGAACCACGGCAGTGCGTTCGCTGTGATGAGCCGTTCACGCCGGCTTATGCGACTCAGCGGTACTGCTCGGCCTACTGCGGCAGGCGCTGGGATCGCCACGGAGTCAAGCGACCTGGCGCGCGCAAGGCGGCTCGACCGGACCACGAGCAGCTCCTGCACGAGGTCAGGAAGCTCGGCTACAGCGCCGTCGGACGCAAGTACGGGGTCTCAGACAACGCGATCCGTAAGTGGCTTCGCGAGTACGAGCGCGAGCGGGCGATCGGCGAGGGTCGCGATCCGGAGGTCCTGCAGATCCCGACACGAACGTGGCCGAATCGTCGCCGCGACGAGTTCGATGAGGCGGCATAGCTGCATCCGTACTGGCTGGTTCGCGGGATCGCAGGCGCGTCTCTACGATTCCGCTGGTGAGCGGCGCTTCTGATGGGGCGGGCGGCGGCCCCACCGTGTTGATCATGGCCGCGGGCGAAGGAACGCGGATGCGGTCCTCGCTGCCCAAGGTCCTGCACCAGGTCTGCGGGCGGGCGATGGTCGCCTGGCCGGTGCTGGCCGCGCGCGAGGCCGGCGCGGGCCGGGTCGCCGTGATCGTCGCGCCCGACCGCGACCTCGCCTCGGGCTTGCCGGATGGCATCGAGACCGTGATCCAGCCCGAGGCCGACGGCACCGGCGGCGCCGTGCGCGCCGCGCACGACCTCGTCCGCGACTCCGAGACCGTCGTCGTGCTCTCCGGCGATCACCCGCTGGTCAGCGCCGAGACGATCGCCGCGCTGCTGGAGACCCACCGCGCCGCCGGCGCCGCAGCGACCGTGATGACGGTCGAGGTCGACGACCCGAGCGCCTACGGGCGCATCATCCGCAGCGACGCCGGCGAGCTCGAGCGCATCGTCGAGACCAAGCGGCACGAGGAGGTCGAGCCCGACGTGCTCGCGATCCGCGAGATCAACACCGGCACCTACGTCTTCGCCGCCGAGCCGCTGGTCGAGGCGCTCGACCAGCTCACCAACGACAACTCCGCCGGCGAGTACTACATCGGCGACGTGCTGCCGATGTTGCGCGACCAGGGCCTCACCGTGGTCGCCCATCTCGCCGCCGACGCCAACGTCAACCTCGGCGTCAACCACCGCGCCGACCTCGCGCTCGTCACCGCCGAGGCGCGCAAGCAGATCCTCGAGCGCCACATGCTCGCCGGCGTCACCGTGGTCGACCCCGATTCGACCTGGATCGACGCCGACGTCGAGATCGCCGCCGACGCGACGATCGAGCCGGGCACCACGTTGCGCGGGACGACCACGATCGGCGCCGACTCGATCATCGGGCCGCATTCGACGCTGATCGACGCCGACATCGGAGCCGGCGTGCGGATCCTTCACTCCTACGTCGTCGAGGCCACGGTCGGCGACGACGCGACCGTCGGGCCGTTCACCTACCTGCGGCCCGAGACGCAGCTCGCCGGTGGCGCCAAGGCGGGCAGCTTCGTCGAGATCAAGAACTCGAAGATCGGCGAGGGCGCCAAGGTTCCGCACCTCTCCTACGTCGGCGACGCCGAGGTCGGGGCCGGGGCCAACCTCGGCGCCGGCTCGATCACCGCCAACTACGACGGTCGCAAGAAGAACCCGACGAAGATCGGGGAACGTGCGCGAATCTCGGTCAACACGTCGCTGGTCGCGCCGGTCAGCGTCGGCGACGACGCATACACTGGCGCCGGTGCCGTGATCCGGGAGGACGTTCCAGACGGAGCGCTGGGCGTGTCGAGCAACGAGCAACGCAACATCAAGGGCTACGCCAAGAAGCGGTCGGGCGAGGCGAGCGAGGAAGCGGGGGAGACGGACGAATGAGCATCCTCGAGGAGCGGCCGCAGGTGGTCAGCTCGATCCCGCAGGACTACACCAAGCGGCTGATGGTCTTCGGCGGTCGCGCTTCGATGGAGCTCGCGGCCAAGATCGCCACCAAGCTCGACGTCGACCTCGGCCAGGCCGACCTGCGCACCTTTGCCGACGGCGAGGTCTACTGCCGCTACGAGGAGTCGATCCGCGGCGCCGACGTCTTCCTGGTCCAGTCGACCGCCGCCAACAAGGCCGAGGGGATGACCCCCAACGACTCGCTGATGGAGCTGATGGTGATGATCGACGCCGCCAAGGGTGCCTCCGCGCACCGGATCATCGCCGTCATGCCCTGGTACGGCTACTCGCGCCAGGACAAGAAGTCCGCGCCGCGCGAGCCGATCTCGGCCCGCGTCGTCGCCCAGTCACTCGAGGCCGTCGGCGTCGACCGCGTCCTCACCATGGACCTGCATTCCGGCCAGGTGCAGGGCTTTTTCTCCAAGCCGGTCGACCACATGACCGCGATGCCGATGCTGACGCAGTACTTCATGGACCAGGCCTGGGACCACGACCTGGTGATCGTCTCGCCCGACGCCGGCCGCGTGAAGGTGGCACGCAACTTCGCCCGCAAGCTCGGCGTGCACTGGGCGGTGATGGAGAAGGAGCGCCCCGCCCAGCAGGTCGCCGAGATCGGCTACGTGGTCGGCGACGTGCGCGGCAAGACCGCCGTCCTCGTCGACGACATGATCGACACGGCGGGCACCCTCACCGCGGCGGCGAGGACCGTGCGCGACGAGGGCGCGGCCAGCGTCATCGCCTGCGCCACCCACGGCGTCTTCTCGGGGGAGGCATTCGAGCGGCTTGCGTACGAAAACTCCGCGATCGAGCGGATCGTGGTCACGGACACGATCCCGCTGCGCCCGGGGGCCCCGGAAAACATCGTCGTGCTCTCGGCGGCGCAGACACTCGCCGACTCGATCCGGCGGATCTTCGCCGACGATTCGGTCTCAGAGATCTTCGCGGGCGAGAACCAGCTGTTCTGAGCGAGCGCCTGGTCAGCCCGGGTCGCTGACGCGCCACACGCCGTCCACCTGGACCATCAGCACGGTCCGCGGCTGGGCGCCCTGGCCGCTGACGCGGTAGCGGCCCTCGACCCGGGCGCGGTTGCCGCTGACGTTGACCCGCCGCACGGTCAGCTCGGAGTCCTTGAAGGCGTCTGCCAGCAGGTCGAGGATCTCCTCGCACTTCGGCAGCTCGTTGATCTGCAGCCGCTGGGCCGCGCTGACTCGCAGCTCCTGGCGCGCCTCGTCGGTGAGCAGCGCGCAGTACTTCTTCGAGTTGCCCTGCGCGGCCGCGCGGAAGAACTCCTCGACCGCGGCCTGGGCGCGCTCCTCCTCGGTCGGCGGATCATCGAACGGCCCCACGTCGGCGATCGCCAGCGCCCCAACAGCGATCCCGGCGACCAGCAGCAGGACGGCGATTCGCCGGCGGGTGACGTCACTCATGCGCGCACCGTAACGGGCGGGACAGTCGCTTACGCGGATACGGTTGGACCGTGAGGCGGGTGCTGCGGATCGGCCACAAGGGCGCGGACGCGATCGTGCCCGGCAACACCGTCGAGAGCTTCGCCGCGGCGGTCGATGCCGGCGTCGACGTGATCGAGCTCGACGTCCTGCGCCCGCACGGCGACTTCGCCGACGGCAGCGACTGGAGCAGGGCCGCCGCCGGGCCCGGGACCGCCAGCGGCCCGCTGCTGGTCGCCCACGACTGGGCCGACGCGCGCCGGCGCGAGCCGCTGACGCTCGCGCAGGGGCTCGACGCGTTCACCCGACCGCCGCTCGACGCGGTCCGCCTGGACCTAGACCTGAAGATCGCCGGCCGCGAGGACGAGGTGGTGGCAGCGCTCGCCGAGCGCGGCCTGCTGGCCCGCGCGATGACCTCGACGATGGAGCTCGACAGCGTGCGCTACCTGCGCGACGTCGCACCCGAGCTCGAGCGCGGCTGGACCCTGCCCAAGGTGAGCCGCGACTGGTCGCGAAGCCGCCTGCTGCGCCCCCTGTTCCTCGCCGGCTCGGCTTCGCTGCGCGCGCGCCTGCCCGGCGTGATCCGGCGAACGGCGCCGAAGCTCGGCGTATGGGCCGTGTGGATGTATCACCCGCTGATCACCGCGCGGCTGGTGAGCGCCGCGCACGAGGCCGGGGTGGCGGTGGTCGCGTGGACGGTCGACGACCCGGCGCGGGCTGAGGAGCTCGCGGGGTGGGAGGTCGACGGGATCTGCACCAACGACCCGGCGATCCTGGCCGCGGCTTAGGTACGTTCCGTCCATGGGACGCCTGATCGCGCGCTCTCTGTTAGCGCGGGGCTGGTCGACCGCGGTGGCGTCTTCATCGGCTGCTTCGGCGACGAGATCACCGGCGGCAAGTTCGACGGTGTTCACGTGGACGTGAAGAACGGCCGCAAGAAGAACGTGTTCACGATCAAGCCGAAGGAGATCGACGATCCGAGGTCGGTCGTCTGGCGCGGGGTGGTGCTCGACGAGGACGAGTCGGTGGACTCAGTGCCGGACAACCGGTACTCGCACTTTGCGTTGATCCGCTAATCCCGCGCCGCGACGCCGGGCACCCGCGTGACGCCGCGCGACTCGAAGTAGTCCCACTCGGCGACGCCGAGCTTGGTCTCGGGCGGCTCGCCGTAGACCCACTCGCGCATGATCCGGTGCCAGTTTCGCTTCGCCCGCAGCTGGGCGAGCACGGCGACGACGCCGGTCTCCATCCGCCGGCCCATCAGCTCCTCGGCCGGCAGGCTCTCGCGCCGCATCAGGTCCCAGTACTCCGAGCGGGGATCCGAGGTCGACTCGATGATCTTCGCCACCCGCTGGGCCGAGACCTCGTACTCCCCGTCCTCCAGATACCAGCCGCCGATCAGCATCACGTGGCTCATCAGCCGCTCGGCGTCGAGCTTGGACGGGTTCTTGACGAAGCCGAGGTCGTGCAGCGCCTGGCGCAGACCGTCGGGGTCCTTGCGCACCGCGGCGTCGACGGCGAGCTGCTCGAGTTCGATCTGCTCGAGGTCGAGCTTCTTGGTCATCCCGAAGTCGAGGAACGCGACCTTGCCGTCGTCCATGAGGATGTAGTTGCCCGGGTGGGCGTCGGCGTTGAAGTGCTGCAGGTGGTAGATCGAGCCGAAGCAGAAGCGGAAGACGATCTCGCCGAAGCGGCTGCGCTCGTCGTCTGAGAGCTGCTTGACCTCTTCGAAGTGCAGTCCCTCGACGAGCTCGGTGACCAGCACGCGGCGGCGCGAGAGCCGGGTGACGACGTCGGGCACATAGATGAACGGGTGATCGCGGTAGGCGCGCGAGAAGCTGCGCTGGTTTTGGGCCTCGTACTCGTAGTCGAGCTCCTCCAGCACCCGCTCGCGCAGCTCGCGGGCGACGGCCTTGGCGTCGAGGCCCGGCGCGATCGCCTTCGCCAGCCGCATGATCATTCCGGCGTTGCGCAGGTCGGCCTCCAGTGCCTCGGCGACGCCGGGGTACTGGATCTTGACCGCGACTTCGCGGCCGTCGAGCAGCTTCGCGCGGTGAACCTGACCGATCGAGGCGGCCGCGAACGCTTCGGGCTCGAACTCGGAGAAATGCTCTGAGACGGGCTCGCCGTAGTCCTCCTCGATCACCAGTTGGACGTTCGGCCACGGCATCGGCGGCGCCGAGGTGCGCAGCTTGCCCAGCTCGCGCTGGTAGATCTCCGCGTACTCAGGCGGCAGGAACTCGGTGTCGATGAACGACGCGAGCTGGCCGATCTTCATCGCCGCGCCCTTCATCTCGCCCAGCGTCCTCACCATCGCCATCGCGGTCTCGAGATGCCGGGCCTCCATACGCTCCTGCGCCTGCTGCTCGGAGCGAGTCAGCCCGGCGGCCCTCGTGCCCGCGTAGCGGGCGGCCTGGCCGCCCAGCGTGCCGCCCAGCTTCGCGGTCCGCCGCAACCGTCCCTGCGGGATCTTCTCGTTCCTGCGCTCGTCGTCGGCCACGGCGCAAGGGTAGGGAGTTGTCTATCCTCGACCGCCGCATGGCCAAGGACCGCGCAACGCTGAAAGCACAGGGGCGAAACGATTTCGGATCGCGCACGAGCCGCCGCCTTCGCCGCCAGGGGCTCGTCCCGGGCGTCGTCTACGGCCGCGGTGACGAGGCGCGGGCGTTTCAGGTCTCCGAGCGCGACGTGCGCAACGTCCTGGTCCACGGCGGCGCGCTGATCGATCTCGACCTCGAGGGCGACGGCACGGTGCCGGTTGTGATCAAGGAGCAGCAGCGCGACCCTGTCCGGGGCACGCTGGTCCACCTCGACCTGCACGAGGTCAAGCTCGACGAGAAGATCAACGCGGACGTCGCGATCGAGCTGCTGGGGATCGACGATGCCCCCGGCGTCAAGGAGGGCGGCGTGCTCGAGCACGTTACGCACGAGATCACGATCTCGGCGCTCCCCACCGACATCCCCGACTCGATCGCCGCCGACGTCTCCGGCATGGTGATCGGCGACACGCTTCAGCTCAGCGCCCTGGTCGCGCCGGAGGGGACCGAGTTCGCGCTCGGCGAGGACGTCGACCCCGACGAGGTCACGATCGCGACCCTCAATCCGCCGCGGGTCGAGGAGGAGCCCGAGCCCGAGCTCGAGGAGGAGGCCGAGCTGGTCGGCGAGGAGGGCGAGGTGCCCGAGGGCGAGGAGCCGGCCGAGGGCGAGGAGGGCGAGGAGCCCGAGAGCCAGGAGCCCGAGGTCATCGGCAAGGGCGGCGACTCCGGCGACGAGGAGTAGGCCCTGCGGCTCTTTCGCCGCCGTCCCAAAGGGGACCCCGACACGCCCGGACGCGAAGCGGAGGACGTGGCGGGGAGTTATTCCGACACCGCCGAACGGATCCTCATCGTCGGTCTGGGCAACCCCGGACAGAGATACGCGGCGAGCCGCCACAACGTTGGCTTCGAGGTCGCCTCTGAGCTCTCGCGCCGCTGGGCGCTGCCGAAGGCAAAGCAGAAGTACCGCGGCCTGATCACGGAGGGCCGGGTCAGGCCGGGCGGACCACGGGTCGCGATCCTCTTGCCGCAGACCTACATGAACGAGTCCGGCGACGCCGCGGGTCCGGCGCGCGGCGAGCTGCGCGTGCCGCTCGAGAACCTGATCGCGATCCACGACGAGATCGACCTGCCGTTTGGCGAGATCCGCGCCAAGCTCGGCGGCGGCGTCGCCGGCCACAATGGGCTCAAGAGCCTCAAGCGCGGGCTCGGCAGCGAGGACTTCTGGCGCCTGCGGGTCGGCGTCGGCCGCCCCGATTCGACCGACCCCGACGTGGTCTCGGCCTACGTGCTCAGCCGCTTTTCCGAGCCGGGTGACGAGGTCAGCGAGCTCATCTCGAGGGCTGCCGATCAGGCGGAGGAGCTGGTCGACGAGATCGTGGCGGCGATCGAGGAGGTCGTCGAGTAAGGGCGTCGTGCAGGCGCCGCAGCGGCGCCGGCGCCCACCAGTTCCACTCCCCGAGCAGCGCCATCAGCGAGGGCACGAACAGCGCCCGCACGATCGTCGCGTCGATCAGCACCGCCGCGGCGAGCCCCAGCCCGAGCTCCTTGATGAAGACGATCTCCGAGGTCGCGAAGGCGCCGAGCGCGACGCAGATCAGCAGCGCGGCGGCGGTCAGCACGCGGCCGGTGCGCTCGAGGCCCAGCGCGACGGCTTCGTCGTTGGAGCTGCCCGCGTCGCGCGCCTCCTTGATCCGGGCCAGCAGGAAAACGCCATAGTCGGTCGAGATCCCGAACGCGACCGCCAGCAGGACCAGCGGCTGGGAGAGGTCCAGGGCGCCGAGGCTGTCGTAGCCCAGCAGCCCCTCGAGGCGTCCGTCCTGGAAGATCAGCACGAGCAGGCCCAGCGCCGCCGTGATCGTGACCACGTTCATCAGCACCGCCTTCAGCGGCAATAGCACCGAGCCGGTCATCACGAACAGCACCAGAACGGTCGGCACGAACAGCAGGACCAGTGCCAGCGGCAGGTGCGAGCCGATGCTGTCGCGCTGATCCACGTAGTCGGCCGCGCGTCCGCCGAGCAGCAGCTCGCCCGGGGTGTCGATGGCGCGGATCCCCTCAACGAGGCTCTCGGCGCTCACCGACCGCGGCCCCGCGCTGGGGGAGATGTCGATCACCAGCACCCCGCCGGCGCGCCGCGGCGCGTCGACGCGCGCCGTTCCAGGCAGGTCGCGGATCCGGGCGGCGACCTCCGCTGCCTCCTGCCGTGAGGCTCCGTCGAGGACGGCGAACAGGGGCAGGGTCAGATTCGGGGGAAACCGCGCGTCCAGCGTCTCGCGCACCTCGCGGCTCTCGGCCCCTTCGGGCAGCGCCGACGTGTCGACGGGCGTGTAGCGAGCCGACAGGAACGGGATCCCGAGCGCGATCAGCAACACGGCGCAGGCGGCGGCGACCGGCGCCGGACGGCGCATGACCAGGCGCGCGAGGCGATACCAGCCGCCGGCGCGCTCGGGCCGGGCCTGCCGGGCGGCGATCCCCTGCAGCTGCGCCGGCGCCAGCGCGTTGACCCGCTCGCCGAGCACCGCCAGCAGCGCCGGCAGCACCAGCAGCGCTGCGGCGCCGGCGGCGATGCCGACCACGATCCCCCCGATCCCCATCGAATACAGGAAGCGCTGCGGAAAGACGAGCAGCGCCGCCATCGCGGCGGCGATCGCCGTCGAGCTGAACATGACCGTGCGCCCGGCGCTGCGGACGGTCGCCCGCAGGGCCTGGTCTGGGTCGTCGCGCCGTGCCAGCTCCTCGCGATAGCGCGAGACGATCAGCAGGCTGTAGTCGACCGCCAGCGCCAGCGCCAGCCCGAGCACGAGGTTGAGCGCGAACACCGAGACGTCGACCAGCTCGTTGGCGAGCCGCAGCCCAGCCAGCGCGATCGCGGTTGCCAGCGCGCCGACCACGACCGGCAGCAGCGCAGCGACGAGGCCGCGAAAGAACCAGAACCCGAGCGCGAACAGCAGCGGGAAGGCGATCAGCTCGGCGCGGGCGATGTCGCCGGCGACGATCTCGGCGACCTCGACGTTGCCGGGCGCCTCGCCCCCGAAGCGGACGCCCGGATCGCCGGCGAACCGCTCCTGCAGCCGCTCGGCCGCGAGCTGCTGTCGGCGATCGGAGAGCGTTTCGAAGAAGGCGACGACGAACGCCTGGGTGCCGTCGCGCGAGACCATCGACCGGTCGCCGGTCGTGTAGTAGCTGGCGATGAAGCCGACGCCGTCCTGCAGGAAGATCTCCCGCGCGACGTCGTCGACGCGCTCCTGCGATCGGGCCGAGTCGGGGCTCGCGGGCAGCTCGACCAGGGCGACGATGCCGGCGTCGGGGTCCAGCCCGATCTCGGCGAACACGCCCTCGGCCGCGCGGACGCTGTCGGAATCGGGATCGGCGGCGCTATACGGATGCAGGCGGTCGAGCGCCGAGGCGCCGACCGCTACGGCGACCGCGGTGGTCGCGCCCGCGATCGCGAGCACGACCCGCGGCCATCGCTCAGTCCTCTTCAGCGCTCAGCTTCGCGGTCGCTCCGGGCTGGCCGCCGCCGAACTCGATGTCGACGGTGCCGGTGAACTTCGAGCCGGTCAGCTTGCCGTCCATCGTGAAGGTCGTGCTCGGGTTGCAGGGCGAGTTCCCGCTGGCGGTGACCTTCTGGCCCGCGTCCTTGTAGATGAACTTGAAGTCACCGAACGCTTCGCTGTCGGTCACGACCTTGAACCCGTCCTCGTCCCACTTGTTCTTGCCGTCGCCCTCCTTCAGCGTGACGGTGTCCGACGGCGGGTCGGAGCAGCCGAGGACCTGGCCGCTGAAGTCGAGCAGCGGGATGAACTTCTCGGTGTCCTGCTTGAACTTGACGTTGGCGAAGATGTCGCCCGTGGATCCGAAGGTGGTGTTATTCCACTCGCCGGTCCACTTGCCTTTCACCGTCTTCGGCGTAAAGTCGTTTGTCGCGGCGGCCTTGCCGCCACCGTCGTCGGCGCCCGACACGGCCACCACCCCAACCGTTACGGCGCCGGCAGCGACCAGCGCCAGCATCGTCAGCGTCCATCTCCTCGAAACCACAGCTAACCTCCCCGAGCGGATATCTCCGCGCATCCTATCCCTTGTCGGCGGAGCCGTATCCTCCCTCGCCGCGCGGGCGCGATCAACGACGATGGGCGACGCAGTGACGAGCTATGAGGTGCGCGACGACGGCGTCGCGCTGCTGCGGCTCGACCGTCCGGAGGCCAGGAATGCGATCGACACGGCGATGCTCGAGCAGCTGCTCGGCCATCTCGCGAGCGCCCGCGACGACGATTCGGTGCGGGCACTGGTGGTCTCGTCCACCGACCACATGGGCCTGTCCGCCGGCGCCGACGTCCGCGAGCAGCTCGACGAGCCGGGCCGGATCCGGCGAATGGAGCTTTGGGCGCAGCTCTACGACGAGCTCACCGGCTTTCCGAGGCCCACCGTCGCGGCCTGTCATGGCGCCTGCGTCGGCGGCGGCGCCGAGATCGCCATCGCCTGCGACCTGCGGATCGGCGGCTCGAACCTGCGCCTGCGCTTCCCGGGCGCCGCGCTCGGAGTCCCTGTCGGCCCGGCGCGTCTGGTCACGCTCTGCGGCCTGTCGATCGCCAAGTACCTGCTGCTGACCGGCAAGGAGATCGCGGTCGAGGACGCCCACCGCTGGGGCATCGTGCACCAGGTGGCGCCGGCGCCGCGGACCGAGGACGCGGCGCTCCAGCTCGCCGCCCAGGTGGCGGCCCATCCGCCCGAGTCGGTCGCGTGGATGAAGGCGATGCTGCACCGGTGGGACGGCGTCGAGGAGCGCGTCCGCGCCGAGGGCGAGGGCCAGGTCGAGTGGCAGCGCTCTGGCCCGGGGCTGCCGTACGCCGACTAGCGTTCGTCGTTCAGCGCCGCTACGACCCCGAACAGGTCGCCCTCGAGGTAGAAGTCGACCGCGATCAGGTTGGCCTCGAGATCGCGGAGCCGCTCGCACTCGCGCACCCGCGTGAGCAGCGCGTCGTGGGCGTTGACCTTGGCCGCGTTTGAGGGCTTCGGGGCGGGCGACGTGTCGATCCAGTGGTTGATCAGGAACAGCGGTGCGTCGGCGGGTCCGCGGTTGGGCTCGCAGGAGGCCGGCAGGCGGTCGGCGTCGATCAGCTCCGCCGGCTTCTTGAACGAGTACGGCGTTTCCTGCGTGAGTTCGTCGTAGGCCTCGTGATACCAGGGGACCGAGCCGGAGTCGTTCTCGGCGAGCATCACGACCCGGCCTCCCGACTCGATCATCTCGCGAAGGGTGGGCCACGGGTCGCCGAGGGCGCCGGTGTAGACGGCGTCGATCAGGCCGGTCCGCTCGGCCGCGGCAGCGATCTCGTCGGGGTCGACGTAGTCCTCGATGACGATCACCAGCACCTCGTTCGGGTAGGCGGCGAGAAAGTCGCGGAACTGCCCGAATGCCTTGTCGATGGGGATCGCGCCGAGCTCGCAGAACGCGTGGCAGAGATAGACCTGGCGCGGTCCGGTCGGCGGCGAGTTGACGATCCGGTCGCGGATCCGCAGCGCTGCATCGAAGGCCTCCGAGCCGAGCTCTGCCTCGTAGGTGGCGCGCTCCGTGCTGTCGACCGCGGAGAGGTCGGTCTTCACTTCGCCGCTCACGGTCGGCTGGCCGTAGTGGGCATCGATCAGCAGGCCCCGGATTCCGTCTTGAAGCTGGTCGGGGAAGCCCTTCTCCTGCTGGGCGAACAGCCATCCTGGGTTGCTGGCCGCGGACATCGAGTTGTGCGTGGATGGAAAGGCGACGCGATCGAACGGTCTGTCGCAGAGCTCGTCGCCACCGTTGCAGCCAACGGTCTCGATCTCGGCGGGCTCCTCGGCGGCGCCGCCCCCCACGGTGATGAACAGGCCGCCCGCGCCGAGGATGAGCACTGCGCTGAGGACGGCGACGGCGAGCGGGCGGCGCTTGGCCCTTCGCTCGTAAGCGGCGTCGCCGCTTACGGGTGACGTGCTCAGCGTCAACCGCATCAGCTCGGCTGCCCCGGCGTAGGCGAGGAAGAGCCCGCCGAGGACCACGACGAGGTCGATCACGAACTCGTGCTCGACGACGACGAGGATGCCCGCGGCGAGCAGCAGCGTGCCGCGCACTGCGCGCCACCGCCGGTTCTCCGGGACCGTCGCGACGATGTCCCACGCGCGCTTCAGCGGCACGGTGATGTCGACCGGCCGCAGGAGCGAGGAGCCGGCGGCCGTGATCACGGCGCCCACGACTCCGAAGAGGATCAGCGCCCGGCGCAGGTCGCCGAAGAACGCGTTCCAGATCGCGACGGCTGCGTCGCGGGTGCTTCCTCGCTCGATGTCGCTGAGCACGTGGGCGCGGATGGCGTCGAGAGTCACCGCGCCGACGACGCCGGCGATGATCATCGCCACGCCGATCACGATCACCGTCCGCCGGTTGTCCGGCGCGAGCCAGATCGCCGCCCCGATCAGCAGGACGGCCGCGGCAAGCAGGATCCAGGGCAGTGCGCGCAGCCTCGTCGCCTCGACCACGAACTGCGGCGGATCGGACTGCATCATCGCGACCGCGGCGTTGGGCGGAATCTTCTTGGCGAGCTTCGGGTCGATCGCCTGAAGCGCGCCCCTCGCGAGTGTGCCGATGTCGGCGATAGTGAAGGCGACCGTGTCCTGATCCTGGTTGAACATGGCGCGATGGACGTCCGCCACCGCGGCGCGGAAGAGGTCGCGGAAGGCGCCGCTGCCGACCGCGCCTGAGACAACCTCCTCGAGCACGGGGCGAACCGAGATCAGGTCCGGGTCGGCGGCGATCAGCTGATCGGCGGCGCGCTTGCCGATCTCGTCGGCGACCGACTCCTCGTCGAGCGCGGCGGCGGCGCGGTCGGCGAACTGGTCGGCGTTGAGCAGTGCGCGGGCGCCATAGCCGGCCACCAGGGCCCCGAGCAGGAGCAGCGTCGCCAGGATCGCCAACGCCGGGGCCGCGATCCGTCGCGCCCGGTCGTTCATGGGCTCAGCCTAAGACGTTGAGCCGTCGCGGTGGGCGCGGATCAGCAGGTCGACCTGTCGCTGCTTGCGCATGATCATGTGTTCGAGCATGTGCTCGAGCGCCTCCGAGCGACCCTCGCGGCCGGTTGGCTCGATCGCCTGCTGAAGCGCCTCGATCGCCTCGGTCTCCGTCTCGATCAGCCAGTCGAGGGCGTCGTGAACGCGGTCGTGATGGCGAAGCTCGGCGACCTCTGTCGTCGGCTCGCCCTCGAACGAGGCGATCTTCTCGATCAGCGCCCGGACGTCGGCGAGCTCCTCGTCGCCGAAGCCAATCAGCAGGTTGGCGATCGACTGGGCGGGGATCCCGACCAGGCTCGCCGAGACCAGCGAGTACTGAAGCGCCGAGCGGTACTGCAGGACGAGCGCCGCGTTCAGGCGCGCGATCGCCTCCTCGACGTCGAGGGTCTCCGCTTCCTGAGTCTCCCCAGCCACGCCTGCAGCTTATTCGGCTCTCGTAGGATCAGTGCCCTGCTCAAAACACTGCTGCAGATCGCGCAGGACGACGAGCGCTTCGTCGAGCTCGCGGCCTCGATTCGGGCCGGCGAGGCGGTCGACCTGCGCGCTTCGGGCGCGATCCGGCCCTATCTGCTCGCCGCGACGCTCGAGTCAGAGCAGGCGCTCGGTGGCCGCGCGGCGCTGGTCGTCGCCGCCGACGACATCGGGGCTCGCGACCTCGCCCGCACCCTCGGCGCCTACCTGGCCCCGCGCCGGGTCCGCTACTACCCATCGCGGGGGACCGGCTACGAGTCGCACCTCGCGCCGCCGCCGCACCTTGTCGGGCTCAGGATCGGCGCCCTGGACGCCCTCACCGCCGCCGACGATGACGAGCCGCCCGTGGTCGTGGCGAGCGCCGTCGCGCTGGCCGAGGCCGTGCCCGACGCGTCGCTGCGTCCGGAGGGCTTCGTCCTTCACCGCGGCGAGGAGGTCGACCTCACCGACGTCTCCGAGCTGCTCGTCGAGGCCGGCTACGAGCGCGTCGACCAGGTCGACGAGCGCGGCCAATTCGCCCTGCGCGGCGGCATCCTCGACGTCTTTCCCGCGACCGAGGAGCGGGCGGCGCGGCTGGAGCTGTTCGGGGACGAGATCGAGTCGATCCGCTGGTTTTCGACCTTCACCCAGCGCTCGCTGGGCGAGGCGGAGCGGATCGAGCTCGACCCGGCCGCGGAACTGGCGCTCGAGCATCGCGAGCTTGCGGAGATCGCGAGCGAGGACGGCGAGCGACCGGACGTCGCCGAGCTTCTGCCGGTCGACAGCTTCCGCGCTCCGCTAGACCTGATCGGCGAGGACACCGCCGTCGTGCTCGCGGCCGCGGAGGAGATCCCCGCGGCGCTGCGCGATCACTGGGAGGACGTGACCACGGCGATGCACGACGCCGACGCGCGCCACCTGTACGTCGACGTCGCCGAGCCGCTGCAGCAGCGTGCGGTGCTCAGCCTGCGCGCGACCGGCGGTGAGGAGGACGCGATCACCTGGCCGGCGCAGGCCCCGACCTCGGCCGCGCGAAACCTCCGTGAGGCCGAGCCCGTGCTCGAGCGCGAGCTGCGCTCGGGCAACCGCGTCGTCGTCACCTTTCCCAGCCGCGGCGAGGCCGAGCGGGCCCGCTACAACCTCGACCGGGTCCAGGCGCGCTTCCTCGAGGCCGGCGCTCAGGACGAGCCGGGCGTTTGGTTCACCGAGGCGCCGCTCACCGACGGCTTCGTCGCGCCCGACCTGCGGCTGGCGGTGATTCCGTTCCGGCGCCTGGTGCACCGCCGCCGCGCCGCCGCGCCGCCCAGCGCCCGCGGGCGGATGATGACCTTCGCCGAGCTGCGGGTCGGCGACTACGTCGTCCACGAGGACCACGGGATCGCCCGCTTCGCCGGCTTCGAGACCAAGACCGTCGCGGGGATCATCCGCGACTACCTCGAGCTCGAGTACCGCGGCGAGGACAAGGTCTTCTCACCCACCGACCAGCTCGCCAAGATCACCCGCTACGTCGGCGCCGGCGGCGAGGCCCCGCAGCTCTCGGCGCTCGGCTCGAAGCGCTGGGAGGGAGTCAAGGCTCGCGCCCGCGGCGCTGCCCGTGCGCTCGCCGGCGAGCTGCTCAACCTCTACGCCGAGCGCCAGGCGCGCAAGGGCCACGCCTTCCAGCCCGACGACGAGTGGCAGCTCAAGCTCGAGCAGTCGTTCCCGTACCGCGAGACCGCGGACCAGATCGACGCGATCGAGGCGGTCAAGGCCGACATGGAGGCCGGGCGGCCGATGGACCGGCTGATCTGCGGCGACGTCGGCTACGGCAAGACCGAGGTTGCGCTGCGCGCCGCCCACAAGGCGGCCGTCGAGGGCAAGCAGGTGATGATGCTGGTGCCGACCACGATCCTCGCCCAGCAGCACCTCGGCACGTTCCGCGAGCGGCTGGCGGAGTTCCCGCTCGAGATCGAGATGGTCTCGCGGTTGCGCAGGCCGGCCGAGATCCGCGACGCGCTCGCGCGCTTTGCCGACGGCAGGGTCGACATCCTGATCGGCACCCACAGGCTGCTCTCGCGCGACGTCCGTGCCAAGGACCTCGGGTTGGTGATCGTCGACGAGGAGCAGCGCTTCGGGGTCAAGCAGAAGGAGCTGCTGCGCCAGCTCAAGCTCAAGGTCGACGTGCTCTCGCTCTCGGCGACGCCGATCCCGCGCACGCTGCAGATGTCGCTGGCCGGGCTGCGCGACATCTCGGTGATCGAGACGCCGCCCGAGGGTCGGCGCCCGGTCCGCACCTACGTCGGGCCCTACGACGAGGAGCTCGTGCGGCGCGCGCTCGTGCGCGAGATCGCGCGCGAGGGCCAGGCCTTCTTCCTGCACAACCGGATCGAGACCCTGCCCGACGTCGCCGAGCGCCTGCGGGCGCTGGTCCCCAAGGCGCGGATCTCCGAGGCGCACGGCCAGATGGACGAGCGCGAGCTGGAGGACACCATGCTGACGTTCCTGCGCGGCGACGCCGACTGCCTGGTGGCGACGACGATCATCGAGTCGGGGCTCGACATCCCGCAGGCGAACACGCTGATCGTCGAGCGCTCCGACCAGCTCGGGCTCGCGCAGGCGTACCAGATCCGCGGACGGGTCGGCCGTTCGTCCGAGCGCGCCTTCGCCTACATGCTCTACCCGTCCGAGGAGGCGATCTCGCCCGAGGCGGGGGCGCGGCTGGCGACGCTGTCGGACCACACCGAGCTCGGCTCGGGCTTTGCGATCGCGATGCGCGACCTCGAGCTGCGCGGCGCCGGCGATCTCCTCGGCGAGGAGCAGTCGGGCCACGTCGCCGCGGTCGGGTTCGAGCTCTACGTCTCGCTGCTCGACGAGGCGGTCGAGGCGATGCGCGCCGAGGGCGAGGGCCGGCACGTCGACGAGGCACCGGTGCGGCTGGACGTCGACGTCGACGCGTTCCTGCCCGGCGACTACGTCCCGTTCGAGGCGGCGAAGATCGACGTGCACCGGCGCATCGCCGGCGCCCGTCGCCCGGGCGAGCTGCGGGCGCTTCGCGATGAGCTTCGCGACCGCTTCGGACCGGTGCCGGACCCGGTCGAGAACCTGATCGCTCTTCAGCACGCCCGGATCGAGCTCGGCGCGGCGGGCGCGCGCACCGCCGAGGTCCGTGGCGGGCGGCTGTCGATCACTCCCCTGGAGCTCGACGCCGAGCAGGTCGGCCGCCTGCGCGAGGCGATCCCCGAGGCGATCTACGAGCTTCGCCACCGCACGCTCTCGCTGCGTGTTCCGGACGAGCCCGGCGAGCGGCTCGCCGCCGTGCTCGCGCTCACTGATGCGCTTAAGGAAGCGCTTAGAGACGCGGCTGATAGCGACGATGAGGTCGCTATGCTGCCGACCTCGTGAGCTCCGGTCGCCACAAGCGGATCGCGCTGGTCGCGCTTGCCGTCTTCGTCGTCGGCGCCTTCGTGATCGTCGCCGCCGCCCAGGGGATCGGCGACCCCAGCGTGCCCGAGGGCGACGTCGCGGTGGTCGAGGACGCGCCCGACGGCACGATCACGGCCGAGGACTTCGACCGCGCCCTGACCCAGACCGCGGCTCGCCAGGGCCTCGAGCAGGTCCCGCCCGAGGACGACCCGCAGTATCAGCAGTTTCAGGACTCGGCGGTCTCCGACCTGCTGCTCGCCCGCTGGGTGCAGGGCGAGGGCGCCGAGCGCGGAATCGTGATCACCGACCGCGCGATCGACGACGAGCTCGAGAAGGTCAAGACGCAGCAGTTCGGCTCCGAGAAGGAGTTTCAGAAGTTCCTCGACGACTCCGGCTTCACCGAGGAGGAGGCGCGCCAGCGGATCGAGCTCCAGCTGATCTCGCAGGCGATCCAGGAGGACGTCCTGCCCGGCGAGCCGGACGTCAACGACGACGAGATCGAGACCTACTACGAGGAGAACATCGCTCAGTTCGAGCAGCCCGAAACCCGCGACGTCCGAGTCATCCTGACCGAGAACGAGGAGGACGCCAACACCGCGCTCGAGGAGTTGGGCACCGACCCGACCACCAAGACTTGGGAGGACGTGGCCCAGGAGTTCTCGGTCGACGAGGCGACCAAGGGCAACGGCGGCCTGCGCGAAGCGGTCGTCTCGGGGCAGTCTGAGCCGGCGCTCGACACCCAGATCTTCTCCGCGCCCGAGGGCGAGCTCGTTGGTCCCTTCCAGACAGAGGCGGGCTTCTACGTGCTCGAGGTCGAGGCGATCAACCCGGCGCAGACGACACCGCTCGAGGACGTCAGCGAGCAGATCCGCCAGACGCTCGTCTCCGCGCGCCAGCAGGAGGTCGCGACCTCGTTCCAGTCCCAGTTCGAGCAGAAGTGGGTCTCGCGCACGTTCTGCGCCGAGGAGTACGCGATCGACCGCTGCTCCAACGCACCGCCCGTGCCCGATACGTGCATCGGCGACGACGAGGGCGAGCAGATCCCGGCCGATCCGCTGACCGGAGAGCCCGCCGACAAGCCGCAGTGCGACGCGGTCGTGCCCTCGACCCGGCCGATCGCCCCCGGCACGGCCGGCGTCTTCGGCGCCCCGGCGCCCCAGGGCCTGCCCCAGGGTCCGATCACCACGACCGCTCCGCCGCCGACTCAGGGCTTGCCGCCGGGCGTGACGATCCCGGGAGCCACCGGGCCGCCCGGAACGCCGCCTCCGGGCACGGTGCCGCCGGGCACGGCGCCTCCGGGCGGCTGAGCTGAGCCCGCTGGAACCGCTCGAGCGCCTCGACGAGATCACCAGGCGCCTGCGCCGCGAGTGTCCGTGGGATCGCGAGCAGGACGAGCGCTCGATCGTCACTCACACGGTCGAGGAGGCCTACGAGCTTGCCGACGCGGCGCAGCGCGGCGACGACGCGAAGCTGCGCGACGAGCTCGGCGACGTGCTGTTTCAGGTCGTCTTTCTCTCGCTGCTGCTGGAGGAGCGCGGCGCCGGATCGCTGGACGAGGTCGCCGGCGAGATCACCGAGAAGCTGATCCGCCGCCACCCCCACGTGTTCGGCGACACCGAGGCGCAGACCTCACGCGATGTGCTGCGCAACTGGGATCAGATCAAGCGCGAGGTCGAGGGCCGCGGCGCCGGCGACCCGTTCGCCGACATCCCCGAGACCCTGCCGGCGCTGCTCTACGCGCGCAAGGTGCTGCGCCGCGCCGACCCCGAGGGCGGCTCGCCGGCCGATCGCGAGACCCGCGACGAGGCCGAGGCGCGGGTCGGCGAGCTGCTGCTGGAGGCGGTGAAGATCGCGCGCCGGCTCGGGGTCGACCCCGAGCTCGCCCTGCGCGCGGCCGCCGACC
>DAIRGH010000021.1:0-35329 GCA_036794585.1 Solirubrobacterales bacterium | reverse complement strand
ACGGGTTGTCGGCCTTGCGCGCGATCTTGTCGATCTCGTCGATGTAGATGATCCCCGTCTCGGCCTTCTTGACGTCGAAGTCGGCGGCCTGGATCAGCTTCAGGAGGATGTTCTCGACGTCCTCGCCGACGTAGCCGGCCTCGGTCAGCGCGGTCGCGTCGGCGATCGCGAAGGGGACGTTGAGGATCTTCGCCAGGGTCTGGGCGAGCAGCGTCTTGCCGCAGCCGGTCGGCCCGAGCAGCATGATGTTCGACTTCTGCAGCTCGATCTCGCCGTCGGCCCCGTTCTGGGTCATCTGCACGCGCTTGTAGTGGTTGTAGACGGCGACCGAGAGTGCCCGCTTCGCGGTCTCCTGGCCGACCACGTACTCCTGCAGCACGTCGTAGATCTCGCGCGGCTTCGGCAGGCTCTCGAGCTCGAACGTGGGCGGCGCCGTGAGCTCCTCGTCGATGATCTCGTTGCAGAGATCGATGCACTCGTCGCAGATGTAGACGCCGGGTCCGGCGATCAGCTTTTTGACCTGCCGCTGGGACTTGCCGCAGAAGCTGCAGAGGAGCTGCTCGTTGGAGTCGGTCGGGCGTGCCACTGCGATCTCTCCCTTCGCGGTAAACGTCCGGGCCGCCGCTGCTCAGGTTACGGCACCGACGTGCTCGGCTGGACGCGTAGTTGATACTCGGCCGCAGCCGTCGTCCCTGCAAGCGGCGGCGCGCTTGCACGGGGCGCATACGTCGAGTGGAGGCTTCTCCCCCCTATACCGGTGAAAACCGCCCACTCGATCGTGTGGGACCTGGTGCGACGCCAACACGGTGTCGTCACCCGGCGCCAGCTGCTCGAGCTCGGCTTCAGTTCGAAGGCGATCGAACACCGCATCGCGAAGGGCAAGCTGCACACCGTTTACCGCGGCGTTTACGCAGTCGGCCGGCCTCAGCTGACCGAGCTCGGTACCTGGATGGCGGCGGTACTCGCCTGTGGCCCAGGCGCGGTCTTAAGCCACTTCACCGCTGGGCTGCTCTGGCGGTTGTGGGACGGCAATGAGGGAGTGATCGAGGTCGTCGTCCCGCTCGACCGGCGCCCGCGGCAGCTTGGCATCGTGGCTCACCGGCGAAATCTGCCGCCCAAGAGATCAGCGAATGCCAAGGGGTTCCGGTGACCAGCCCGACCTGCACCCTCGTCGACATCGCATCCCGGCTATCTCGTCGGGAGCTCGAGCGTGCGGTCAACGAGGCGGACCGGATGGAGCTGGTGACGCCGGATCGGGTACGAAAAGCGCTCGACGAGATGCCATCCCGCCGCGGCGTCGGGGTCCTCCGCAAGCTCATGGACCGAGAGACCTTCACCCTCACTGACTCGGAGCTCGAGCGGCGGTTTCTGCCGATCGCGGCCAGCGCCGGCCTCCCCCACCCCCTTACCCAGCAGATCGTCAATGGCTTCCGCGTCGACTTCTTCTGGCCCGACCTCGGGCTCATCGTCGAGACCGACGGTCTGCGTTACCACCGCACACCGACGCAGCAGGCTCGCGACCGGCTGCGCGACCAAGCGCACACCGCCGCCGGCCTCAGACCCCTGCGGTTCAGCCACAGTCAGGTGCGCTACGAGCCGGACTACGTACGACAGACGCTGGTGAGGGTCAGTGGTGCTCGATCACCCGGTCGACGATCTTGTACTCCACCGCCTCCTCGGCTGACATGAAGTAATCGCGCTCGGTGTCCTTGGTGACCTTGTCGAACGGTTGGCCGGTGTGCTTGGCGATGATCTCGTCGAGCCGGCGGCGGACGTCGATGATCTCCTTGGCGTGGATCTCGATGTCCGTCGCCTGGCCCTGAAAGCCGGCCGAGACCTGGTGGATGAGGATCTTCGAGTTCGGGGTCGCCATCCGCTTGCCCTCCATGCCCCCGGCGAGCAGCAGCGCCCCCATGCTCATCGCGACGCCGACGCAGATCGTCTGCACGTCGGGCTTTATGTACTGCATCGTGTCGTAGACCGCGAGGCCCGCGTACACCGACCCGCCGGGTGAGTTGATGTAGATCGAGACGTCCTTGTCGGGGTCCTCGGACTCGAGGTGGATCAGCTGGGCGACCACAAGATTGGCGATGTCCTCGGTGATCGGGGTGCCGAGGAAGATGATCCGCTCGTTGAGCAGCCGCGAGTAGATGTCGAACGCGCGCTCGCCGCGCGACGTCTGCTCGACCACCATCGGGACCAGGGGGCTCATGGGTGGGCCAGTCTACAAACCCGGCTCGGCGTCAATCGGGGCCGGCTCAGGATCCAGGAGTCCAGAGCTCGGAGGGCTTGTCCTCCTGCTCCTTGTCCGGAGTCCAGATCTGCTCGCGCGCGGCGGCCTGCTCCATGGGGATCGGCTTGGCGCTCTCGGCGATCACGTCTGCCGCCATCCGCAACCGCACCTCGTCGCGCAGCAGGTTGTCGCGCCCCGCCTCCTTCAGCCGTGCCAGCAGCTTCTGCGGCGAGTTCTTGCCGTCGCCGGGACCGAGCGCGCCGATCAGGTCGTCATCAGTCGGCTCGATCCCCTCGGCCTCGGCGACCGCGGCCAGCGTCGCCTCGCGGCGCAGGGCGCGCTCGGCGTCCCCCTCGGCGTCGTCGATGAGGTCGTGGCGATCCTTGCCCTGCATCCGCGCGTAGGTCTGCGGGTCGATCCCGCTCGCCTGCAGCTGGCGCTCGACCCGCTCCCACATCTCGTGGGCGCGCGCGTGGACCAGCTCGTGCGGGATCTCCAACTTCGCGTTCGCCGCGACCGCGTCGACGGCGGCCTCGCGAAAGTCCGCCTCGCCGCGCTGCTCGAGCACCTTCGCGACCCGCGAGCGGATGTCCTCGCGCAGCTCGTCGAGCGTGTCGAACTCCGACGCCTCGGACGCGAACTCGTCGTCCAGCTCGGGCAGCTCCTTCTCGCGCACCTCCTTGACCGTGACCGCGAACGTCGCCGTCTTGCCGGCGAGCTCCTCGGGCCGGTGGTCGTCGGGGAAGGTGACCTCGACGGTGCGCTCATCGCCCGCCGTTGTTCCCGTCAGCGCAGCGTCGAACTCCGGCAGCAATCCCTCCGCGCCCAGCTCGATCACGAAGTCGCGCGACTCCGAGCCCTCGAACGGCTCGCCGTCGATGGTGCCGGCGAAGTCGATGACCACGGCGTCGCCCGGCTGCGCCGCACGATCGACAGGGGTCAGGCTGCCGAAGCCCTCGCGCAGGCGCTCGAGCTCGCCCTCGACGGTCTCGTCGGGAACCTCGATCTCGGCCCGGCCGACCTCGATGCCCGTGTAGTCGCCGAGCTCGGCCTTGGGCCGGATCCCGACCTCGATCGAGAAGGCGAGCTCCTCGCCCTCGCCCGGGAGCTCGCCGACGTCGAGCTTGGGGTCGCCGATCGGGTTCACGCCGGTCTCGATCAGCGCCCGCTCATACCACTCCGGCAGCGACTCGCGCAGGGCCTGCTCGAGCACCGCCTCGCGGCCGACGCGCTGCAGCACGAGCTGCGGCGGGACCTTGCCCTTGCGAAAACCGGGCAGCTTGAGCTCGCCGCCCAGGCTCTTGGCCGCCCGGTCGACCCGCTTGGCGACGGTCTCGGGCTCAACCTCGACCTCGATCTTCACCCGCGACTCAGGAAGCTCGGTGACGGTGGTCTTCATCGCGTCGCAGGCTACCGTTCGCCTCATGAAACCCGGAAGGACCGCGGTCGGGACCTGGAGCGGCGGCCGCTTCATGCACTTCGGCGAGCCGGTCTCGGACGAGCGCCTGGCGGCGCTGCTGCGACCGGGCGAGGGCATCGACACCGTGATCAGCGCCGACGCGTACGGCGAGGGCGCCGCCGACGAGCTGCTCGGCCGTGCCCTGGGGGGCGTCGACCGCGACTCCTACTCGCTGGTCGGCGCTGTCGGCCACGACTTCGTCGAGGGCGAGCGCGACGGGCCGCGCGGCTTTCCCCGCTTCACCGATCCGCGCCTGCGCGGCCCGGATCAGTACGCGGGCTACCTGCGCGCCGCGACGGAGGCGAGCCTCAACCGCATCGGGGTCGACGCGTTCGACCTCCTGCTGCTCCACAACCCCGACCGCACCGGCTTCGGCTCGGAGCCGGTCTGGGACGGGATGGCGGCACTGGTCGACGCCGGGCTCACCGATGCGATCGGCGTCGCCCCGGGACCGGCCAACGGCTTTACCCTCGACCTGATCCGCTGCTTCGAGCGCTTCGGCGACCGGATCGACTGGGCGATGATCATCCTCAACCCGCTCGAGCCGTGGCCGGGCGAGCTCTGCCTCGAGGCCGCGGCCGAGCACGGGGTGCGGGTTATCACCCGGGTCGTCGACTACGGAGGCCTGTTCTTCGACGACGTCCTCCCCGGCCACGAGTTCTCCAAGCACGACCACCGCCGCTTTCGCCCCGCCGGCTGGGTCGAGGCCGGTCGCGAGCGGCTCGAGCTGATGCGCCCGATCGCCGAGCGCCACGGTCTCAGCCCGATCCAGCTCGCCTGTCAGTGGAACCTGGCCCACGCTGCGGTCGAGTGCGTGGCTCCGACCCTGATCCAGGAGGCCGGCGAGGGCGCCCGCCCGATCGAGGACAAGCGCTGGGAGGTTGCCACGCTGCCCGCGCAGCGCCTCGAGGCCGACGAGGTCGCCGAGGTCCGCGCGATCGGCGACAACACGGGCTCCATGGCGCTCAAGGGAGCGAGCTTGGATCACGAGGGCGCCGAGCGAGCCGACCGCTGGCCGGTCGACGACGAGCTGCTCGCGGCCGGCCGCCGGTGGGACGTCGACGCCGAGCGCGACCTGCGCCAGGCGACGGCGCTGCGGTGAATCCGGCGGACCGCTTCCTGACCTGGCTGCTCACGGGGCCGGTTGGCCGCTTCGTCGCCTTCTTTGCCGACCTCGGCGTCTACTGGTGGCGCTGGGCCCGCGGCCGGCAGGCCGATCCGCGCGATCGCTAGCGCTCAGCGATCGGAGGCATAGCCGAGGATCGAGCGGTCGACCAGCCACTCCACCGGCGCCCGGTCGTCGGTGTAGACGCTGCCGCCGGGCAGCCGCGGCTCGAGCCGGGCGGCGTCGATGCGGGCGAGCTTCGCCAGGTTTCCGCGCAGCCGCGTCCTCGCCGCGGCGGCGAGGCGGGCCGCCGAGGCCGGCGCGTCCGAGCCGAGCAGCAGCGTGTTCGTCTGCTCGGCGGGATCGCGCAGCACCGTCGGAAAGACGGCCGCCATCGTTCGACCCAGGACCCGCTCGAACTCCTCGCTGCCCTCGGGATGGCCGACGTTGATGGCGACGATCCCGTCCGGGGCGAGCCGATCGCGAACGAGCTCGAAGAACTCTCTCGTCACGAGATAGAACGGGATGTACGGCTGGCGGTATGCGTCGACGACGATCAGGTCGTAGAGGCCGTCGCTGCGCCGCAGCCACGGCCGCGCGTCCTCGTCGAACACGGTTAGCCGCGGATTCGAGCCCATGTCGAAGTAGCGCTCGCCGACCTCGGTCAGCTCGGAGTCGATCTCGACCCCGTCGACGCGAGTGCGGGGAAAGAAGTGGCCGTAGGAGCGGGCGATCGTCCCCGCGGCGTTGCCGAGGATCGCGATCCGTCGGGGGGCACGATCGCGAGCCGCGTACGGCAGCACCAGGAAGCTGTCCCAGTAATCGGCGGTCAGGTAGCCGCGTGCCGGCAGCATCGAATGCACGGCCTGGCCCTCGTTGAGCTCGAGAATGCGATCGCCGTCGGGCTCCTCGACCACGCGGATGTACTGCTCCTCGGACTCCGCCTCGTAGAGCACCCGCCCGGAGTCGGTCGCCTTCACGGTGCCGACCGGCAGCGCGATCGCGCCGGCGAGCGCGACGGGCAGCACCGCGAACCGCCAGCCCAGGCCCGCGGCCGCGACCAGGGCGAGCGCCGCGGCGAAGGTGAGGAACGTGCGCTGGGTGCCGATCAGCGGGATCAGCACCAGCGCCGCGAGCATCGTGCCGGTGAGGGAGCCCACGGTCGAGATCGCATAGAGCCTGCCCGCGACCTGGCCGGCGTGCTCGATGTCGCCCAGCGCCAGCCGCACCGCCCAGGGCGCGCAAGCGCCGAGCAGCACCACCGGGATCGCGATCAGGAACAGGACCGCGCACAGCGAACCGACGAAGGCGCCGGCCTCGATCTCGTCCAGCGCGTCGACGGAGAGGTCGAAGAAGGGCCGTGCGATCAGGGGGACAAGCGCCAGCAGCAGCGCGGCGACCATCACCACGCCGCAGAGGCTGCGCAGGTCGGGGCGGCGATCGGCGAGCCGGCCGCCGAGCCAGTAGCCGATCGAGAGCGCGACCAGGACGACGCCGATGGTGTTCGCCCAGACGATCGTCGAGGCGCCGAAGAACGGCGCCATCAACCGCGCCGCGGCGATCTCGGCCCCGAGGCTGGCGGTGCCGACGACGAAGACCAGGATGTAGAGGAGGCGGTTTTGGCTCACGCGCTGCCGCCGAGGATCCGCTCGCGCAGGCGATCGCCCTGGCCGGCGGCGACGGCGCGCGCCGCCCGCGCCGGATCGAGCTCGAAGCCGCGAGCCTCGGCGAGCTCGATCAGCTCCTGCTTCTCCGCGCTGCGACCGGCGGCGCGGAAGAAGAGCCAGCCGAACAGCCCGAGGGTGACGGCGCCGGTCCAGATCATCATCAGGTTGCCCGCGGCCCCCTGGTCGGCGAGCGGCCCGATCTCCCACTCCGCCTGGCCGGGCGCGTAGTCGGGGTAGAGCACGGTCCCTGACCAGATCAGCACGTTCGCGAGCACCGCCTCGAGCAGCCGCACGACGATCACGTAAACGAGCATGGCCCCGTCGGTGAACCACGCCGGCTTCGGCAGCGGCCCGACCAGCGGCAACCACATCGCCAGGCCGAAGGTGAGGAACCCGGCGTGTTGGGCGAGGTGCAGCAGCGAGCTGTCCAGAACGCCCTCATAGAGAGCCGAGAGGTGCCAGAGGTAGAGGTTGAGCGCCCACAGCGGCAGCGCGGCGAGCGGGTTGGCGAGCACTCGCAGCCAGGAGAACGGCCGGCGGGCGAGCATCGGCTGCAGCAGCGGTCCGGTGAGCCCGAGCGCGATCAGCAACCCGGCGAGGTCGCCGATCAGCAGGTGCTGGGCCATGTGGGCGACGATCAGCTCCTCGGCGACCGTCGAGACCGGCGGCAGGTCGGCGGCGAGCAGGACCAACACGCCCGCGGCGAAGCAGACCTGACGCCAGAGCGCCACCGGCCGGCCCTGGCGCGACAGCGTCGTCGCCCGTCGCGCATAGGCGGCCGCGATCGCGATCAGCGCAAGCGGCGCGAGCACGTCGATCATCACGGTGAGCGTAACGAGCAGCGGTTAGCGCTTAGAGCCAGTCGATGCGGCGGAAGAAGCGGTACAGCCCGAGCACCGCGATCGCCATCAAGGCCAGCGCGACGCCGTAGCCCCAGCGCTCGTCGAGCTCGGGCATGTGCTCGAAGTTCATCCCCCAGATCGAGGCGAGGAAGGTGGGCACGGCGATGATCGCCGCCCAAGCCGAGATGGTGCGCACGACCTCGTTCTGGCGCACGCTCAGCAGCGCGAGGTTGGCCTCGAGGATCGAGGTGAGCAGCTCACGCTGGGCGTTCACCTGCTCGTCGGCGCGGCGGGCGTGGTCGGCGACGTCGCGAAAGTAGCGGCGCAGCTCCTCGTCGATCTGCGGATACGCGCCACGCTCGAGCGCCTCCAGCGGCGCCAGCAGCGGGAAGACCGCGCGGTGAAACTCGATCACCTCGCGCTTGAGGAAGTAGATCCGCTGGGTCGAGTCGGAGCCGCGAGCGAAGATGTCCTGCTCGACCTCCTGGATGTCGTTGTCGATCCCCTCGACCACCGGCCGGTAGTCGTCGACGACCTTGTCGACGACGGCCCAGGCGACCGCGGGCGTGCCGTGTTCGAGCAGCTCGGATTCCTCGAGCCGGGCCCGGACGCCGCGCAGGTCGCTCGCCTCGCCCGAGCGGACCGCGATCACGTAGCGCCGCGACAGGAACAGGTCGATCTCGCCGAACTCGACCGACTCGGTCTCGTCGACGTAGCGGGCGGTGCGCACCACCATGAACGCCGACCCGTCGTAGTTTTCGAGCTTCGGCCGCTGGTGCTCGTAGCCCGCGTCCTCGACCGCCAGCGGGTTGAGGTCGAACGCCTCCTCGGCGCGCTCGAGCTCCTCAGGGCTCGGATCGCGCAATCCGAGCCAGATGAACTCGCCGTCGCCGGCCTCCGCGGCAAGCTTCGCCGCGGTTTCGATCTCGAGCGGCTCTTCGTGCTGGCGCGCGCCGTCGCGGTAGTGCGCGCAATCGACGATCACGGGCTGTGGTTCAGCCCCGAGCGCCCGCCTCCTGCCGCGTCACGATTCCCTTCATCCGCTCGGCCTCCAACGCCGCGAGCTCGGCGCGAAGCGCCGGCAGCAGCCCCAGCTCGGGCGCGACGCCCTCGATCATCTTTACGTCCTTGGCCCATGCCTCGACTCGCAGGTCCAGGGTGGGCGCCTTGTGGAGGTCGATTGCGGACTCGCCGCGCGCCCGGTACAGGTCGCGCATGTCGCGCAGGTTGGCGAGCTTGTCGGCGCCGTAGATCGCGGCGGCGCGGGGGCCGGCGGCGGCCACCTGGTCTCGCAGCGCGTTCTTGCGGCGCGTCCAGTCATCGATCGACACGTCCTCGGTCAGCGCCGCGACCAGCTCGCCGACCTCGACGCCGAACCGGCTCACCACCTCGCCGACGGTGAGATCGGAATCCTCGACCGCGTCGTGAAGCAGGGCGGCCGCGAGCGTCGCCTCATCACCCCCGGCGTGGGCGAGCAGCTCGCACACCCGCAGCGGATGGGCGAGATACGGCGTGCCCGCGCTGCGCTGCTGGCCGCGATGGGCATCGGCGGCGAGCGAGAGAGCGTCGCCGAGTAGGTCTGAGTCGCGGACGTAGGCGGGCGCCGCGATCGGGCTGTCGGCAGCCGGGTCGCTCACAGGGATGCGGGCATGCTATCCGCAAGCTGCGGCTTTCCAGCGCTCCGATTCTCGCTATTTCCGCCCTTTATGCCGTCGCCGGTGGGGGCTGCGTGAACGACACCTGAACCGGCTCGCGCTCGGCCGCGACCTCGATCTCGAAGAACTCGCGCGCGGTGAAGCCTCCGGTCCCGGCGACGACCGAGTTGGGGAAGATCTGGATCTTCGTGTTGTAGGACTGAACGTTGGAGTTGTAGATCCGGCGCGAGGCCTGGATCTCGTCCTCGAGCTCGGAGAGGTTGCGCGAGAGCTGCTGGAAGTTCTCGGTCGCGCGCAGGTCCGGGTACTGCTCGGCGACGGCTCGCAGGCCACCCAGCGCCTGGCTCAACAGGCCTTCGGCCTGACTCGCCTGGGCCGGGCCCTCGGCGGCCATCGCCTCGGCGCGAGCCTTGGTGACGTTCTCGAACGTCTTCTGCTCGTGGGCGGCGTAGCCCTTGACGGTCTCGACGAGGTTCGGAACCAGGTCGTGGCGGCGCTTGAGCTGGACGTCGATGCCTGACCAGGCCTCGTCGACGCGGTTGCGCGAGCCGATGATCGAGTTGCGGATCAGGATGTAGATCAGCCCGAGCAGCAGCACCACTCCGACGATGATCAGAACCACGGTCATGCCCTACGACCTCTCCTTCTTGGTTGGCGGCGTCACTGGTGCTAGCCGCGCGATTATCTCCTACTTGCCCTCGGGGTCGCTCGGAGCCAGGACCGAAAGCCTCCTGAGCGCCGATTCCACCAGCTCGAGCGGCAGACCCGCCTGGTGGCCGAGCGCATCGAGGCGGCCGAGCTCGTAGCCGAGCGCCACTGCGTCGGCCGAGGCGATCGCGCCCTCGATCGCGCTCGCGTACTCGGCCTCCTCGCCGCCCTCGCTAGCCAGCCGGCGCAGCTCGGTGAGGACGCTGTCTCGCGGGGCGACCGCCGCCGGCGTGGCCGCGCCCTGATCGGGCGCCCGGCGCGGCGGCTGGCCGCTCGGCGTGTAGGTCTCGGCGAGCGCTCCCTGCCTGCGCAGCCGCTCGATGTGCTGATAGACCGCCGCCCGGCTGACGCCGATGTCGCGGGCGATCTGCTTTGCGCCCTGGCCGCGCTCGAGCCGTTCAAGCACCTCCTGCTGGCGCTTGGTGAGCGAAGTCCGCGGGCTGTTCGGATCGACTTGCATAGTTGACAGCCTAGTTGGCTGTCAACTAGATGTCAACCTACGGAGTGAGCGCCCCCTCGAGGCGCAGCAGCGACTCCTTCATCTCCGGGCCGCCGCCGTAGTCGCCGATCAGGCCGCCGGCGCGGAGCACCCGGTGGCACGGAACGACGATTGGAATGGGGTTGCTGCCGAGCGCGGTGCCCGCCGCACGGTAGGCGCGCGGGTTGCCGGCGCGAGCGGCGATCTCGCCGTAGGTGGAAGTGACCCCGAAGGGCAGCTTCGCGGTCGCACGCAGCACCCGGCCGTAGAAGCCGCGGCGGACCAGGCTCCAGTCGAGCGCCAGCTCGAACTCGCGGCGCTCGCCGGCGAAGTACTCGTCGAGCTCCCGCCGCGCCTCGTCCAACCGGTCCGGCAGTTCGAGGATCCGCGGCGAAAGGCCGGCCGCGAGCTCCTGCAGGAAGGCATCCTCGCGGTGGCTCGGCAGGTTGATCGCGACCACGCCGCGGCGGGTCGCGGCGATCTGGCCCGTGCCGAACGGAGAGTCGAAGCTCGCGTAGGCGATGTCGGCCAGGTCTTCGCGGTCGACCCGCTGCTTGAAGCGATCTGCGGCTGCCTCCGCGTCTCCGGCGAGCAGCCTCGTCAGTGACTGAGAGTCGATTCGGGTCATCGTCCGACCTCCTGTTCGTCGATCTTGCGGCGCAACGTGGCGAGCCCGTCGGCGACCCGCCGCCGGGCCGCCTCCTCGGTGCAGTCGAGGGCCTCGCCGATCTCCCGGTAGGGCAGGTCCGCCGCATACCTCAGCGCGACCGCGTACCGCTGTCCGTCGGGCAGGTCGGCGACCGCGGCCCAGACCTCTCGGTCGCCCGGGTCGTCGGTCACAGCCACCTCGGGAAGCTCTCCGCGCGGCTCCGGTCGGCGGGCGCGGGCGCGATGGTGATCGATCGCCTTGCGGCGAGCGATCGTCATCACCCACGCCCGCGGATGCCGGCCGTCCATGTTGCGGTAGGCGCGCATCGCAGAGATGAAGGTCTCCTGAAAACAGTCCTCGGCGTCATGCGGTCCGACCATCGCCCGCAGGAAGGCGAGCACCGGCTCACGGTGCTCGTCGAGGAAGCGTTGAAACGGAATGGCTGTCGCGGTTGCGGTCAAGTGTGGTCTCGGCAAGGAAACGATCCCGAGACCGCATCCGTGAGGGTAGGTAGCGTGTTCAGTGGTTGTGAGGGACGCCGGACGGGAGGCTTTTCAGATGCGCAGGAGCACCATCGTTTCACTGGCAGTCGCCGCCGTCGCGGTGATGGCGTTCGCGGCGACGACCGTGCTCGGCAGCGGCGCCGCCAGGGTCGACGTGCGACCCAGCTACGCGACCGTGGAGGTGAAGATGCGGCCCGAGGGCGGCCCGGCGCTCGCGCGGCCTGCGGCGCGTAGGCCGGCGCCGAGCAAGCCGAAGGTCGTCTATCTGAGCGGCGAGGGCACGGTCAACACCGACCCCGCCGCGGGCGGCACGGGCCCGTACATCGACTTCAAGTTGACCGCGCCGAAGAACATCTGCCCGCGGGTGATCAACGGTGGGATCAATCCCGGCAGCCTCGACCTGTTCCAGCAGGGAAGCTTCGTACGCAAGGGCGACTTCCACGTCCTGATGGGCCTCGACGACGGCGCCGCGGGCACCCCGACGAGCTTTCCGTACGAGTCGCAGGTGATCTGCCTGAAGGGCGTCCGCTAGCGCCGCAGCGTCAGCGCTCGCGCCGCAGCGCCGCCTCGATTCCCTGAACCCGCTCGCGCTCGCCGCCGGGCAGGGTGATGTGGACGGCGCCGTCGCGCTCCAGGCGGGCGCGCGGCTCCATCACGATCACCCCGGTCGGCCGGCCCTTGTCGTCGTAGGTCCACACGTCGCCCTCCTCGGTGCGCTCGCGTCGCGTCGACTCGGCCCGGCGCAGCTGGGCATAGAGCACATCGCTGGGCGGGTCGTAGGTGACGTGGGGGAAGGAGTAGCGGCCGCTGCGCATCGCCACTGGCGATCATAGGCCGGGGGTGGCACCGCCCTGACTAGCTCGGCTGGCCGGCGAGCGCGACCGTCGGCCGGAACGCCGGCTCGACGCAGCGCAGCTCCAGCTGATGCTGCCCTGCGCAGAGCGGACACGGCGGCGGCTGGGTGCGGTTGGGAACGGCGAGCTGCTCGAGGAACTCGCGGGCCTCCTGGTCGGTCATGTTGAAGTTATCGCCGGATTCGAGCCGTTTTGCGACCGAGCGGCATACCTAATCGACCGCGGGGTTAACCACGGAATCCGCGTTGCTCGAAACTACGGACGCGGCTAGTCGGCCTCCCAACGGAAGAACGTCAGCAGGTTGCCGTCGAGGTCGACGGTTGCAAACTCGCGGGTCCCGAAGTCCGTTCGCTCCACCCCTCCTCGGGAGACCTCATGCAGCACCCCCTTGCGGTCGAGCTCATCAAACAAAGCGTCGACATCGGCTACTTCAATTCGGCAGCTGGCCGTGCCCGCCAAGAACGACTCAGCACCTGAGCAGATTGGTTGACTCGCCAGGTCCTCGCGCGAGCGCCACTCGCTGTCAGTTGCGCCCCACAAATGGAGCACCGCCTCGTCACGTCCGAGGACCGCGAAGTCCGGGGTCACGTGTGGCGCCTCAAAACCGAAGTGCTCGCGGTAGTGCGCTACCGCGGCCGGAACGTCACGCACGGGAAGCGCCGGGATCGTTTTGTGAAGACCTGCCGCGGCGCGCCTTTCAACCTGACTCACAAGGTGAGCGATGGGACTCGAACCCACGACCACCCGGACCACAACCGGGAGCTCTACCAGCTGAGCTACGCTCACCGCGCTCGCCCAATGTAGCGGCTCCGGGCACGGTCTCAGGCGGGGCGGAACGCACGTAGCTACCCGCTCGGAGGCGATGAAAACGAGCTTTCGCCAACTCGTTTTCGGCCGCTCAGCACGGGTATCAGACGGCTCCGGAAGCCAATCAGGCGATCAGGAGTTGAGAGAAATGGGCATCCTGGACAAGATCACCGGCAGGACCAAGCAGGCCGCCGGTGACATCGCGGGCGACGCGAGCCTTCGTCGCGAGGGCCGTGACGAGGAGCGCAAGGGCGAGGCGAAGGAAGAGCTCGGCCGCGCCCAGGAGCGCGCCGACCGCAAGGCCGAAGAGGTCGCGGACCTCGAACGCAAGACCTGAATCAGACGTATCGGTTATCGAGCGACAGAGCCCGGCCTAACGCCGGGCTCTTTCGTTGCCGGATTGCAGAGCGCCCCCGGCAGGACTCGAACCTGCGACCTGCTGCTTAGAAGGCAGCTGCTCTATCCGGCTGAGCTACAGGGGCGTAGCGCTGAGATTAGACCGCGGGGTCGCCGTCTCCGCCGCCCCGTCCGCGACGCCGGCCACGACCCTTGCGTCCGCGCCCACGTCCCTGGCCGGCATGGCGGTGCTTGCCGACGGCCCGCGCCTGACTGCTCGCGGCTTCCGCCACCGGCGCAGGAGTGCCCACCTCGTCCGGTGTCTCCTCGCCCGGATCCTTGATCGCCTCGACCGCGGCCTTCGCCTTGTCCTTGAAGCTGCCCGGCCCGCTGGCGATGTCCTTGAGCTCGGCCGCGTCCCCCTTCAGCGATCCCGTCCCGCCGCGCTTGTCGACCAGCTCCTTCGCCCGGTCCGTGATCCGCTTGAAGTCGACCATCGCTCCTCCTTTCGAGTAGATCTCATCACCCCATTGCCCGGTGACGGCCCGACTACACTCGCTCACGCGGGGCGTGGCGCAGCCTGGTAGCGCGCGGCCTTTGGGTGGCCGAGGTCCCCGGTTCAAATCCGGGCGCCCCGACTTCAGTGCGGGGTTTTGGGTGCCTATGACCCTTAACCCCGCACTCCGCGGCCGATATGGTCGGGACGTAGGCTTTCGATCCTGGAGGCTCGAATGTCGGCGGACCCCGCTCCACTCGAAGAAACACCGCGCTCGGCTGAGGACACTCCCCTCGACGAGCTGCTCGTCGGCTATCTGGAGCACTGGGAGGAGGCGCCGCCGCACGAGATCTTCAAGCGACTGCGGGCCGAGTGTCCCGTGCACTGGACATCGAGAATCCCCGAGTTCCCGGAGGAGGCCGGGTACTGGTCGGTGACCAAGGCCGACGACGTGCACGAGGTCAGCATGGACTGGAGCACTTACTCGTCGGCGAGCGGCGTGACCGCCGTGAGCGACGCGATCATGCCCGTCGAGCTGGTGAGCGCGATGTTCATCGGCATGGACCCGCCGAAGCACGACCGGCTGAAGGCGCTCTTTCAGCGTGGGTTCACGCCGAAGCGGATCGCCGAGCATGAGGACGAGATCCGCGCGATCACCATCAAAGTTCTCGAGGCGCTCGAGGGCCGCGAGACCTGCGACCTGGTGATCGACGTCGCCCAGCCGGTCGTCTCCCGTGTGATCGGCAGCTTCATGGGCATCCCGCCCGAGGACGACGAGATCTGGGCGCGGCTGATGAACAACGCGCTCGGCGCCGGCGATCGCGCGCCCGGCGCGGAGGGGGCGCCGCTGATCATGCAGGAGGACATCCCGGAGATCTTCAAGCGCTGCCAGCGGCTGATCGAGGAACGCCGCCAGCGCCCCACCGACGACCTCACGAGCACCCTCGTCAACGCCGAGGTCGACGGCGAGACCCTCGAGGAGCACGAGATCGTGATGGGCTTCTTCCTGCTGATGGCGGCCGGTAACGACTCGACCAAGGCCACCTACGCCAGCGGCATACGGGCGCTGATCGAGAACCCCGAAGAGCGCCAGCGCGTGCTCGACGACCCCTCGCTGATCCCGCAGGCGGTCGAGGAGTCGCTGCGGATGTTCCCGGCATTCGCCCACTTCCGCCGCACCGCCACCAAGGACACAGAGCTAGGCGGCCAGACGATTCGCGAGGGCGAGAAGGTGGTCATGTGGTACGTGTCGTCGAACCGCGACGAGGAGCGCTTCGAGGACCCCGATCGCTTCGACGTCACCCGGACCACCGACCACCAGGCGTTCGGCGCCGGCGGCCGGCACTTCTGCCTCGGCGCCGCGCTCGCCCGGCTCGAGCTGCGGATCCTGTTCGAGGAGACGCTCAAGCGGTTCCCGGCGATGGAACTGGCCGGCGAGCCCGAGTACGTCGGCTCTCCGTTCACCAACCAGCTGCGTCACCTGCCGGTCCGCATCAGCCCGTAGCAAGCCGGCGCGCCGGCTTGCCTAGACTGCGCGCCGCATGCGACGGCTGCTCTCCCTGATCGCGATCCTGTCGCTACTCGCACTGGGCGGCTGCGGCGATGACGAGACCGCCACCGACACGGGCGACGCCGGCGCTACCGGCGCCGAGGACTCGTCGGCCGGCGACTTCATGACCACGAAGGAGTTCATCGACGCCTCGCTGCCCGACCAGATCGAGGAGGTCGAGACCATCGTCGGCATCACTCCGGAGTGCGAGGGCATCGACGCAAAGCCGGGCGAGGAGTTCCAGGTCGGGGTCGCCATCAACGCCGCCCAGTCCCCGCCGGGCACGCCGCTCACGGAGATCGTCACCAGCCAGTGCGAGCGCGGCTGAGGTGGCGGACGTCCGCCCGCTGACGGCGCTGCACTACAACCTCGCCGCCATCCCCTCGCTCGCCGACGTCGTCGCGCCACCCTACGACGTCATCGACGCCGAGAAGCGCACGGAGCTTGTCGCCCGTTCGCCCTTCAACGTCGTCGAGATCGACCTGCCCGAGGCGCCCGAGGGCGGCGACCCGTACGAGCACGCCGACGAGACGCTCGAGGAGTGGACGCTGCAGGGAATCCTCACCGCCGACCGCGAACCGGCGCTGTGGGCGCTGACCCAGGAGTACCCGGCGCCGGACGGCTCGCGCACGACCCGGCGCGGGCTGCTCTGCCGGGTCAGGGTGACCGAGTACGGGCCGGGACGCATTCGCCCTCATGAGCGCACCCAACCGGGGCCGAAGGAGGATCGGCTGAAGCTGACGCAGGCGACCCGGCACAACCTCTCGCCGATCTTCTCGCTTCACCCAGGCGATGCCTGGCGCCACGTCGAGGGCTTCACCCGCTCAGAGCCCTGGGCCGAGGTGACCGATGACGAGGGGACCACCCACCGCGTCTGGCGGGTCGGCGACGCCGACGCGCACCACGCCGTCGCCTCCGAGCTCGCCGAGGCGGAGCTGCTGATCGCCGACGGACACCACCGCTACGAGACCGCGCGCACCTACGCCGACTCGATCGGGGGCGAGGGCCCGCACCGCTACACGCTGATGTGCCTGGTCTCGCTCGACGACCCCGGGCTGACCGCGCTCGGCTATCACAGACTGCTCTCCAACCTCGGCGAGTCCACAGCGCAGGAGGCGCTCGCGAACGGGATCCGCGAGCACTTCGAGCTCGAGGAGGTGGCGCTTGCCGAACTCGACCCGGCCGGCGAGGAGGGAGTCGGGGTGTTCGGCTACGTCGACGCTCACTTCAAGCGCGGCTTCCGGCTGCGGCTGAAGGACCCGGCGGCGGTCGAGCGGGCGCTGCCCGACGCCTCCCCCGCCTTCCGCGAGCTCGACGCGGCAATTCTGGAAGCGCTCCTGCTGCGCGGCGTCCTGGGGATGAGCGCCGAGGACATCGAGGCCAAGCGCGGGATCGCCTACACGCCGTCGGTCGAGGAGGCGATCTCATCGCTGGGCTACGACGCGACGCACGCCGCCTTCATCATGCGCCCGACCCCGGTCGAGCAGGTTCGCGCCGTCGCCGCGGCGGGCGAGACGATGCCGCCCAAGTCGACCTTCTTTCACCCCAAGCTGCTCACGGGCGTCGTGTTCAATCCTTTGAGCTAACGTCGCCCCGTGGCCCGGATCTACACCAAGAAAGGCGACGACGGCACGACCTCGCTCTGGTACGGAGGACGCGTGGCGAAGTCCGACGGGCGCACCGAGGCCTACGGGGCGCTCGACGAGGCCGCCTCGGCGCTGGGTGTCGCGCGTTCGCTGTGCGGTAGGGGCGACGAGGAGCTCGCCGCCGACATCCTGCGGCTTCAGGACGACATGTTCATCGCCGGCGCCGAGCTCGCGACCGCGCCCGAGGCCGCCGAGCGGCTGGTCGACGGCGTCAGCCGGGTCACTCCCGAGATGGCGGCCGAGCTCGAGGAGCTGATCGACCGCTACATGGAGCGAGTCGAGCTGCCGCCGAAGTTCGTGATCCCCGGGGGGACGACGCTCTCCGCGCAGCTCGACGTCGCTCGCGCGGTGATCCGCCGCGCCGAGCGGCGCGCGGTCGCGCTGGCGCGCGAGGAGGAGCTCGCCGATGAGCTGCTGCGGTTTCTCAACCGCGCCTCAGACGCGGCGTACGCGATGGCGCGCTTCGCCGACGTCGACGACCCGGAGCTGTTCGCCGGCCGCGAGCGCGCGGAGCCGAAGGCGTGAAGGTCGTCGCCCGCCGGCGCGAGGGCTTCGCGCACGACGTCGAGATCGAGGGCGGGCACACGCTCGTCGTCGACGAGCCCGAGTACGCGGGCGGCGCCAACGAGGGGCCATCTCCCACGCGAATCCTCGGCGCGGCACTGGCGTCCTGTACCGCGATCACCTGCGAGATGTACGCGGAGCGCAAGGGGTGGGAGCTAGGGAAGGTCGAGGTCGAGGTCGAGATCGAGTACGACGAGGCCCGCGGCACCGCCTCGGGCTTCGAGGTCCTGGTGCGGATTCGCGAGCCGCTGAACGAAGACCAGCAACGGCGGCTGCTGACGATCGCCGGCAAGTGCCCGGTTCACCGGATCATCGCCGGTCAGACGCCCGTTGCGATCGCCGACCGGATCGAGTCCCAGTCGCCGGCGGCCTGATGGACCTCGGCCTGGCGGGACGGGCGTGCGCCGTCACCGGCGCAAGTCGCGGCATCGGCCGCGAGACGGCGCGGATGCTGTGCGCCGAGGGCGCGTCGGTTCTGCTCGCGTCCCGCGCGGCGGACGAGCTCGACGATGCCGTGGCCGAGTGCCGGGCCGCCGCGACGGGCGATGCGACGGCTGAGGCGCTGAGCCTGGACGTCACCGAGCCCGACGCCGGCGAGCGGGTCGTCGCCGCCGCCGAGCAGGCCTTCGGCAAGCTGGACGTGCTGGTCAACAACGCCGGCACCGCGCGCTGGCGCGACCTCGACGACGTCCCCGAGGAGGACTGGTACGCGGCCTGGGAGCTGAACGTGATGGCGCCCCTGCGGGCGATGCGCGCCGCAATCCCGGCGATGGCCGAGCGCGGCTGGGGGCGGGTCGTCAACGTCTCCTCGAGCGCGGGCAAGCGGCCCTCGGCCCTGATGCCCGAGTACTCGGTCGCCAAGGCCGCCGAGCTCTCGCTCTCACGGCTGTTCGCCGACCGCCACGCGGCCGAGGGCGTGCTGGTCAACGCGATCTGCCCAGGGCCGACGAAGTCGGGGCTGTGGATGGACGAGGGCGGCCTGCTCGACCAGTCCAAGGAGCTCGCGGGCAACGAGTCGCGCGCCGGGGCGCTCGAGCAGGCCGGCGCCAAGCGACCGATCGAACGCCTGGCGGAGGTCGAGGAGATCGCCGCCGCGATCGTCTTCCTGTGCTCCGAGCGCGCCTCCTACGTCGCCGGTTCGGCGTGGTCGGTCGACGGCGGCACCGTGCAGGTGATCATCTGACCGCGAGCGGCGACGATCAGCTGCGCGCCGCGCTGCTCACGCCCGAGCAGGCGCAGGCGATGGACGCGCACGGTCGCACCGAGGCCGCTGTCCTGGTTCCTCTCTTCGGCCACCCCGAGCGCCCGGGCCTGATCTTCACCGAGCGCCGCGCCGACCTGCGCCGCCACGCCGGCGAGATCTCGTTTCCCGGCGGTCGCCAGGACGAACCCGAGGAGCCATTGCTGACGACCGCCCTGCGAGAGGCCCAGGAGGAGATCGGGCTCGATCCGGCGGCGGTCGAGGTGGTCGGCGCCCTGCCGCCGATCGGCACCTTCGTCACCAACTACAAGGTGCACCCGTTCGTCGGCCTGATCGCCGACGACCTGCGGTTCGAGCCCAACCCGGCAGAGGTGGAGACCGTGCTCGCGTTCGGAATCGACCGGCTCCGGGAGGGATTTGCGATGCGGCGCCTGGTCCGCCGCGGGGTCCCGATCCGCACGCCCACCTACCTCGTCGACGACCACCTGATCTGGGGCGCGACGGCGCGGATCCTCGGCGAGCTGCTCAAACGTTTGGAATAAGGCACCTCAACAGCGGCGCACCTCCGCTTCGCCCTCCGGGCTCCGCGATCGGAGCTACCGGCTGCGGCGGTTGTACTCGCGCAGCAGGTGCTTGGCGACTCCCTGGATCGAGTCCTGGCCGTACTCGTAGCTCGGCTGCTCGCGGGTGAGGATGGCGACCGCGAACCGGCGCGGCGGCTCGCGCAGCAGCATCACCTGGTTGACGCGCCAGCTCGGCGCCCCCGACCAGCCGCCCTTGAAGTGCAGGTGCCATCCGCCGGGAGCGACCGGCGGGATCCCCCAGCGCTGCGAACCCGTGACCTGAGTCAACAGGTGCAGCGCGTAGCCGCGGTGGCGTTTCGGGATGAACGACTGAAGGCGATAGAAGAAGCGCGCCTGCTCCTTCGCCGTGATCGTCGTCAGGCCCCACGTCGGCTGGGTGGTGAAGCTGCTCATCTCCGCGTCGCGGGCGAGCTCGTACAGCGCGGCCTCGCCGACGCGGTTGTAGATCGCGGTCGCCGCGTCGTTGTCGGAGACTTTGATCATCGGCCCCATCAGCTGCTTCTCGGCGGTGGTGAGCGGGTCGTGGCGGACGTCGGGCTGGCGCAGCAGCGCGACCATGAACATCACCTTGACCACGCTCGCGGAGTTGTGCACGCGGTCGACGTGGTCTCCCCGCAGCCTGCCCGTCTCGTCGACGACCGCGAACGAGATCCGGCCCGCGCGCGTCTCGGCGAAGCGCTTCGCCGAGGCGATCCGTTTCGCCCATGGGTAGTGGTCGGCCTTCGGCGCGAGCGCCGGCACGGGGGTCGCCGGGGCCGCGGTCGCGAAAACCAAGTAGACGGCGACGAGCAGGGTGAGCGGCAAGGCGAGCGTGCGCGAAGCGTACGCCAGCGCGACGCACCCAACGGTTGTCGCTGGAAACCTCGCCCACTCGCCGTTAACGTTGCGGCCGCATGGCGAGGAAGCGCAAGGACAGCGAGCGCAGCGACGCCGAGCGCGACGACCCGCTCGATTCGGGCGACGAGCAGCGAGCCGACGACGGTGTCGAGGACATCAGCGACACCCCCGCTCCCTCGGTAGGCCCCCACACCACCTTCAGCAAGGACACACCCGAGGAGCGCCTTGCCCGCCACGAGCAGTCAGACGTCGACGCGATGGGCCTCGACAAGCGCCGCGAGGTGGTCGGCGGCAGCTACAGCCCTTCGATCGCGCGCCAGCTGACCGTTTACGGGATCGTCATCGGGGTCGTCGCCGCGATCGGCTTCGGCTTCTATCTGCTCGCCAAGGATCTCGACCAGCCGCCGGAGAACTACAAGGACGAGGCGCCGTGGTCCCAGGCCGACGCCGAGCAGATCCCGCCGGCGCCGATCGACTTCCCCGAGTACGGGCACCCGGGGCCGGGCGAGAGCGCCGAGGCGACCCCTGGCGAGACCGAAGGCGCCGCGACGTCGGAGAACGCCTCCGACGTGGAAACGCCTTAGCGCCGCAGTCAGCCGACGAGCTCGCGGGCGGCGGCGAGCATTGCCTCGCGCCAGAGCTTGTCGTCAGTCTCGGCCACGTCGACGACCTCGAACGGGATCCGCCACCTCTCCCCCGCGTCGCGCAGGATCTGAAGCGCCTCGACCAGTCGCTCCGGGTCGAGGGCGCCGGTGACCTCGTAGACGAACCCTCGCACGGGGGTGTCGACGATCTCCTCCAGCAGGCGCTCGAGCCGCGGTCCGTGAAGCGCCTCGACGGCGGCGCGATCGCCCGACGCCGAGCCCAGCAGCCAGTAGATGAACGCCACTCCCTCGAGCCCGTCCAGCACCTCACCGATGCGATCGGGGTCCGCGATCAGCGGCTCGATCCCGGCAGCCTCGATCTCGGCCGCCGTGGCGGGGTCGCGGGTCGTCCCGCGGACCTGCCAGCCGGCGTCGAGCAGAGCCCTGCCGAGCTCGCGGCCGCGACAGCCGCAGCCGACGATCAGGGCTCGCGCCACCTGCCTCGCTCGCGGATCGCCTCGTCCTCGCGGGCCATCCGCTCGGCATCGTCCTCGGTGAGCTCGGCCTCCCCGCGCCGGCGTCGGTACTCGTTCTGGGCGGCGATCATCTGCTGTACGTCGTCGATCTCGAGCTGCGCCTCGACCTCGTGCGAGCGCGTGGGCTTCCAGTCGACCAGGTCAGCGCCGCTGCCGGGATAGGCGCGCGCCAGCAGCACGAGGCAGAGGACGATGAGCCCCACCGCAAGCAGCGAGATCAGGATGAACTCCACGCACCTACCTTACGCTCGCTTCGTAGGATCAGCGCCACATGGGCGAGGCGCTGGTCATCGACGCGGTACGCACCCCGATGGGCCGCTTCCGCGGCGCGCTTGCGGGCGTGCGCCCCGACGATCTCGCCGCGCACGTGATCGCGGCCGCCGTCGAGCGGACCGGCGTCGACCCAGGCACGGTCGGCGACGTCTACTGGGGCGCCGCCAATCAGGCCGGCGAGGACAACCGCGACGTCGGCCGGATGGCGTCGCTGCTGGCGGGGCTCCCTGTCGAGGTGCCCGGGGTGACGGTCAACCGGCTCTGCGCCTCTGGCCTGGAGGCGATCAACCAGGCCTCGCGGGCGCTGCGCCTGGACGAGGGCGAGCTGTACCTCGCCGGCGGCTCGGAGTCGATGAGCCGTGCGCCGTGGGTGATGCCGAAGCCCGAGGCGCCGCTGCCGCGGGGAGAGCAGACCCTGCACGACACCGCGCTGGGCTGGCGGCGGATCAACCCGAAGATGGCCGAGCGTTATTCGACCGAGGCGATGGGCGAGACCGCCGAGAACGTCGCCGAGCGCTACGAGGTCTCACGCGAGGATCAGGATGCGTTCGCGCTGCGCAGCCACGAGCGCGCCGTCGCCGCCACCGCCGAGGGCCGCTTCGAGTCTCAGATGATCGCGGTCGAGTCCCCGGCGGCGAACGGGCGCCCGGCTGCGCTCGTCGAGCACGATGAAGGTCCCCGCGCCGACACCACCCTGGAGAAGCTGGCGAGCCTGCGGCCCGTGTTTCGCGAGGCCGGCACCGTCACCGCCGGCAACGCCTCGACGCTCAACGACGGCGCCGCCTGCACCGTGCTGGCCTCGGAGCGGATCGCCTCCGAGCTCGGCGCCGAGCCGCTCGCGCGGGTCGTCGCCAGCGGCGTCGCCGGCGTCGATCCGGCCTACATGGGGATCGGGCCCATTCCGGCGATCCGCCGCGCCCTCGACGCCGCCGACCTCGAGCTCGGCCAGATCGACCTGATCGAGATCAACGAGGCGTTCGCCGCCCAGGTGCTCGCCTGCGTGCGCGAGCTCGGCATCGACGAGGAGAGGCTGAACGTCAACGGCGGCGCGATCGCCCTCGGCCACCCGCTCGGCTGCTCTGGCGCCCGCCTGCTCACCACGCTCGCCTGGGAGTTGCGACGCCGCAACGCGCGCTACGGGATCGCGGCGCTGTGCGTCGGCGTCGGCCAGGGCGTGGCGACCGTGATCGAGAACCCCGCCGCCGGGTGACGAGCCCTAGGCGAGGCGCACGTTCGCGGCCCGCGGGCCCTTGTCGCTGGGCTCGGAGTCGAACGTCACCTTGGCGCCCTCTTCGAGGGTGCGGTGGCCTTCTGCGACGACAGCACTCTGATGGACGAAGAGGTCCTTCGAGCCGTCATCGGGGGTGATGAACCCGAAGCCCTTGTCGTCGTTGAACCACTTCACTGTTCCTGTGGACATGTTGTTCCTTCCGGGGGATGGGAGAAGGCGGCGAGGTTAGCCGACCGGGCGGAACCTGAGGTGGATGACCCCCGCCGAGTCGAGCACACGGGTCTTCTCGAGGCGCGGCGGCTCCGGGCCCAGACCGTCGAACAGGCGCACGCCACCACCCAGGAACAGCGGCGTCACGTGGACCTGAAACTCGTCGACGAGCCCCGCGCTCAGGTACTGCTGGATCACGTTCGCGCCGCCGCCGATCGCGACGTCGCGGTCGCCGGCGGCCTCGCGGGCCTGCTCGAGCGCCGCTTCGATCCCGTCGGTGACGAAGTAATACGTGGTCCCGCCCTGCTTCGGCAGCGGCTCGCCGCCGCGGTGGGTGACGACGAACACCGGCATGCGGAACGGCGGCTCGTCGCCCCACGCTCCGACGGCGAAGTCGAACATCCTCCGACCGATGATCGACGCGCCGACGTCGCGAAACGCCTCGTCGAGAACGTCCGAGTCGGGCCCCGTCTCGCCACCTTCCCGGCCGTGGCGCTCCTGGAAGCTCTTCAACCCGTATACCCACTCGTGCAGAGCCTCGCCGCCGTCGCCCAGCCCGTTCTCGACGCCGTCGTTCGGGCCGGCGACGAACCCGTCGAGCGACATCGAGATGTCGAACTTGACCGCGCCCATCAGGCTTCGGCCTTCGCGAACGCCCGCTCGTCGGTGTCGGCCTCAGCTGCCGGATGCATCGCCGGCCGCGCTTCGCGCAGCACGGTGATCGCGACGACGATCGCGACAACGACCAGCGCCGTGCCGACGATGAACCCGACGTGGTAGCCGCCGGTGAGCGCTGCGAGCCGCTCCTCGCCCTCGGCGAGCAGGTTCTCGGTCCGGGTCTCCGACAGGGTCGCCAGCACGGCCAGGCCGATCGCGGCCCCGACCTGGGCGGTGGTGTTGACGAGCCCGGAAGCGAGTCCGGCATCGCTCTGCGTGGCGCCCGACATCGCCAGGGTCATCAGCGTCGGGAAGGCGGCCCCGACGCCGGCGCCCAGCAGCAGGCCGGCGGGCAGGATGTCGCGCACGTACTCCCCGTCCACCGGGACGCGGGCGAAGAGGGCGAGGCCGATGGCGATCAGGATCAACCCCGGGATCAGGGTCGTACGGGCGCCGAAGCGCATGATCAGGCGCTCGGAGTAGCGCACCGACAGCGTCCCCATGACGATCGTGGTGGGCAGGAAGGCGAGCCCGGTCTCGAGCGCGTCGTAGCCGAGCACCTCCTGGAGGTAGAGGACGCCGAGGAAGAACATCGCGAACATCCCTGCCACCGTGAGGGCCTGAACGAGGTTCGCGCCCGTGACGTTGCGCGAGCGGAAGATCCGCAGCGGGATCAGGGGGTTGGCGGTCGTCGTCTCGCGCACGAGGAATGCGATCAGCAGCGCGAACGAGCCGGCGCTCAGGGCGATGGTGCGGCCCGCGCCCCAGCCGAGGTCGGCGGCGGGTTCGACGATCGTGTAGACGCCGAGCATCAGCGACGCGGTGATCAGCGCCGCGCCGAGGACGTCAGCGCCCTGGCCGAAGCCGATTCCCTCGTCCTTCTCGAGGAGCCGCAGGGAGAGCACGGCCGTCGCGATGCCGATCGGGACGTTGATGAAGAAGATCCAGTGCCAGCTGATCGCCTGCGTGAGCACACCGCCCGCGATCAATCCGATCGAGCCGCCGGCCGAGGCGACGAACGCGTAGACGCCGATCGCCTTCGCCTGCTCGCGCGGCTTGGGGAACATCGTCACGATCATGCCCAGGACGACAGCCATGGTCATCGCGCCGCCGACGCCCTGAACGAAGCGGCCGGCGATCAGCATCTCCTGGCTCTGGGAGAGCCCGCAGAACAGCGATGCGGTGGTGAAGATCGCGAGGCCGACGAGGAAGACACCCCGCCGTGAGATCAGGTCGCCCAGCCGTCCGGCGAGCAGCAGGAGGCCGCCGAAGGAGATCAGGTAGGCGTTGACGACCCAGGCGAGGCCCGCCTGGCTGAAGTCCAGGTCGTTCTGGATGCTGGGGAGGGCGACGTTGACGACGGTCACGTCGAGGACGATCATCAGCACGCCCGCGCAGAGCACGTAGAGCGCTATCCAGCGGTTCTTCTCGGTCACTTCCTGCGTCATACGGGGTTCGGCCTCCTTTGAAGGCGCTTTTCGGTTAAGACGGCGCCGGAGACGGAAATTCATCGATCCCTTCGAGGCTAGCGATCGATAGCCTCGCTGCCGATGCCAGCCACGGAGCTAGCCTCAATCGACGGGGCGATCGGGCCCACCGCCAAGGCCACCATCCCGCTCAAGGACGACGGCCTCTACCGGGGCGACGGGGTTTTCGAGGTGATCAGGGTCTACGCCGGCACGCCGTTCGAGCTCGAGGCCCACCTGGACCGGCTCGAGCGCTCGGCGGCCGCGATCGAGCTCGACGTGGATCGCGACCTTTTCGCGACCGAGATCGCGGCGCTGCTCGCCGAGAACGGCAGCGAGGACGCTCAGCTGCGCCTGCTCGTCACCCGGGGCGGGCGGAGGATCGCGCTGATCGAACCGCTGGTCGATTGGGGCTCGAGCGTGCGCCTGGCGACCGTGACCTATCAGCCCTCGGTGATCCTGACCGGGGTCAAGTCGCTGTCATACGGCGCCAACATGCAGGCGACGCGGGTCGCCAAGGCGCGCGGCGCCGACGAGGCGCTGCTGGTGCGGCCCGACGGGATCGTGCTCGAGGCGCCGACCTCGACCATCTTCTGGGTCGTCGACGGGGGGCTGCGGACCCCGTCGCTCGAAGCCGGGATCCTCGACTCGATCACCCGGCGGGCGCTGATCGGCGAGCTCGAGGTCAGCGAGGGCGAGTTCGAGCTCGCCGACACCCTCGGCGCCAGCGAGGCCTTCCTGGCGTCGACCACGCGCGAGGTCCAGCCGGTCACCGCGATCGACTCGACCTCGTTCGAGCCGGGCCCGCGAACAGCCGAGGCGCAGGAGATCTTTGCCCACGTGGTCCAGGAGGCACTGGGAGCCCCGGCCCGGTGATCGAGCTCAGCGACGAGCAACGCCTGATCCAGGAGACCGCGCGTGACTTCGTCGACAACGAGGTCATCCCTCGGGCCCGCGAGTCCGACCGCGCCGAGCGCTTCGACGCCGAGCTCGCGCGCCGGCTCGGCGACATGGGCTACCTCGGCGCCCCGGTGGCCGAGGAGTACGGCGGGCGCGGGCTCGACTACGTCGGCTACGGGCTGATCGTCGAGGAGGTCGGGCGCGGCGACTCGGCGATGCGAACGGTCGTCTCGGTGCAGACCTCGCTCGTCTGCGGCTCGATCGAGCGCTGGGGATCGGACGAGCAGAAGCAGCGCTGGCTGCCGCGCCTGTGCGCGGGCGAGGCGTTCGGCTGCTTCGGGCTCACCGAGCCCGACACGGGCTCGGACGCGGCCAACCTCCGCACGCGCGCGGAGAAGGTCGACGGCGGCTGGAAGCTCAGCGGCCAGAAGATGTGGATCTCGCTCGGAAACGTCGCCGAGGTGGCGCTGATCTTCGCCCAGACCGACCCGTCCAAGAAGCACAAGGGCCTCGCCTGCTTCCTCGTGCCGACCGAGAGCGACGGCTTTACGACCCAGGAGATCCACGGCAAGCTCGGGCTGCGCGCCTCCGACACCGCCGAGATCTCGCTCGACGCGGTCGAGGTCGCAGACGACGCCCTGCTCGGCGAGGTCGGCGACGGATTCAAGGTGGCGATGTCGGCGCTCGACTCGGGCCGCTACTCGGTCGCCTCGGGCTGCGTCGGGATCTGCGAGGGCTGCGTGCAGGCGTCGGTCGCCTACGCCAAGGAGCGCAAGCAGTTCGACGTTCCGATCGCGAGCTTTCAGCTCGTACAGGAGATGATCGCCGACATGATCGTCCGCCGAGACGCGGCGCGGATGCTGGTCCGGCGCGCGGGGGTGCTGAAGGACGCCGGCAAGCCGTCGACGGTCGAGACCTCGGTGGCGAAGCTCTACGCGACCGAGTCGGCGGTCGAGTGCGCGAACCTGGCGATCCAGGTTCACGGCGGCTCCGGTTACGTCGACGATTATCCGGTCGAGCGCTACCTGCGCGACGCGCGGGTGACGACCCTGTACGAAGGCACCTCGCAGATCCAGAAGCTGATCATCGGCCGCGACGCGACCGGAATCAACGCGCTCGTCCCCCCCGGATGAGCCTGGTCGAGACCAGCGTCGACGGGCACGTCGCCCTCTGCCGCCTCAACCGCCCGGAGGCGCGGAACGCGCTCTCGCCCGAGCTGATGGAGGAGCTCGCCGGGGCCGTGGCCGGCTTCGACGCCGGCCCCGAGATTCGCTGCATCGTGATCGCCGGATCCGACGAGGTCTTCGCCGCGGGAGCGGATATCGCGACGCTCGCCGAGCGCGAGTTCCACGAAGCGGTCTTTCACCCTGCGGCGGCGTTCTGGCGCCGGCTCGCCGACTGCCGCACGCCGATGGTTGCCGCGGTCTCGGGCTGGGCGCTGGGAGGCGGCTGCGAGCTGGCCCTGATCTGCGACCTGATCGTCGCCTCCGAGACGGCCGAGTTCGGTCAGCCCGAGATCACGCTCGGGATCATCCCCGGAGGCGGAGGCACGCAGCGCCTGGCGCGAGCGGTCGGAAAGCACCGGGCGATGGAGCTGGTCCTGACCGGGCGCCGCTTCGACGCGAGCGAGGCGTTCGAGATGGGACTGGTCACGATCGTGGCCAAGAAGCGCGACTGGCTCGACGCCGCACTCGACCTGGCCCGGCGGATCGCATCGCGGCCGCCGATCGCCGCCATGCTGGCAAAGCAGGCGGTGCTCGCCGCCGAGGAGATGGGCCTCGCCGCCGGACTCGAGCACGAGCGCCGCCTCTACGAGCTTGCGATGGCGACCGAGGATCGGGTAGAGGGCATGCGCGCGTTCCTGGAGAAGCGCAAGCCCGCCTACCGGGGACGTTGACGCCGAACGTCTATCAGCCCGAGTGGGACCACGAGTCCGACAGGGCCGGCTTCCTGATGCGCGACGCCTGGATCGCCCATCGCGCGGGCGCCGAGCGCCTCGGCGCGAGCCTGTATGAGCTCGAGCCGGGCTCGGCGACCTACTCCTACCACTGGCACTCCGGCAACGAGGAGATGGTCATGGTCCTGCGGGGCCGGGTGACGCTGCGAACGCCGGATGGCGAGCGCGAGCTCGCCGAGGGCGAGGTCGTCGCCTTTCCTCGCGGCGAGCGCGGCGGGCACCAGATGATCAATGGCACCGACGAGCCGGTCCGCTTTCTGGTCTTCAGCGAGATGCGCGGCCCGGACGTGATCGCCTACCCCGACACCGGCAAGATCGGCGTCCGTTCCGAGGCACCCGGCAGCGGCCGCGGCATCCGGCTCAGCTTCCTCGAGCAGGACGCGGTCGACTACTGGCACGGCGACAAGCCTCCCCGCGGCGAATGAGCAACTTCCTGGATCCCGATTTCGACCCGCCCTCCGAGCGCGAGGGGTTTCGGGGCCGGCGGGCGAAGCTCGGTCACCAGGCCGGCGCCGAGCATCTCGGCTTGAGCCTGTTCGAGCTCGAGCCGGGGTCGGCGGCGTTTCCGATGCACTACCACCTCGACAACGAGGAGATGCTGATCGTGGTCTCGGGCGAGCCGAGCCTGCGCACGCCCGACGGGGAGCGGCGACTCACCGAGGGCGAGGTGGTCGCGTTTCCGGTCGGCGAGGACGGGGCGCACCAGGTCATCAACCGCACCGACACACCCGTGCGCGCCCTCATCCTGAGCGAGATGAACGCGCCCGACATCGTCGTGCGCCCGGAATCCGGGAAGATCAGCGCCTTCGGCCGCCCACCCGGCGGCACCGGCGACGGCATGCATGACGTCTACTTCCGCCGCGACGCGGTCGACTTCTGGGAGGGCGAGGAGCCACCTCCGCCCCCGCCGTCGCCGTGAACGTCGAACGAGTCGGCGTCGCCGGCGCCGGGACGATGGGCGTCGGGATCGCGCAGCTCGCTGGCCTGGGCGGATTCGAGACGGTGCTGTACGACCCGCAGCCGGAGGCACTCGACGTGGGCATGCACCGGATGCGCACCGATCTTCAGCGGGGCATAGCGAAGGGGCGCTGGAGCGACGAGGAAGCGATCGCGGCGGCCGAGCGCGTTCGGGTGCCCGCCCAAATCGACGGGCTCGGCAGCTGCGACCTGGTGATCGAGGCCGCGCCCGAGGACCTCGAGCTCAAGCGCGAGCTCTTCGCCCGGCTCGAGGACGTCTGTCGCGGCGACACCGTGCTCGCGACCAACACCTCCTCACTGCCGGTGACCGAGATCGCGGCTCGGGCGCGGATCCCGGAGCGGATCTGCGGCATGCACTTCTTCAACCCGCCGGCGTTGATGAAGCTGGTCGAGGTCGTCGCCGGCGAGCGCAGCGGCGAGGACGCGGTCGCCGCCGTCGAGGCGGTTGCCGAGCGCATGGGCCGTACCGCCGTGCGCTGCACCGACTCCCCCGGATTCGTCGTCAACCGCTGCAACCGGCCGTTTGCGCTCGAGTCGCTGCAAATCCTCGAGGAGGGCATCGCCGGCCACGCCGAGATCGACGGCGTGATGCGCGAGGACGGCGGCTACCGGATGGGGCCGTTCGAGCTCATGGACCTGATCGGTATCGACGTCAACCTCAGCGTCGCGCGCTCCTTCTACGCCCAGCGGCCGATCGAGCGCTGGAAGCCACACCCGATCCAGGAGCGGATGGTCGCCGAGGGCAGGCTCGGCCGGAAGACGGAGCGCGGGTTCTACGAGTACGACGGCAAAGGCCGGATCGATCCCGACCAGGCGCCGCTAGAGTCCGAGCTCCGCCGCGAGATCCTCGAGCGGGTCGTCTCACAGCTCGTCAACGAGGCCTCGTTTGCGGCCGGCGAGGGAGTGGCGGCGCCCGACGACATCGACATCGCGATGCGGCTCGGACTCAACCACCCCCGCGGTCCGTTCGAATGGGCACAGCAGCTCGGACCCGCGCACGTGCTGGCGACGCTCGAAGGGCTTCACCGCCGGACCGGCGAGGAGCGCTACGAGCCGGCGCCGATGCTGGCCGCTGAGGCGGCCTAGTCAGGATTTCGTCGCCAGCTCCGGCTCGCCCCTTGCAGCCGGTCTAGGGCGCCGTGACGGGAGCCGCCCGCCGCTGCCGAGCCAGGAGCCGGCAAGGATCAGCGCAAGCCCCGCGATCGTGGCGGCCGTGACCTGCTCGCCGAGCAGCAGCGCCCCGTAGACCACGGCGAACCCGGGCGCCAGGTAGGTGACGATCCACGTGCGCGCCGGGCCGACGCTGCTCATCAGCTCGTACAGAATCACGAATGCCACCCCGGTGCCGAGCACGCCGAGGACGGCCACCGCCGCGGCCGGTCCAAGGCCCGGGACATCCGCGGGGGCGGTCAGGAGGGCGACCGGCAGGAGGAGGGCCGTGCTCGAAATCATCACCCACGCCGCGACCCCGATCGGAGGCACGTTCACGACCCGTCGCTTGACCATCAGTCCCCCGACCGCGTAGCAGAGCCCCGCAAGCAGGACGGCGGCTGCGCCGACGAGCTCCGAACCGGTGCCACCGACATCGACGCCCAGCAGCACGGCGACGCCCGCCAGCCCGAGCAGGATGCCGATCAGGCGGAGGCCCTGTGAGCGCTCCTCGTGGTCGAGCCGGATGGCGAGCAGTGCTGTGAACAGCGGCGCCGAGGCGACCAGGATCCCGGCGAGCCCGGAGGAGATCTCCTCCTCGGCCGCGGAGATCAGGACGAAGGGCACCGCAACTTGGATTGCTCCGAGCAGGCACAGCCAGGGCACACCCAGGCCGCGAGCGGCCCGCAGGGCTCCTGCCCGTATGGCCAGTGGCACGAGGACCAGCGCACCAAGCGCGATCCGCGCCCAGGCGACCATCCACGGCGACATGTCGCGGATGCCGATCTTGATGAAGAGGTAGCTCGCCCCCCAGATCGCGCCGAGGACGATGAGCAGAGTCCAGGCGCGCCGATCCATGCGATCGAGGTTAGGGAGTGCGCGCTTGCACGCCTATTACATCTGCCGATCGCGCCGATAAGGGGAACAACACGGTTCGCGGCGAACTACCCACCAGTGCGCCTCGAACTACCGATGCGGTGCGGTTCGATTGCGCCGATCATGGAGATAGGCGAAACCGTTGGAGGAATGGGAATGTACGACGTCCTCTATCTCGATCACAGCGGAGGCTCGAAGCTCATTGCGAGCATGCTCGAGCGGGACGCCGCCACGGCCCTGGCCCGCGAGGAGGCTCGCCAGCGACACGGCGGGCGCATGTTCCTCTCCGGGTCCGAGCGGCCCAGCGGCGGCGGCGTGGTCTTGATCGTCGAGGCAGCCCAACAGGTCAGGGCCGCCTAGGCGCTCAGCCCGGCGGCTCGATCGAGCCGTAGTTGATCCCGCCGTAGGTGAACGTCGGGACCACGGGCCACTGGCGCCTCCAGGAGGCCATCTCCGACGACGGAAAGACGTTGAGGAAGCGGGGGTCGCGCGGATTCGGGTCGGCGAGCGCCTTCTCCTTGACCATCGAGTCGTACTGGTCGATCGAGTCCTCGAGCGTGTTGGAGTTGAGGATCACCTCGCGGCCGAAGTAGCGGGCGGTGCGGCGAACGCCGGGAATCTTGGACAGGTGCGGGTGCCAGTTGTCCGCGCACACACCGTTCTCCGAGGAAACCCAGACACCGTCGGGCGTGTTGACGCAGAGCGAGTGGTTGCCGTCGGTGTGGCCAGGGGTCCAGACCAGCGCCACGCCCTTGCCGAGCTCGACGTCGCCGTCGACGAGGACGACATTGTCGGTGATCAGGTCCTTGATCCCGTCCTCGACGTACCACGCCCACTGCATCGGGTGCAGCGAGGCGAAGGTGTCCCATTCCTTGCGCTGGGCGATCAGCTTCGCGTTCGGAAATAGCGGCGGCCGCGGCGCCGCCTCGCCCTCGATCGGCTCGCGGGTGCCGAGCACGAAGCGCGGGTCCTGCACGTGCAGGTGATCGAAGCTGATGAAGTCGACGTCCTCAGGGCGAAGGCCAGCCACTGCGAGCGCCTCGTCGGGCTCGTGCCAGATCTTCGCGATCACCTTGTAGGCGATCCAGTCGGGCATCGGCATCCGCATCATCTGCTCGTAGAAGGGTGCCTCCTGCGGTCCTTCGGTGACGGTCGGCTCGTACGCCAGCGTCCGCCGCTTGCCCTCGAAGTCGGTGAACTGGATCACCTGCAGGCGGTTGATGATGTTGATGTATGGGTTCGCCCCCCTGGCGGCGCCGCCGAAGGCGAACTTGAGCGGGTAGGGAGCCGAGGCGATGTCGACCGTGCGCACGGCCTCGACCCGGTTCTCGGGAGTCGCGAACCGGGCGCGGAACTCGGCCGCGGCCTCGCGAATCGCCGCCGGCCGGTCGCCGCGCGGCCAGGTCTCGTTCGCGGAGTCGAACTCGGTGAACGGCCGCAGGCCGAGCGAGTCGGCGCTGATCTCCGGTGTCTCGACGACAGCCACGGGTACGAAATCTACCTCAGCGCGGGTACGCTCCTCCGGACATGGACGCAGGGTTGGCGACGAGGATCCGAATCGCCGCGGCAGTCGTGCTCGCAGGCGCGGGCGGGGTCTTCGCGGTCGTCCTCGCCCCCGGCGCGGCGGGCGGCACGGCGGCGCTGACGCCCGACCTGCTCACGCTCGCGGTCGACGAGGAGCAGATCTTCGTCACGCAGGAGGGCTCGAAGACCCTGCTGCGGCTGACGACCGAGGTCGCCAACGTCGGCAACGGTCCGCTCGAGGTCTTTCCGAGCGCCGTCTCGGCGAACTGCGACGGGGACGGTGATCCCGCCAACGACCGCGACGCCTCGCAGCGGATCTTCGACGACACCAACGGCAGCGGCGGATTCGAGCCCGGGGCCGACGGCGTCGCCTCCGAGCGGCTCTTCGGCTGCATGCGCTACCACGCCGCCCACAACCACTGGCACACGCTCGACTTCGCTCGCTACGAGCTGCGCAAGGACCCGAGCGGCAAGCTCGTCGCGGGGTCGCGCAAAGTCGGGTTCTGCCTGGTCGACACGCGTCCGGTCTTTCCGGGTCCGGCCACGCCCGAGCACCCGCGCTACCCGTTCGGTTCCACGACCGAGGACGTCGGCTGCGACCAGAACGCTACGCAGGGCGTCTCGGCCGGCTGGGCGGACTCCTACGTGTTCGCCGTGCCCGGCCAGCAGCTCGACCTCACGGGCCTGCGACGCGGCCACTACTGCCTGATCTCGCGCGCCGACCCACTCAACCTGCTCGAGGAGCTCAACGAGGAAAACAACGTCCGCCGGGTCCGCGTCGCCCTGCGCCCAAAGCGCCTCTCGGTCCGCAAGCTCAGCGGCCGCTGCATCACCTAGCTCGGCTGGCGACCAACCGCAGGTTGTATTCGCTATCCGGCCGAAACCTGCGGCTCGTGGCGGGTTTACGGTTGGCAGGTGAAGCTCGCGGCTCAAGCAGTGACGGTCGCGGCGGCGCTCGCGGTCGCGGCGGCCGGATGTGACGCCTCCGCGGGGACCGAGGCGGTGACCCGCGGCCCACCCGAGCCCGCCTCGCCGGGTGAGCCGCCGACGGTCGCGCCGGCGCCGGTCGAAGGGTGGGAGGACCGGGCGCCCCGACCGACCGTCATCGCGTCGGGATACACGCCAGGCGGTGACCCGTTTGAAATCGTCGTCTACGGGACCGACCGGGGACCGTGCCTCATGACTCTGCACCCGGCCCAGCGCCTCCCCGAGGCAGGTGGCGCATGCGGGGAGACCTTCATTCCCGAGCTCAATACTGCCCTCGTCGCGACGGGAACGTCCAGCGGCGGACGCGAGTCACAGGTCTATGGCTTCGTCTCGCGGGCCGTCGATTCGGTGAGGCTCAGCATCGAGCTCGATGGCGAACCCCGGCAGCTCGACGCAGTCACCGAGCAGATCCCGCGGCGGCTGCTCCACCGGCTGGGGGCACCGGCGCCGGTCGGCATCTTCGTCGGCTTCTTCCCACGCGGCATCCACGATGTGACCGCGACGGCGTTCGGCGCCGCGGGCGAGGAGCTCGGAAGCGCGACCTGGGCCGACCCGGAGGCGATCGCGAGCGATGAGTAGACCGCCCGTCGCCGGTCTACAACACAGTTGACGAGACTGGAGGACGAAGATGCCCGAGAAGCCGACGCTCTATGTATGCCACGGCGACGACGAGGGTCCGCGTATCCACCCGTGCCGGCGCGTGCAGGAGGCGCTCCGGGGCGCCGGGATCGAGTACGACAAGGTAATCGCCGCTCACGGCCACCCGATCCCCTTCCTCCGCAAGGGATCGCGCGACGAGCTACAAGCCCAGACGGGCGACAAGAAGCTGCCGGCCCTGAAGCTCGCCGACGGCACCGTGATCACGCACTCGAAGGCGATCCTGCGCTGGATCGACGAGCAGGGCCGGCCGGCGAGCTGAGCTAGCCCGTCAGCTCGGGGGCGACCTCGATCGGCTCGCCGCCTCGCTGCCAGTGGGCCTCGGGCGAAGGTGGCGTGTCGCGCAGATACCACTCGGCGTCGAGCGCGCCCATGCAGCCGGTGCCGGCGGCGGTCACCGCCTGGCGGTAGGTGTGGTCGACGAGGTCGCCGACCGCGAACACGCCGGCGAGGTTGGTGCGGGTTGAGCCGGGGTGCGTGACCACGTAGCCGCCGTCGTCGGTGTCGACCTGGCCCTCGACCAGCTCCGAGCGCGGGATGTGGCCGATCGCGACGAAGGCGCCGCCGACGTCGAGCTCCTCGGTCGCGTCTGTCTCGGCATTGCGCAGCCGCACGGCGCGCAGCTTGCCGTCGTCGCCCGCGACGAACTCCTCGGCGATGAAGGGGGTCTTGAAGCTGATGTTGGGCTGCTGGCGCGCCCGGTCCTCCATGATCTTCGAAGCGCGGAACTCGTCGCGACGATGGACGACGTCGAGGTCGGAGGCGTACTTGGAGATGAAAATCGAGTCCTCCATCGCCGAGTCGCCGCCGCCGATCACCGCCACCTTCTCGCCCTTGAAGAAGGCGCCGTCGCAGACACCGCAGGTCGACACCCCACGGCCCGCTAGCTCCATCTCGCCGGGGATCCCGAGCCGGCGCGGCTCGGCGCCCATCGCGAGGATGATCGACTTTGCCTCGTATGAGTCGTCGCCGATGAACACCCGCTGGATCTCGCCGTCGCTGAGCTCGACGCGGTCGGCGTCGTCGGTGATGAGGCGGGCGCCGAACTTCTCGGCCTGGGCACGAAACTGGTTCATCATCTCCGGGCCCATGACCCCGTCGGGATAGCCCGGATAGTTCTCGACGTCGGTCGTGTTCTGAAGCTGACCGCCCCACTGAAAGCCCTCGATCA
>DAIRGH010000087.1:0-12699 GCA_036794585.1 Solirubrobacterales bacterium | reverse complement strand
GGCCGGCTTCGTCGGCGGGGCCGCGCTCGGCGCGCGGATCGGCCCGGCGCTGCTGGCCGGCGGCTCGGAGTCGCAGTACGCGCCCCTGTTCGCCGTCACCACAGGGGTCCTGGTCGGGGCGTTCGTCGCGGTCGCGCTCGAGGGACTCGGGACGGCGATCCGGGTGCGGTTAGGAGCGGGAGCCGTCGGCCTGCTCGACGGGATCGGCGGCGCGATCCTGCTCGGCGCGCTGGCCCTGCTGGTCGCCTGGGGCTTCGGTGCCGTGGCGCTTCACTCCAGCGGCGCGAACGCACGCGACCTGCGCGAGGTCGTCCAGCAGTCGGCGATCCTCAACGGGCTGAACGACGTGCTGCCGCCGTCCGGCCCGCTGCTGAACGTGCTGCGGCGGGTCGATCCGAGCGCCGTCGTGCGCGGGCCCGACGCTGCCGTCGGCCCGCCGGACCCGGAGGTTGCCGACGATCCCGAAATCGGGGCCGCGGGCGATTCGACCGTTCGCGTCCTGGGCACGGCCTGCGGGCTCGGTGTCGCCGGCTCGGGCTGGGTCGCAGGGCCCGGCCTCGTGGTCACCAACGCCCACGTCGTCGCCGGCGAGGACGACACCACGGTCACCACCGCCGGTGACGTGGAGCTCGAGGCGACCGCGGTGCACTACGAGCCGCGCAACGACCTCGCGGTGCTGTCCGTGGACGGGCTCGACGCGCCGGCGCTCGAGCTGGCCGACCGGGTCCACAAGGGCGACGATGCGGCCGTGATCGGCTATCCGAACAACGGGCCGCTCGACTTCATCCCGGCGCGACTGGGGCGAACCGGGGTGGTCAACAGCGAGGACTCCTACGGGCGCGGGCCGGTCGAGCGTGCGATGACCCCGTTTCGCGCCGACGTGCGCAGCGGCAACTCCGGCGGCCCGGTGGTCGACGTCGACGGCGAGGTGGCCACGACCGTGTTCGCGGCCTCCGCCGGCGGCAGGCCGGTCAGCGGGCTTGGGGTTCCCAACGACGTCGTCGCCGAGGCGCTCACGGGTAGGCTGGAGCCGACCGACACCGGCCCATGTGCAGCCTGAACGAGATCCGAATCGGGGTCGCCCTATTTCGCCGGGAGCGCCGCTCTGTACTCTCAGAGGACGGGTGGAGGCCGCGAGTGGACACCCTCGCGCTGACAGCGCAGCCACGGCCGCACACGCAAGCCGGGCGCGCGTCTGTCCCGACTTTCACGCCGCGATCGAGCTGATCGGCAGGCGCTGGGCGGGGGCGATCCTGATCGCGCTCGCCGGCGGCCCGCACTACTTCGCCGAGCTCGGCACGGCGATCCCCGGCCTCTCAGACCGGCTGCTGTCGCGGCGGTTGCGCGAGCTCGAGGCCGCGGGCCTGGTCGAGCGCAGCGTCCACGACGACTGCAGCCCCGCGCGCGTCTCCTACGCGCTGACCGAGAAGGGCCGCGCGCTCGAGCCGGCGCTCGGGGAGCTGAGGTCGTGGGCGCAGGAGTGGAAGCTCCAAAGCGAGGCGTAGCCGAGCTTAAGCGGCGGGGGCCTTCGCCTCGCTGCGGGGGTCGATCAGGATCTTGGCGTGCACTTCGGGGTTGCCGAGCGCCTTGAAGGCGGCCTCGACACCGTCGAGCCCCACCGTCCCCGTGATCAACGGGCTCGGATCGACCTTTCCCTCGGCGAGCATGTGGAGCGTGTCGCGGAACTCGAGCGGCGTGTAGCCGACCACGAACCGAAGGTCGATCTCCTTGTTGACCGCCATCGCCGGGGTGATCTGGTCCATGCCGACGCAGACGCCGACCACGACGACGCGCGAGAACAGCGGGGCGCCGTCGATGATGCTCTCGATCACTCCGGGAGCGCCGACGCATTCGAAGATCACCGGATGCTTGGGCCCGGCGCCGAGCGCCTCGCCGAGCCGCCACACGTGCCACCACCCGACCGGGAGCCGCTCCAGCTTCTCGCGCGTGCCGACGGCCAGCTCGAGCGCGGAGGGGATGTCGGTGAGGTGCCCGCGGCCGTCAGCGGCCGTGAACGGCGACTCGTGCGCGGGGTCGATGACCAGGTCGGCGCCGCAGGCCGTTGCCAGCGCGCGGCGGGCGGGGGAGTAGTCGCTGGCGACGACCGTGCGCACGCCCTTGGCCTTCAGCAGCAGGATGACCGCCAGCCCGATCGGTCCGCAGCCGATGACGATCGCCACGGTGCGCTTGCCCACCTCGCCGCGGCGAACGGCATGCCATGCCACCGCCATCGGCTCGGTCAGCGCGGCGAGATCGGGCCCCAGGCCGTTGGGCACCGGCATCATCAGCGACTCCTCGACGATCGTCTGCTCGGCGTAGGCCCCGGGCGCGTGCACCGACAGGCCGACGGTGTCGACCCCCTCGCTCCAGCGCAGGAGCGGAAGTGCGACGACGGGGCTTCCGGTCGATACGCCCTGGCGGCATCCGGGTCCGTACTCGGCGACCGCACCGCAGAACTCGTGGCCGAAGACGATCTGCTCCTCGGAGCGTGCAAACCGGTGATAGCCGGCCCGCTCCGCGAGCTCGGCCCATTCGTCGAGGCCGTGACGCGCGTGCAGGTCGGATCCGCAGATCCCGCAGCGAAGCACCTCGATCCGGACCTGCCCACGTCCCGGCTCCGGCTCGGCCCGCTCGACCACGTCGAGCTCCGCGTTGCTGCAGACGACGGCCCTCACACCGCCATTCTGGCACCCCTCGGTTGGCGGAAATCGCGGGCGTGGGAGTCAAGGCTCAGCTCGTAGTGCTGGTAGGTCATCTCCTCGCGGCCCCAGCGCGGGCCGGTCTCCGACCAGAGCACCTCGAAGCCGTGCGAGCGGTAGATGTGGGCGGCGGCGCGCAGATCGCTGAACGTCTCCAGCCAGAGCTCCTCGTAGCGGGCGTCCCGGGCCTTCTCGATCAGCTCCCCGACCAGGCGCCGGCCGAGGCCCTGACCGCGCAGCTCCGGGTCGAGCACGAACCAGCGCACCGCACCGCGGCCGTCACCCTCGTCAGTCAGCGCGAGGCTGCCGGCATGGCGGCCGTCGAGCTCGACGATCCAGACGCCCTCGTTGGCCCGCGGCCACCCGCGCTTGCCCGCGGCCATCACGGCGGCGCCGACCGACGCCTCGAAGGTCTGATCGACGCCGAACTCGGGGGTGTAGACGCGCCCGTGGTGGGCGACGATCGCGCCCAGGTCCCCCGGCTTCAGGTGGCGACGGATCGTGACCTCGTTCATGCGGCGATTCTCGCCTGATCAATCGATCGGTGCAAGATGTTGTTGTCACCGAATCGATCGTGATCTACGATTGATCGATCGAGCTGCGCCAGCTCATCTACACCGAGGCGGTCATGCGCCACCGCCACTTCACCCGCGCCGCCGACGAGCTTCACGTCGCCCAATCGGCGCTCTCTCACCAGATCAAGCGGCTCGAGCAGGAGCTCGGCACAGAGCTGTTCGAGCGCACCAGCCGCCGCGTGGTGCCGACCGAGGCGGGGGAGGCGGTGGCGGCGCGGGCGCGGCGCATCCTCGCCGAGATCGAAGGCGTCCATGGCGAGGTCGACGAGCTGCGCGGGCTCGTCCGTGGGCGAATCGCCGTGGGCGCGCTGCTGCCCGCGGGCGAGATCGAGGTGACAACCGTGCTCGCGCGCTTCAACCAGGCGTTTCCGGGGATCGAGGTTGGCCTCCGCGAGGGGACCGCCGCTGACATGCTCGCTCTGCTGGACGCCGGCGAACTCGACGCCGCGTTCCTGCTGGTCGCCGAGCTGCCCGACTGGGTCGAGGGGCTGCACATCAGCGAGGAGCAGATCGTCGTCGCGTATCCGCCCGGCTCTGCCCCGAAGATCAAGAGCGTCACTCCAGCCGACCTCGACGGGAGCTTCCTTGCGACGCCGCGCTCGGGGTCCTCTATCAAAGCCAAGGTCGACCAGCTCTTCGCCGCCAGCGGCCATCGGTACAGGCTCTCAGTCGACAGCGGCGACCCCTACCTGATCCGGTGCCTCGTCTCAGACGGCTTCGGCCCCGCCGTCCTCCCGGCCTCGGTGATCCGCCGCGAGGGGCCGCCGGTCGACATCCGGCCGCTGCGGCCCGAGCTGCGGCTGCCGGTTCACCTGATCTGGCGCCGCGGACGCCACCTCTCGGCTGCCGCCGATGCATTCATCGACTTCGTCCGGGGCGAGGTCGCGGGCGGCTAAGTGGCTCAGGCTTCCGTGCGGTAGCGGAGGAAGACCACGCCGTTGCCGAAACGGTGTTCGTCCAAGAGCTCGAGCTTCACCCGGACATCGCTCGGCAGGGCCGGCTTGCCGCCTCCGACGACGATCGGGTTCGCGAACAGGTGCAGCTCGTCGACCAGCCCGGCCCTGATCGCGTGGGCGGCGAGCTCGGGACCGCTGATCGCGAGGTCCCGGTCGGCTTGTGCCCTTAGGCCGTGAACCGCCTCGGGGTCGAAGTCTCGCTCGATCCGAGTCCTCGCCGTCGATGCCTCTTCCAGGGTCTTCGAGTAGACGATCTTCTCGGCCGCCTGCCAGATCTCGGCGAAGTCCTTCATAGATGCGGGCTGGCCGGCGACCGTCTCGGGGTCCTCCCAGGCCGCCATCACCTCGTACATCCGACGTCCGAGCAGGTACGTGCCTACCGGCCGCGAGAGCTCGTTGACGAAGGTATGCACCTCCTCGTCGGGCTCAGCCCAGTCGAACTTGCCGTCTGAGTCCTCGATGAAGCCGTCGAGTGAGGTGATCGCCGAGTAGATCAGCTTGGCCATGGCAGCGGTCTTATCACTTGACAGCGGCCGGACCGCCCTACCGCCGTAACCTCGGAGCCTAGAGTGGCCATAAACAGGTGATGGGTCCGTCCGAGTTGCCCTTCGACTCCGCGGCGTTCGGGGAGCTCGTCGACCGCCACCACGCGGCGCTGTACGCGTTTGCGCGCCGACGCGTCTCGGAGCGGGCATTGATCGAGGACGTGCTGGCCGACACCTTCCTCGTCGCCTGGCGGCGCCGAGCCGAGATCCCGGACCCGGCACTCCCGTGGCTCTACGGCGTTTGTTTGCGAACGATTTCGACGCATCGGAGATCCGGGCGTCGTCGCGCCCGGTTGAGGGGTCGTCTGTCATCCCAGCCCGAAATGAGCGGACGCGACCCGGCCGACCTGCACGCCGCCCGTTCGGAGATCAACCGGGCGTTCGCGCAGCTGTCGGAGGGTGAGCGCGAGACCCTGCGGCTCATCGCCTGGGACGGGCTTTCCACCGAGGACGCCGCGAAGGTCCTCGGGATCACGCCCGGGGCGTTTCGCGTCCGCCTCCATCGTGCCCGGCGCGCGCTCGAGAAACATCTCGACGCCGACGGCCATGAACAGGTGATGACCGGACCGACCGACCAAACACAGGCGGAGTCGTCGCGATGACGGGTGACGAGCGCGATCCGATTCTCGACCGCCTGCGCGACGCTGACCCCGCGCGCGCAGATGATGTCGACGAGACGCTTGTCCGGGCGAACGTCAAGCGGCGGGCCACGCAGGAGCTCGGTCCTCCCAAGCCACCGACACGCTCTCGGCGGACGGCGCTTGTGGTCGCCGGGGCCGGGGGGCTGGCGGCGGCCGTGTTGGCAATCGTCTTGGCCGGCGGAGGTGACGGACTCACGCCCGGCCCCGAGCGGGCGCTGGCTATCGAAAGAGGGCCGGACGGGGTGACGCTGACCATCGAAGATGCCGGTGCGAGCGCAGACGAGATGAACCAGGAACTCGAGGCGGCCGGAATCGACCGTGTGCGTGTCTTCTCAGTGCCTGGCTCGCCTAACCACGCCGGTACCTGGGCAGGGCACATCGATCTCGCTGCTAACTGCAACGGCGGGCCAAATCGACTGGGCTTCGGCATCCGCATCCCCTACCACGTGCTCGACGCGCCGCCGGCACCCGGGCGTGGCGTAGTCGACCTCGAGCTGCCGCAGGGGGGGCGATTGGGGCCGGATCGAGCCGTCGTGGCGTCGATGGGGCTGCAGAGCGGCAGTGGCAAGCGAGCGATCGTCAGCACCGATACCGAGGACGGATCCACCTATGCGCCCGCCGTCCTGATCGCCATTCGGTCTCGGCAAGAGAGTGACGGACTCGATGCGAAGACGTTCGGGGTCGACGAACTGGCTGCGCTGGGTGGCGAGTTCGAGCCCTACGCGGAGGCCCTTGCAGACGGCCAGGCGGACTGCGAAGAGCTTGGACTCGAGCCACCACCCCCGGTGTCACCCAGCCAGGAGAACGCGGACATGCTGCTACGGGACGGTCCCGTCGTCGGCCGCTGCGTCGTCAAGGTTCTCGGCACCGGGCTCTTTTCGATCGAGGGCGAGGTCACTGCCGACGACGCACGCAGAATCCATGCGTGCAGTGACCGGATCGGAGAGGCGGCTCAGCGAGAGCACGCGCATCTCAGAGCCCGACGGGAGGGAGAGATCGAACGGATCGACAGCGAGGCGGACCTCCCCGCGTTCGTTCGCGCTCGGCTCGATTCGAGCGGCTCCACGCAGCGAGCCTCGCACGGAGGGGTGAAGCCAAACGAGCAAGGAATCGATACGGGCGCCGTTGTGCTCACGGATCACGACGGCCACGACCACCGGACCTCCCCCAAGCGACCCGGGCAGTACGTCAACCTGCACTGCGCCGCGCGGGGCGGGAAGGATCGAGAGTTCTACGCGACCACGTTCCTGCGGGGCGAGCCGGTCGCAAATGCACGAGTCTCGTGCCGCGCCCACGGGCCGTGGCGCTCCACCCACGTTGTCAAGCTCGGCGAGCTGGGCGTCTACGAAATCCACCTCAACGGGGCCGGCTTTGACGATTTCGTAATTCGCACCCGGTCCACCCCGACGGGTGGCCGTCACCCGAACATCATGTCGCCACCCGACCACGGCTGAACTTTGACGCTCGCCGAAGCTGGGCTCACCACGCCCGCGGGTTGCCCGGAGGGATCGCGTCGGCGACGAGGGTCGCCTCGGTGACCTCGACCGGGGGTGGGGGCGTGGTCTCGCGGTAGAGGTCGAGCTGGTCGGGGCCGAGCGCGGCGAAGGCGGCCTCGACGTGGCGGGGGTAGGTGGCGATTACGATTGCGTCGTCGGGTGGTGTGGGGTGGTGGTTTTCGGGTCGGGCGCGGTAGGCGAAGACCGAGTCGAAGTCGATCGCCGGCTCGATCAGCTCGGTGACCTCGGTGCGGTGAAAGCGCAGCTCGCGGATGTCGAGGCGGTCAAGCTCGGGTGCGGTGAGCTCGATCAGGACGCCGTTAGGCGGCTCGGCGTCGTCCGCGGGATGGATGTTGAGCCCGAGGCAGTAGTGAGGGATCGAGCCGTCGGGGCGGGCGAACTGCTTCTCGGTCGCGGTGTTGTCTCGGCCGACCGTCCAGTCGCGGGCGTGGCCGTGAAGCCGGGCCAGCGCGGAGACCTCGACTTGCCGGCCGAGCGTCTCGGCAGCGCTCGCCGGGCTGACCAGCGAGGCGTAGCCGAAGACCGCCAGCCCGCTCACGGCCGGCTCGGCTTCCACGCCGGCCGCGGGCACAGGCGCGCCGCCGCCGGACAGCCGAAGCACAGTGCCGCATACGGCGTCTCGGTCACCTCGAAGTCGCCGCCGCGCATGCGCTCGACCACTCCCTCCAGCCGCGCATTCGCCGCATCCAGCTCGGCGGGACCGAGCACCTCGACCACGGGCTCGTTCGGCGCCTCGAGGAACACGTGGGCCACTCGCACCTCCGCGCCGCCGCTCGCGGCAAGCGCGTAGATCTCGCGCTGGGCGCGGTAGCGCTCGGCCAGCTCCAGCGGCGAGCGGCCGTCGAGCGCGTCGGTCTTGTAGTCGACGACGGTCGCGATCGCGTCCGCCGAGGTTGCGAGCAGGTCGATCTGCCCGCGCACCACCGTCTCGCCGAGCGCGAGCACGAACGGAAGCTCGGGTCGCAGCGTCGTCGTCTCGAGCTCGGCGCGGAGCGGCGCCTCGAGCCAGCCCGAGACCAGCCGCCGCGCCCAGCCGAGGGCGTCGTCGCCGTCGCCGACGCCCTCGCGAGCGAGCAGCGTCTGAAGCAGCGGCTCCGGCGGCTCCTGCCAGCCGCGCCGGGCGCTCCACTCGAGCGCGGCGTGGACGGCGTTGCCGATCCCGAGCGCATGGGAGCGCGAGACGCCGGGCTCGACCAGCTCGTCGGCGGTCTCGGGCTCCTCGCCGTCGTCGGCGCTGTCCGCCGAGACCGCGGGGCTCAGCCCCTCGCGCGCGCCCAGCACCCGCTCGACGTAGAAGCGGTAGCCGCAGCGCTCATAGAGGGCCAGGGTCGAGTAGGAGAGATGGCCGACCGGCACCGCCGACTGGCGCGGGTCGAGCAGCGGCGGCGGATCGCCGAGCCGCTCGAACGGGTCGGGCTCGGGCGGGGGCGGCAGGGTGCGCACCAGTTCCAGCGCCCGCTGCGGGCCTGGCTCGCTGAGCCGTACCCGCAACTCGGCGTCGGGGAGCTCGGTCGAGCCGTCGACCGAGATTGCTCCGGGCAGCGTGACGCTGCCCTCGCCGCCGGTCCAGCCATGGGCGGCGAGTGCCGGCAGCAACCTCCGCAGGGCGGTGTCGTTGGGCTTGCGCTCCTCGGCCGGGTCGAGCTCGTCAGGCCGGTAGAGCCCGCTGAGGATCAGCCGGTCGCGGGCGCGCGAGGCGGCGACGTATATCAGCCGGCAGCCCTCCTGGGCCTCGGCTGCGCTCTCCTCCTGGTTGAGCTGCGTGAGCTCCCAGAGCCCGAACGACTTTTCCGCGGGGAACGTGAGCCGCATGCCGAAGCGGGGAGGACCGTCGGCGTCGGCCGGAGCCCGCCCGATCCTCAGGTCCTCGTGCCAGTGACCCGCGTCCAGGTCGCGGCCGAGATCGGGTACCGCGACTACGGGGAACTCCAGGCCCTTGGCGGCGTGCACGGTCATCACTCGGACCCCGTCGTGGCCCTCGGCCTGGACGGCGGCCATGCCCTCGCGCTCGTCGCGACGAGTGCTGGAGGCGGCGAGGGCGAGGAAGCCGGCCAGATCGCGCCGCTCGTTGCGCTCGTACTCACGCGCCAGCCGCATCAGCTTGCGCACGTTGGCCATCCGCCCCGGGCCCCCCTCGCGGGCGATCAGCCCGAGGTCGTAGCCGAAGGCGCTCATGGTGCGCTCGATCAGCTCCTCGAGCGACAGCAGCGGCGCCTCGGCGCGCAGGCCGGCGACGATCCGGCAGAAGCGCTCGAGCCGCGCCACGTCCTCGGCAGGGATCGACTCGAGCCAGTCGGGCTGAGCGGCGTTTGGCTCGGGACCGTCGCCGTAGCGCCAGTGAAGCACCGGCCAGACGTGGCGGGGCCGATCCTCCTCGTTGCGCGCGGCATGGCGCAGCAGCCAGAGGGCGTCCGGCGAGACCCCGGCCGCGAACGAGGCGAGCGCGCCGAAGAGGCGCTCGTCGTCGAGGGGGTTGGCGAGCACCCCGAGCAGCCGGGCGAGGTCCTCGACCTGCTGCTGGGTCCAGTAGCCGCGCCCGCCGACCACAAACGGCCGCATGCCGGCGCGCCGCAGCGCCTCCTCATAGGCGTCGACGTGGGTGAAGGCGCGCAGCAGGACGACGATCTCGCCGCGCTCGGCTTCACCGGCGTCGACGAGCGCCCGCAGGCGCTGGGCCAGAAACCGTGCCTCGGCGACGATCCGTGCACCCGAGCCGGTCGCCGGCGGGTCGAGCTCGATCTCCTCGGCGTCCCAGCGGCGCCCGCCCTTGCCACGCTCGTCGAGGGTGAGCAGCAGCTCGATCTCACCGGGACCGGTGTCGGCCGCCCGCCCGGCGGTGAGCTCCTTGAAGCCGTCCAGGAGCGTCCTGCCGACCTCGTTCACCGCGGCCAGCACCGCGGGCAGGGAACGGAAGTTGCCGCGCAGCGGCAGGACCTCGCAATCGCCGGAGACCCGCGCCGCCTCACGCTGCTCGCGAAAAACCTCCAGGTCGGCGTTGCGAAAGCGGTAAATCGACTGGTTCTCGTCGCCGACCATGAACACCTTCGTCTCCGGACCGCGCAGTGCCTCGATCAGGCCGAGCTGGACCCGGTTGGTGTCCTGAAACTCGTCGACCATCACGTGCTCGAAGCGGCCTCGCCACGATTCCGCGATCGCTGGCGATTCCCGCAGCAGGGCCAGGGCCCGCAGCTCGAGATCCTGAAAGTCGAGCGCAGAGCGCTCCTCCTTGAGCTGCTCGTAGCGGCTGTGAAAGCCCTCCAGCAGACGCTCCAGGGCAGCGCGGGCGCTCAATGCCGCCTCCATTTCCTCCGGCGTCAGCGGCCGTTGCTCCTCGTTGCGCCCGGGCGAGTGCACCGGCTCGGAGACCTCGGGGAGCCGCGGCTCGGCCATCCCCTGGCTGCGCAGGCGCTCGTGGGCGCCGATCGTCATCGCCGTGATCCGCCAGGCCTGATACGCGGACGCCGCCCGCGCGACGTCCTCGTCGCCCTCGGCGAGCAGCTCGTCGAGCGCATCGTTGACGGCTCGGTCGCAAAGCCGGTTGGCCTCGGCGGCGTCGAGTACGCGAAACCGCGGGTCGAGTCCGGCGGCGAGCGGATGAGACGCGAGCAGCCGCCGGCAGAAGGCGTGGATCGTCATCACCCAGCCGCGCTCGCTGGCGCGCGCCGCGGTTCGCAGCCGGTCGGCACGCAGGTCGTCGCCGCGAGTCCCGGCATCCCGGGCGCGGGCGAGCAGCTCGCGACGCACCCGCGCGCGCATCTCGGCCGCGGCGCGGTCGGTGAACGTGAACGCGAGCACCCGCTCGACCTCGACCTCGTCCTCGTCGACCGCGGCGCAGTAGCGATCTACGAGCACCGTCGTCTTGCCGGTGCCCGCGCCGGCCTCCATGAACGCATCGCCGCCGCGGGCCTCGATCGCCGCCGCCTGCTCGGCGGTGAGCGCGAAGTCCTCGGTCGCGGTGACCAGCGGCGCTTCAGGCGCCGGAGCCGGGCCGTCGGTCGCGAGCGAGAGCTGGCCCTGGATCGGGGTCATTGCTCGCGCTCGCCGCCGCCCGAGGACTCCCCGACCGCCCCGAGCGCGCGCTCGAGCCTGCAGATCGGCTGAAAGGTGCAGTACTTGGGGCACTGGTCGCCGATCGGGGTGCGGTCGATCAGACCTGCACGCATCTCCTGCGCCGCCGTCGCTGCCGTCGCCTCGGCCTCGTCGAGGGCGGCCGCGAAATCGTCGGCGTCGCGGCGGTCCTGGGGCACGATCTCGACCCCGTCGAGGCGCTCATCTCTCTTCAGGACGATCCCGCGCGCCTTCCGGTCGCTGGGGCCGCTGGCACCGAGCGGCTGGTAGAGGCCGGCGACCGGTTCGAGGCCCATCACTCGCTGGGCGACCCGCATGTAGAGCTGGATCTGAAGCTTGCCGCGCTCACCGAACTTCTCCGCTCGGGGGACGGTCTTGCCGGTCTTGTAGTCGCGCACGATCGCGGACTGGCCGTCCGGGGCGAGGTCGATGCGGTCGATGCGCCCGCGCAGGAAGACCTCGCCGATCGGGAGCGCGTCGGCCAGCTCGTCCTCGCCGTCGCCGGTGTCCATGGGCCCGAACCCCAGCTCCAGCACCTTCGGGCGAAAGGCGGATTCGCTGGCGGCCTCGGCGTCAAGGAACGCCTCGACCTGGACCCTGAGGCGATCGAGCGCCGCGCGCCGCGAGCGATTGAGCGCCACCCGGCTCGACGCCTGCTCTTCGACCAACTCGCCGAAGCGCCGCTGCCACCTCTTGACGTCGCCGGGGCGGGGAATCGAGTCCTCCCCCGGGGCCTCGCGGTAGAGCAGCTCGAGCGCGCGGTGGACGATGCCGCCGAGCCAGAGCGGGTCCGCCTCGGGCTCGAGCCGCTGCGGCGAGAGCTCGTGGTCGACGAACCAGCGGTACGGACACTCGACCCAGCCCTCGAGCGAGTTGGCGCTGAACACGTCGCGGGCGCCGAGCACCTCGAGCACGGCGGGCACATGGAGCGGTCCGGGCAGCTCATTGGGATCGGGGACGTCGGCGAACAGCCCTCGCACCCGCTCGCTCCAGTCGGCGGCTACGCCCAGCCGCTCGAGCGGCGCGTCGCGGTCAGCGCTCCAGCCGCCCACCGCCAGCGCGCGGGCGAGCGTGCGAGCCGAGGTCGCCTCGTCGGGCGCCGGCACCGCGCGCTCGAGGCCGCGCACGCGCACGGGCGGTGGCGGCGAGACGAGGTCGAGGACCTCGTCGACGAACGGCGACTGCGCCAGCGCGCCGCCGTCCTCGTCGCAGCTCTGCCAGCTGAGATAGAGGCGATCGGTCGGGCGCGAGACGCAGGCGAAGAAGAGATAGCGCTCCTGCTCGGCTGGGTCGGCCCGCCGCAGGTCGCGATGGCCGATCTCGCGCCGGCGCTCCTCCGACAGCAGCGGATCGCCGGGTCCGGCGCTCGGAAACTCGCCGTCCTGAAGCGAGGCGACGAAGAGCGCCCGCACGCGCGTCGCGCGGGCTCGGTAGGGGCTGAGGATCCTGATCCGGCCGCTCGCCGGACCGCGCCAGGCCGGCACGGAGGCCGACTCGAGCGCCGCCGCCGCGTCGCCGAGGTCGGCCGGCTCGCAGCCGCGCAGCTCACCGACCGTGGCAAGCTCGCCGAGCAGCTGAGCCGCGGCGACCCCAGCGCGCAGTTCGAAGGCCGAGAACGGCACGCCGGCGCCGCTGTCCTGCGCCGCCGAGGCCAGCGGCGCCTGCTCGGCGTGCGGGCGCTCGGCAAGCTCGCGCGCC
>DAIRGH010000086.1:0-12708 GCA_036794585.1 Solirubrobacterales bacterium | reverse complement strand
GCCGCCCTGCTCACCGCGGGCGCGGTCGAGGTGCGCCAGATCACCTCCGATCAGCCGGCGAGCGCCGACCGCGCCGCCGCCGCCTCCGTCGCGCCGGCGAAGGTCCGCGGCGCCGCACCCGCACACTTGCCGCTGATCACCTATCAGCCCGACCCCGCTCCGGTGCTCGAGACCACTGCGACCCCCGCCGCCCCGCCCGTCGAGGAGCCCGCCCCGCCCGTCGAGGAGCCTGCCCCGGAGCCCGAGCCGGCACCGCCCGCCCCCGAAGATGCCTCGGAGGCGATCGTCGGCCCGCCCGCCGGCGGCGAGGGCGCCGCCGGCCTGGCGACGAGCACGCAATCGAGCGGCCAGGTGACCACCGAGGCGACCGGCCGCACGCCTCCGCCGGAGCCCCCGCCGTCAGAGACGCCGCCGCCGGAGGGCGAGCCCCCGCCGCTGATCGAGCCGCCGGTCACGCCTCCCCCCGCCGGCGAGCCGCCGGTGACGGACCCGATCGTCCCCTAAGGCTCATCGCCTGCACCCACTGTTCCCGCGTGAGTCGCCCCGGTTTTGGAAGCTGCGCTCTTGCCAGGGCGCGAGCCGCCCCGCTGGCGGCGTAGCGCGCTGCGCAAAACGACCGGCCCCGCAGTCGATCCTGTGCGCCTCAGGGTGAGTTGCCTTGTCGCGTTGCTCGCGTGTCGGCGTACTACCGCTCTGAGGCCAGAAATTCTGGCGGCGGGGCCAGGTAGAAACAGTCTACTCCCCGAAATCGCGTTTAACCAGCGACTTTCGCTAGTCGTTTCGCCCGACCCTCCTAGCCGCCGGCGCGTTCGGCAGGCGACTGCAGCGGCAGCCGCGCGCGGGCGGTCGTCCCCTGCGAGGAGCTGTCGACGTCGAACGAGCCGCCGGCCATCTGCACGCGCTCGGTGACCGCGGCGAGGCCGATGTGTCCCTGCGCGAGCGCGCTCTCGCGCCGGCCCGGCTCCATCCCCGAGCCGTCGTCGGCGACCTCGAGCTCGACCGCGTAGGCGGAGCGGCGCAGCTTCACGGTCACGCTGCTGGCGCCCGAGTGGCGGGCGGCGTTGGTGAGCAGCTCGCGGGCGACCGCGAGCACGTGCTCGTCGTGCAGGTTCATCGCCTCGGGGTCGAGCTCGACCGAGACCTCGAACTCGCCCTGGCGTTCGGCTTGGCGCGCGACCGCACCCATCGCCTGGTCGAGCCCACCCTGCTCGAGCGTCACCGGATGCAGCGCCAGCGTCGCCTCGCGCAGGCGCTCGATCGCCGCCGAGACGACCTCGTGCGCGCGCTGGACCTGCTCGCGGCCCGGCGCCGCCTCGATCAGCTCCTGGTTGGCGGCGAGCAGCGTCTGCAGCGAGTCGTCGTGGATCAGCTGGGCGATCCGCCGTCGCCCCTGGTCCTCGGCCTCCATCACGTTGGCGACCAGCTGGCGGCAGGTCTTGAGCTCGGACTCGAGCCTGGCCACCTCGGCTCGCAGAAGCTCGGTCTCTCGACGCGGGTCCCAGCTCTCTCCGTCGGCCACTACTCGAGCATCCCGCGGCGCATCGCCTCGGCGACTGCCGCGGCGCGATCGGAGACGCCGAGCTTCTCGTAGAGCGAGTGCAGGTGGCTCTTCACCGTGGTCACCGACAGGTGGATCTCCTTGCCGATGTCAGGCGCCGAAAGACCCTGGGCGACCAGCCGCAGCACCTCGTGCTCGCGGGCGGTGAGCTGCGGCTGCCCGCCGCTGCGCTCGCGCTCCTGGATCTCGGTCGCGAGGCCGGCCTGCGCCTCGGCGGCAAGCGCGGTGCCGCCGCGGGCGATGGTGATGATCGCCTCGCAGACCTCCTGGCGCGAAGCCTCCTTGGAGAGATAGCCGCGGGCCCCTGCGGCGACCGTCTTGTAGGCGAGCTCGGGCTCCATGAAGGCGGAGATGAACAGCACCTCGGTCGCCAGCCCGTCGCGGCGCATGGCCGACAGCACCTGCGTGCCGTCGAGCCCGGGCATGCGGATGTCAAGCACCGCGACCTCGGGCCCGAGCGCCTGGATCTTCTCCAGCGCCTCGCGCCCGTCGGCGGCCTCGCCGACCAGCTCGAGATCGGGGCGCTCGTTGATCGCGCGCACGATCCCCTCCCGGTAGATCGGGTGATCGTCGGCGACCAGGACCGTGACGCGCTCTTGCTTGTTGCTCACGCCGCGACGAGTTTAAAGACGGGGTGCGTGGCCCCGTGGGCGCGGCCGTGCGTTGGATCAGGCGTCGCTGGCGCGCACGGCGTCGAGCACGAAGTTCTCGTCCGGCGCGCGGACCGCGAACTGCACGTCATGGACCGCGGTGACCAGCGTCTGCACCAGGATCATCGCGTCGAGCGCCGCCGAGCGATGCTTGAGGTAGTAGAGGTCGTGGCAGAGCTTCCAGGCAGTGCCCTCCTCCGAGCCGGCGTAGCCGCAGCGGATCTGCGCCCAGCCGGTGATCCCGGGCTTGACCAGCTCGCGGCGGTCATAGAACGGGATCTGCCACTCGAGGTCGGAGACGATCGCGGGCTGCTCGGGCCGCGGGCCGACCAGCGACATCTCGTCGCGGAGCACGTTCCAGAGCTGCGGCACCTCGTCGAGGTGCGTGCGGCGCAGGATCCGGCCGACGCGGGTGACGCGATCGTCGCCGTCATGCGACCAGGCGGCGGCGCCGTTGCCGGCGTCGACGCGCATCGTGCGCAGCTTGACGATCTCGAACTCCCGCCCGCCGGCGCCGATCCGCCGCTGGCGGAAGAGCACCGGGCCGCCGTCGCCGAGCTTGATCGCGATCGCGGCGACGGCGAGCACCGGTGACAGCACGATCGCCGCCAACCCACCGATCAGCAGGTCAAGGACCCGCTTGGCGACGCTCGAGCCTCCTCGGAACCGAGGATGCATCAAGTACTGAAAGAAGGCCGCGTCGAGGGTCGCGAGCGGCACGTGGCCGAAGACCTCTTCGTGCAGCTGATTGAGGCCGATCAGGCGAACCCCCTGGCCGAGACACGCGGTCGCGACCTGCTCGACGACGTCGACCGCGGAGAGCACCGAGCGGTTGCCGTTGGCATTCGCGGGACCGTCTCCCGCGGCGTTGACGATCAGGTCGATCTGCTCGCGGGCGACGATCTCGCCGACGTCGGCGACGCCACCCAGGCGCGGCACATCGGACACCAGGTCCGGCGAGCCGGCGTCGATCCAACCGACGACGCGATAGCGGCCAACGCCGTTTGCCTCGAGCTCGCGCGCCAGCGAACGGGCGAGCGCCGGCGCCCCCACCAGCGCCACCCGAGCCTCCACGCGACGTTCGAACCGATGCACGCTCCAGATGCCGAGGGCGAGTACGAGCAGGCTGCCGAGCAGCGCCGGCGGAAGCTCGGCGAGCGCTAGGGGCTTCAGCGGCAGGCAGACGATCCACGCCAGCGCCAGACCGGCGACCGGCATGAGCAAAGAGTTGATCAGGTTGGCGAGCGGCATCAGCCGCGCCAGCTCACGACCGGGGTCGAGGACCCGCGCCGCGACCAGCATCGCTGCGGCGACGAGGACGCCGTCGCCGATCCGCATCGTGTGCGTGGCGACGATCGCTCCCGCGGTCAGAGCCGGAGCGACCCTGAGGCCTGCGACTGCCAGCAGTTGCTGCGCACGCAGCGGCCCGATGTTCTGCGATCCCCCTTGATCTTCCATGATTTCCTCTAGCGAAAAGCTCCGCCTCTAACCCTCAAAAGACTCCCAGTGCCTCAGCCCGAGGCCCTCCGTGACCTCGGACTGAGACGACTGGGAACGGGACCGGACGCTGGTGGGGCCAGCGTCCGAAACGCCGACGAGAGCAGTGTTGACCTCGCGCACCGCTGCCGGAAATCCATCTCCGACGTTCCTGCGATTACGAATTCGGGGCTTGACATCCATCTCTCCCATGAGGTCACCCTGTTCCCACGGCGTGGGGGGTTAGGGGGGAGCTAAATGGTCCGTCACCTACCTATTTTCGTCTACCTCCAAGCGTCCGGATTAAAGGTTGAACCTCAAGTCCTCCGATCGAAGGAGATCGACTGCGTATAAACCCGCAGCCGTTAGGCCAGCCCGATGACCTTCAACCGGCGGGTCAGGCACTGCGCGGCGAAGGCCTGCGTCTCGGCCATCGAGACGCCGAAGAACTCGAACTCGTCGTCGTCTTCCGGCGCAAACGGCGGCCGCAGGACACCCTCGGCGATCGGCAGCGACTCGACCAGCGTGCGCTGAATCGCCTCGCGATACCTGTCGTCGGCATGGGCCATGTCGGTGAGGAACTTGGCGCCGAAGGCGACGTGGCGATGCTCGTCGCGGGCGACCTTGTTGAAGCCCTCGACGAAGCCCGGCAGCGTCCCGACCTCCTCGTTGTAGCTGATGATGAAGTGCTGGCCGGTGAGCGCCAAGACCCCCTCGATGACCATGTGGTAGAGCGTTATCGCCTCGACCAGCGTCTCCTGGTCGGAGGGGTCGGCGGCGAGCTTGTCGACCTTGCCCTTGAGCATCACGTCGAAGAGCTGGCCGAACTCGGCGTTGAGGTTCGGCTGGGCCTTGGCCAGTCGCTCGGCGAGCCCGTTGGCGCCATCGACCACCCCGACCTCGGAGTAGAAGCGCTCGAAGAAGCGCACGTGGCGCGCCTCGTCTGCGATCTGCGTCGACAGGAAGATCCGCATCTCCTCGGTCGGACAGGCGCGCATGATCGGCCCCAGCTCGTCGGTGACCCGCTGCTCGCCGATGAAGAACGACGACAGCCCGTAGAGGCGCTCGAAGCGCTCCTCGGGCGAGATCCGCTCGTGCCAGTCGACCCTGTCGCGCGAGAAGTCGATGTCCTGGGTCGCCCACTGCTGGCGCTCCCAGAGGTGGTAGAGCTCGGTGTAGCCGAGCAGCTGGAAGTCCCTGCCGCCGCCCGCCGCATCGACGCTCTCGGCAAGCGCCGGGTCGCCGGTGGCGAGGAAGTCCTCGCGCGCGGCGATCTCGCTCAGCGTCGTTGCCTCAGCAGTCATGCGTGTCTCCGGGTCGCAAGATAACGACCTTGGACGGGGTCTCCGACTCGACCTCGGTCTTGAACGCCTCCGCGTCGGTCTCGATCTTCGGGAACGTGTTGTAGTGGCACGGGATCACCGTCTCCGCGTCGATCAGCGAGCAGGCATAGGCGGCGTCGTGGCGGTCCATCGTGAAGTGACCGCCGATCGGGACGATGGCGATGTCCGGCTCGTGGCGCTCGCCGATCAGCTTCAGGTCGCTGAACAGGCAGGTGTCGCCGAGGTGATAGACGACGTGGCCACCGACCCGCACGACGAGGCCGGCGGCGGTGCCGATCGCAAAGCCGCCGTCGGTGGTGTTCGTGTGCCAGGCCGGGACGAGCGTGACGCTTCCCCAGTCGAAGGTGATCGTTCCGCCGAGGTTCGGGTCGTGGGTGTTCTCGACGCCCTTATGCTCGAGCCAGCGGGCGAGCTCGACGATCGCGACGCATTCGGCGCCGGTGCGCTGGGCGACGGCCACGGCGTCGGCACAGTGGTCGCCATGGCCGTGCGTCAAGAGGATGTGGGTCGGCTCGACCTCGTCGGCGCTCACCTGCGCAACCGGGTTGTTGGGCGCCAGGAACGGGTCGATCAGCACCCGCGTCTCGCCCTCGACCAGCTCGAAGGTCGCGTGACCGATAAAGTTGATCTGCATTCCTTCATTCCTCCTGTTCGAGCTCGTTCGCCAACGCCCACCCCACCGCCACTCCGACCATCATCCCCATCCGCGTCTCCTCAGCGAGCAGCACGCGCAGCGCAGCCGCCCGCTCGCCCTCGTCGGCGATCGCAAGCGCCTTGTGCAGCTCGGCCTCGTGCGACTCGCCGAACCAACCCCCAGCCTCCAGCGCCTGGGCGAGGATGTGCTGAAGCTCGGGCGCCGCGCGAGCCACCAGCGCCTCGGCCTCGCGCAGCCGGTCGGAGTCGTTGAGCGCCGCGATCGCCGCCTGCAGCTCGGCGTCGGACCGGGTCACACCTGGCGCCTCAACAGCGGCGCACCTCCGCTTCGCCCTTCGGGCTCCGCGATCGGCGGGCGGCGCTCGTACAGGTTGAGCCGGAAGGGCGACTCGTAGCCGAGCCGGCGGTAGACCGGCTCGCCCGGCGGCGATGCCTGCAGGCTGGACGTACGCAGGCCGCGCTCGCGAGCGTCGACAAGCGCGGCCGCCATCAGCCGTGTGGTCAGCCCCTTACGTTGGTGGTCAGGATGCGTGGCGACGAAGTAGAAGCCAAGGTCGTCATCGTGGTCGATCGTGCCGGCGACGCAGGCGACCTCGCCGTCTTCGCGAGCCTGGTAGACGCGCACGTTCTCGGGAGGCGCCGCGAGCGAGGCGGCATAGCCGTCGCCGGCGTCAAAGCCGTAGGCGGCGTCGTTGACCCTGCCGATGTCGTCGCCGCTCGCGCGCACGTCCCAATCCAGGTCGCCGAGCTCGGGCGGTGTCCAGCCGTCGAGCTCGAGCGCCATGGCTGCGGGATGGCCGTCGAACTCGTGCCCGGCACGCTCGAGGAGCTCGATCGCCTCGCGATCGAACTCCGGCACCCACACGGTCCACGCCTCCACCCCGGCCTGCCCGTAGCGTTCTGCGAGCGCGTCGAGGTTGTCGGCGAGCGCCGCGGCGTCGCTGTAGCTGGCCGAGTTCGGGATCGAGCGGCGCGAAACGGCGGGCACGATCGCGGCCGCGACGCAGTCGCGCTCGAACAGCTCGGCTCCCGGCGAGCTGGCGGCCATCGCCGCGATCCAGTCGCGCAGGCCCCGCTTTTGCAGCGCCAGCACTTGGTCGCGCGTAAGGCTCACCGCTTGCGCGCCAGCATCAGGCCGTCGGCAACGGCGATCATCACCGAGTCGACGCGCTCGTCGGTGGCGACGATCTCGTTGACCCGCTTGATCGCCTGCAGATACTCGGCCCGGTCCGGGTCACCGTCGCCGACCACCTGCCCCGCGCCGAGCACGTTGTCGATCATGATCAGCCCGCCGGGTTGGGTGCGCGCGAGCACGAGCTCGTAGTACTCCGGATAGTCGTCCTTGTTGGCGTCGATGAAGCCGAAGTCGAAGACCTCGCGCTCGGGGATCTCGCGCAGCGTCTCGAGCGCCGGCCCGATCCTGATCTCGATCCGGTCGGCGACCCCGGCGGCCTCGAAGTTGCGCGCCGCGATCTCGGCGTACTCCTCCGACAGCTCGCAGGCGATCAGCCTGCCGCCGGGCGCCAGCCCGCGGGCGATGCAGATCGCCGAGTAGCCGGTGAACGTGCCGAGCTCGATCGCCTCGCGGGCGCCGATCAGCTTGCAGAGCAGGGTGATGAACGCGCCCTGGTCGGGGGCGATCTGCATGACCGCGATGTCTCCCATCGCCGCGGTCTCCTCCTGCACACGGCGCAGGACCTCGTCCTGGCGGGTGCCGTGGGCGACGAGGTAGTCGTGAAGCTCGTCGGTGAGCGGCGTGAACTTGCTCACGTTCGGTCGGTGGCGCGACCGCCGAGTGCTGCCGCCAGCCCGCACGCCGCGCCGACGAGCCCGCCGACCAACCCCGCCCAGAAGTCGGCGAAGTCCTCGACCACCGGCAGCAGCAGGAGCACCGCCGCGGCGACCGCGATCGCGATTCGGTCGTATTCGACCGTCGGGTCGGCCCGGCGCTCGGCGTCGCGAATCACCAGGTAGGCGGCGAGCGCGCCGAGCGCGATCCCGTTGCCGCCCGCGGCGATGAGGATCCCGTCGCCGAACGAGGAGTCGAGGCCGTCGGCGGCGAGCATCCCGAGGGCGCCGGTACCGAGCACCAGCAGCAGTGTTGCGATCATGCCGATGCGGCGCTCGATCGGCGGTAGGAAGATCGCCATCGCGAGGCAGCAGACGAACAGGTAGCCGAGGTCGTCGTAGACGAACGGCGCGGCGAGATAGCGCCACGCCTCGTCGCCGGCGAAGGGGCCGAACGCGCCAAGGTCGAACACCGAGAGGTTCGAGGCGCGCTCGACGATCAGAACGACCGCCGAGGCGATGATCGCCGCGGCAGTGACCACCGGCTTGGCCGCGAGGTCCTCGGTGAGCTCGCGGCGCGCGGCAAAGCGGCTGCGCCGCTCGGCCGACTTGCGCCGGCGCCGCGTCTTGCGATCCTCGCGCACGCGCACCTCGTCGCCCACGCGTTCGAGCCGCGGCGCGCGCTTTCGCAGCCGGGTGCCGCAATACGGGCACTCGGTCACGTACGGGCTCACCTCGGAGCCGCAGCTCTTGCAGACGACGGAAAGCTCGGGTCCGGCCTCGGCCACGCACCGAGGATAACCCCCCGGCGGCCGCTCTCAGCCGGAGCTGGGCCGGCTCTTTTCGACGATCTCGGCGACCAGCGAAGGCAGATCGGGGTTCTGCTCGCAGATCGCGATCTGGCGGTGCGCGCCGGTTCCGTTTTCGAGCAGGTCCGCGACGCCGTCGAGCTCGGCGCGGCAGCCGAGCGCGTCGGCGTGCGGGGCGAGCATCTCCATCAGGCCCCTCGCCATCTCCGGCGCCGGCACCTGCTCGCCGCGGCGGAAGTCGATGAGGTTGCCATCGGTGCCCCGGATCGCCGCGCGGACCTTGTTGTCGTCGACGAGCTCGGTCGGGTACTCGACCAGGGGCTCGCCAGCGTCGTAGAGCTGCGTGTAGCGGTGGGCGAGGCAGATGGTCAGCGCCGCGAGCGAGATCGTGTGCTCGACCCGCGTCTGCTGGTCGAAGATCCGGGTCTCGACGGTCCCGAGCTTCGGGTGCGGGCGGACGTCCCACCACAGGAACGTGTAGTCCTCGATCGCGCCGGCGCGCATCATCAGCTCGATCCGGTTGGAGAAGATCTCCCAAGTGCCGTAGTGGGGCGGGATCCCGACCCGGGGGAACTGCCGGAACACCGGCGTGCGGGTCGACATCATCCCGGTCGGCTCGCCGCGCCAGTAGGGCGAGTTCGCCGACAGCGCCAGCAGCAGCGGCAGGTAGCGACGGATCCCGTCGGCGACGTAGATCGCCCGGTCGGGTCCCTCGATCGCCACGTGCACGTGGGTGCCGAAGACGATCTCCTGCCTGACCACGTAGCGCAGCTGTTCGACGAGGTTGTGGTAGCGCTCGCGATCGACGATCTCCTGGTCCTCCCAGCGGGCGAACGGGTGGGTGCCGGCGGCGGCGATGCGGAGGTCATGCGCGTCGGCGACCTCCTCCAGGCGGGTGCGCATCCGGGTCAGCTCGAGGCCGGCGGTGTGAAGGCCGTCGCACGGCGGCGTCGCGATCTCGAGCACCGACTGAAACAGCTCCGGGTGCACATGACCCTGGAGATCCGGCGGCAGGTCGTCGAGGATCGTGTTGATCGCCTGCGCGAGATCCCACCCGTCCGGGTCGAGGATCATCAGCTCCTCTTCGATCCCGACCGTGAACGGCGGGCCGTTGAAGCTGTGGGCCAGCAAGAGTGCGAACATACACTCAGACCTAGACAGCGACTAATAAGGCAGGCATGGAAGTAAGTAGCGCCATCGAGCAGAAGTCCCTTCTCGCCACCCTCACCCCTGGCAAGCGCACCCGTCTGCGCCGCCTGTTGTTCGAGTTCGGGCCGGGTCACGGGACGCTGCTGCTGCTGCCGATCGACCAGGGCATCGAGCACGGCCCGCGCGACTTCTTCCCCAATCCGGCCTCCAAGGACCCCGAGTATCAGTTCCGCCTCGCCGCCGAGGCGGGCTACTCGGCGATCGCTTGCCAGATCGGGCTCGCCTCCAAGTACTACCCCGACTACGCCGGCCAGGTGCCGCTGCTGCTCAAGGTCAACGCCAAGACCGACGTCCCGCCCTCCGACGAGGCCTTCTCGCCCACCAACGCGTCGGTCGAGGACGCCGTCAGGCTGGGCGCCGACGCCGTCGGCTACACCCTCTACGTCGGCTCGCCGCGCCAGGACGACGACCTGCGCCAGCTCCAGGGCGTTCGCGAGGACTGCGACCGCTACGGGATGCCGCTCGTGATCTGGGCCTACCCGCGCGGCTCGGCGATCGAGAAGAAGGGCGGGCAGAACAGCTTCTACGCGATCGACTACGCCGCCCGGCTGGCGATGGAGATGGGCGCCGACGTGGTCAAGCTCAACATGCCGAAGATCGACCCCGAGAAGGACAAGGACGCCCCCGCCCCCTACAACGAGCTGGACGTCTCACAGGAAGAGGCGGTACGTCAGGTGGTCGAGTCGGCGGGGCGCTCCCTCGTGGTGCTGTCGGGCGGCTCGAAGATCGACGACGACCAGCTTCTCGGCCAGACCCGGATGATCATGGAGGCCGGCGGCTCGGGCGTCATCTACGGCCGCAACGTCTGGCAGCGCGGCCACTCCGAGGCCCAGGAGATCATCGAGCAGATCAAGGAGATCATGCTCAACAGCGTGCGCCGTATCCCGTAGTTCCGGTCCTTAACGTGAACTTCATCGGCAGCGCGCCGATGCGGGTACTGAGCCTCTCGAAAGGGATGCAGTCGAGGCCAGGGAGGCGTGCCACAACATGGTCAGCTACGCGGGAGCGCGCCAGCGGGACGAGTTCGGGGGGATCAATTGGGGAGCCGCCTTCTTCGGGTGGCTGGTCGCCGTCGGGCTCGGGGCGCTGCTGACCGCCTTTCTCAGTGCTGCAGGGACGGCGCTGGCGCTGTCGGAATTCGAGACCGTCGGTGAGGCGGCGAACAACGCCGACACGGTCGGGTTCGCCGGCGTGATCCTGATCCTGGCCGTGGCGCTGCTCGCCTACTTCGCGGGCGGCTACGTCGCCGGGCGGATGTCGCGTTTCGACGGCGGTCGCCAGGGCCTCGGGGTATGGGCCTGGAGCATCTTCGTCGTCGTCGTGCTCGCGATTATCGGCCTGATCGCAGGCGAGGAGTACAACCTGTTCGCCGGCCTGGATCTGCCGCGGATCCCGGTCGACGAGGGCGATCTAACCGCGGGCGGCGTGATCGTGCTCGCCGCGGTCCTGATCGGCACCCTGCTCGCGGCGATGGCCGGAGGCAAGGCCGGCGAGCGCTATCACCGCAGGGTCGACCGGGTTGGTCGCGAAGCCGCGGCCGAGGAGGACGAGGCGTACGCGCGGGACCACGAGGTACGGACCGCGGCCGAAACGCGCCCCGTCACGCGCTGAGCGGTCAAGAAATCGTGCGCCGAGGCCGGGAGCCTCGGAGCGTGGGCGACACTTTCCCCCCGTGTCACCCGCTCCTCGCGCTCCCGGCCTCGGCGCTCTCGCGCTGTTTGCGGTCCTCATCGCGGTCCTGATCAGCGGCGGCTGCGACCGCAGCGAGGACGAGGGCGGCGACGCCGAGGGTGGCCCGAGGAGCGCCGTGGTCGAGGTGACGCGCGTCGTCGACGGCGACACGGTCGAGGTCACGCTCGACGGCGTCACCGAAGACGTGCGCTACATCGGCGTCGACACGCCCGAGTCGGTCAAGCCGGGCGAGCCGGTCGAGTGCTTCGGCCTCGAGGCCGGCGACTTCAACGAGAGCCTGGTCGAGGGCGAGCGGGTCCGGCTCGTCTTCGGGGTCGAGCGCCGCGACCCCTACGACCGCCTGCTCGCATACGTCTATCTAGGCGACCGGTTCGTCAACGCCGAGCTGGTACGCCGCGGCTATGCGACCACTCTGACGATCGCCCCCAACGACCGCTTCGCCGACCTGTTCGAGCGGCTCGAGCGCCGCGCCGGCGCCGCGGGACGAGGACTGTGGAGCGCCTGCGGGACTTAGCCCATCAACCAGGCGAGCGTCTCGAACATCACCACGGTGACGACGATGACGGTGAGCGTGAGCGCGACGAGCAGCACGCCGAAGCCGACGTTGCCGCGCTTCTCGGTCGCGTGGATGTAGCGGGCCCGCGAGCGCTGGGCGGCGCGCTGGCGCAGTTGCTGACGCCGGCGACGCTCGAGCGCGGCCTCCTGCTCGAACGCGACCTCGAACTGATCGAGGCCCTGATGCATGCGCATATCCCCCGGCATCTGACCGGCGAGCCTATCAAGTGCACGCACGCGTACAAACGTTCACTTAGCAAACGATGAGCGCTTACTCGCCTTCGCCTTCGGCGACCTTCACCTCTCCGTCGCCCTTGATCGACAGGTAGACCTCCTTGCGGAACACCGGGACGTCGCGCGGCGCGGTGATGCCGAGCCTGATCTTGTCCCGCGAAACCGCCAACACGGTGACTTCGATGTCGTCGCCGATCATGATGCTCTGGTTGGTTTTGCGCGTTAGGACCAGCATCTCGCCTCCATTCGAGCTGCGGCCGAGAGGCACCCCCCGGTGACCCTCACCCGATCTTTACAACGTCCGTCCAGAGTATCCGGTTTCGACCCCATTGGCGACACATGGGCGGCGTGCTGCATCGGCCCCGGGCCGGCCACTGGGGTCGACTAGTATCGCCCGCTCGCATGGCTAAGCCGCTGCGCTCACAGCTCAACCAGATCCGCTCCTGGGTCCGCCAGGGTCGCACCGACGCCTGGATCGCGCACCAGCTCGAGGTCTCGACCAACGAGCTGCGCGAGTTTCGCCGCCGCCACGAGCTCGACTCCGACGAGGAGGACGGCGGCGAGGTCGACCTGCGCGACGAGATCGAGGCCGAGATCGAGGCCGCGTCGCGCGAGGAAGAGGAAGAGCGCGCCGCCGAGGACGAGGACGAGACCGAGGACGAGGACGAGGCGGGCGACGAGGAGGGTGCCACCGACGAGGACGCCGGCGACGGCGAGCGCACCGGCACCGGCCGGCGGCA
>DAIRGH010000180.1:0-3145 GCA_036794585.1 Solirubrobacterales bacterium | reverse complement strand
GTTGATGTTCATCATCGCCGGCTCCATGATCAGCCCGGCGACCTGGCCGTCGAGCTTGTCGAGCACCGCCTCGAGCGCGTCGGCGTCGTTGAACGGGACGGCTCGGGTGAGCTCGGTGAGCGCGCGCGGGTAGCCCTCGCCGTAGGGGACCGAGACCGGGTCGTCGCGCTCGCCGAGCGCCTCGAGCGGCGGGTAGACCGAGACCATCACCGCGTCGTGGTGGCCGTGGTAGGAGCCCTCGATCTTGAGCATCAGGTCGCGCCCCGTGACCCCGCGGGCGAGGTGGACCGCGTCCATGGTCGACTCGGTGCCGGAGTTGGTGAACCGCCACTGCGGCAGGCCGAAGCGGCCGGCGAGCTCCTCGGCGACGGCGATCGAGCCGTCGGTGGGCGCGGCAAAGTGGGTTCCGAGGTCGATGCGCGCCTTGACCGCGGCGCTGACCGTTGGGTTGGCATGGCCGATCGCCATCACCCCGAAGCCGTTGTGAAAGTCGACGTACTCGTGGCCGTCGACGTCCCACACACGCGCACCCTCGCCGCGCTCGAGGTAGACGGGCCACGGGTCGTTCTCCTGAAAGGAGGAGGGCACGCCGCCGGGCATCACGCGGACGCCGCGCTCGTAGCGCTGCTTGGAGGCCGGGGTGCGCTCGGCGAGCTTTTCGAGCTCGCGCTCGGTCAGCCGGGTGATGTGGTCGCGGTCGATGGCGGCGCCGGCCGGCTGAGTGGCTTCGCTGGTCATGCGGTCGAGCGTAGCGGCCGTCAGCGAGCCGCTTCGTCCAATTCTTTCGACTCGTCTTCGACGAGCAGGCGCGCCCAGAGGTCGGCGAGCGAGTCGAGCTCGCCGGGCTCGAGCTTGGTGAGGAAGTGCTCGCGGACGCCGGCGAGGTGGGCCGGGCGGCACGCGTCGAGCTTGCGCCGCCCCGCATCGGTGAGCACCGCGTGGAAGCCGCGGCCGTCGTCGCTGCAGCGACGACGCTCGACCAGCCCCTGGCGTTCGAGGCGGTCGACCAAGCGGGTGATACCGCTCCGGCTCAGCAGCAGGCGGTCGGCAAGCTCGCCCATCCGCAGCTTGCCGCCGGCGTCGCCGAGATACATCAGCACCTCGTACGCGCTCAGCGGGATTCCGTGCTCGAGCTCGAGCTCGCCGTCGAGGCGGGCGATCAAGCGGCTGTGGGTCTCGAGCATCCCCCGCCACGCAGCGAGCTCGCGGGGGGAGAGGAGGGAGCCGGAGGCGGGAGTAGTGGCCACCCATCGAGGGTAGCAGTGCTTGCAGGCGCAACTATCTGATATAGTTGAGCGCGCAAATATCCTTCCGGGGCGAAAGCGAGAGGCAAGATGAAGCTCGAGGGCATCCACCACATCACCGCGATCACCGCCGACGCGCAGGCAAACGTCGACTTCTACGCCGACACGATGGGCCTGCGGCTGGTCAAGAAGACGGTCAACCAGGACGAGCCGAGCGTCTATCACCTCTTCTACGCCGACGAGCAGGGCGATCCGGGCTCCGACCTCACCTTCTTCGAGTTTCCGGGCGCGCCGCGCGGGCGCGCCGGGGCGGGGATGGTGCACCGGATCGGCTGGCGGATCGGATCGACCGAGGCGCTCGACTTCTGGGCCGAGCGGCTGCGCGTCGCCGGGCGCCCGAGCGAGCGCGACGGCGAGCGGCTGCGCTTCGCCGATCCCGAGGGCCTCGAGCACGAGCTGGTCGTGGTCGAGACCGCCGACGACCCGCTGATCGCCGACCACCCCGAGGTGCCCAAGGAGATGGCGCTTCAGGGCTTCGACTTCGCCCGCGCGTACACGCTCGACCCTGAGGTCAGCGTGAACCTGCTCGAGACGCTCGACTTCGAGCGCCGCGACGACGGCTGGGAGGCGCGTGGCGCGCGCCGCGGCGGCACCTGGCATTACGACCTGGCACCCGAGGCCGCCGGCCTGCAGGGCGCCGGCACCGTTCACCACATCGCCTGGGCCTCGGAGATGGACGCGCACCTGGCCTGGCGCGAGCGCGCGATCGCGGGTGGCGCCCACCCGACCCCGGTGATCGACCGATTCTGGTTTCGCTCGATCTACTTCCGCGAGCCCAGCGGCGTCCTGTTCGAGATCGCCACGCTCGGGCCCGGCTTCGGCGTCGACGAGGACCCCGAGCACCTGGGCGAGCAGCTGATCCTGCCGCCGTTCCTCGAGGACCGGCGCGAGGAGATCGAGGCTCAGCTCACCCCGGTCACAAACCCGCGGGTGGCCGCCAGAGCTTGAGCCCGGCTCCGCCGCCGGGCGGTCTCGTCCACCGGCTCCGTGAGCCGGCGGGCGAGCACACCGGCGCGCTGATCCTCAACCACGGTCGCGGCACCGACGAGAACGACCTCTTCGGGCTGCTCGACGAGCTCGACCCCGAGCGGCGGCTGCTCGGGGTGACCACGGGCGCGCCGCTCACCAACGTGCCGCCCGGGGGCCGGCACTGGTACCTGGTCCCTCGGGTCGGCTATCCCGATCCGCCCACCTTCGCCCACAGCTACGCGCTGCTGACCTCGTTTGCCGACACCCTGCTCGCCGAGCGCGGGATCGGCTGGGACCGGGTTGCGATCGGCGGCTTCTCGATGGGCGCGGTGATGTCCTACGCGGTCGCGCTCGGGCCGGGCCGCCCGTCGCCGGCGGGGCTGGTCGCGTTCAGCGGCTTCGTGCCCACGGTCGAGGGCTGGGACCCGGAGCTCGCGGGACGCGAGAGCCTGCGGACCTTCATCCACCACGGCGCCAACGACCCGGTGATCTCGGTCGAGTTCGCCCGCAGCGCGCACGAGCTGCTGAGCGGCGCGGGCCTGGAGGTCGCCTACCTGGAGACCGAGGCCGGACACTGGCTCCCGCCGGAGGCGGTCGAGCCTGCTCGCGAGCTGGTGAACGCGATCGCCTAACCTGAAACGCGATGACTCGTCTGCGGCTGATCGAGGGCTCCGCGCCCTCCCGCGAGCCGACGCCGTCCGCGTTCGACGTGCCGATCGACGACGCGCCCGACGCCGAGGCCCTGGACGCATACTCGCGCGCGGTCTCAGAGGTCGCCGAGCTGCTCTCGCCGTCGGTGGCGAGCCTGCGGGTGCAGCGCCAGACGCGGCGCGGGCGCGTGCAGGCCGGCGCCGGCAGCGGCGTGGCGCTCA